>JABMOY010000095.1 GCA_013203955.1 Rhodospirillales bacterium | reverse complement strand
TCATGGTCGACATCATCACCCGCGAAGGCGGCATGTTGGACAAGTGCATCGGCGACGCCATCATGGCCGGGTTCGGTATCCCGGTCGATCACGACGACGACGAAGACCGCGCCGTGCGCGCCGCCATCGCCATGATCGTCGAGCTGTGGGAATGGAACGTCGAGCGCCAGGCCAAGGGCCTGGATGCCATCGACCACGGGGTCGGGCTCAACACCGGCATGGTGGTGTCGGGCAACATCGGCTCGCCCAAGCGCATGGACTACACCATGATCGGCGACGGCGTGAACCTGGCGGCGCGCCTGGAATCGGCGTGCAAACAGTATTCGGCAAGAATCCTCATCAGCGAATTCACCAAGGCCAAGCTCAAGGGCACTTATAAAATGCGCGACGTCGACATGGTTGTCGTCAAAGGAAAGACGGAACCGGTCGGCGTTTACGAGGTGCTCGACTACCACACCGACGAGACCTACCCCAACCTGATGGACAACGTGAACTATTTCAACGAAGGGGTGAAGGAATACCGCGCCGGCGAATGGGACAAGGCCATCGGCCGCTTCAAGGAAGCGATCCAAGCCAATGAAAGCGACAAATTGGCGCAGACCTATATCGAGCGCTGCGAACACCTGAAGGCGGAACCGCCCGACGACTGGAACGGCGTCTGGGTGATGACGTCGAAGTAAAGCGGAATAAAAGGCGACGGCTTACGCGGTGACGACAGTGGCGCCCTGTGCCTTGGCCAGACCGGTGAGGTCGTCACCCATCAGGCATTTTTCGAATAGGGTCTCGGCCAGCTTGAGCCCCTTGATTTTGGCCCCCGTGCACAGGGTTCCGCGCAGGCGGGCCTTCGATAAATCGACGTTTTCCAAGGTGGCGTTGATGAGTTTCGTAGCGCAGGTGGTGGTGGTCATCTTGCCGTTGGCCTTGCTGATCACCACGGCGCGCAAGGTCGCTCCCTTCATCGTCGTGTCCTTGAGAACGGCGCCGGTCAGGTTGGCGCCGTCGAGATCGGCACCGTCGAGGTCGGCTTGGCTTAGATCGGCGCCGGAAAGATTACAAAACAGAAACTTGCAATCCTTGAGCCGGGCATTTTTCAAGACCACCCCCTCCAGCCCCATGCCGCTGATGTTCATTCCTTCAAGGTTGATGCCGCTTAAGTCGGTGCCTTTCAGGTTGGCCCGGCGCCCCCATTCGCCATTGGAAATGATCCACTGGCTGTGTTCCTTGAACAGGCCCTTCTTGTCATTGGGCAGTTGGTCGAGACTGGCCGGAATGTCGACGCCTTCCAGGTCGGCATGCATCATGTTGGTATTGTCAAGAATGGCCCCCCGCAGGTTGGATGATTTCAGCTTGGCCTCGACCAGGACGGCGCCCGACAGATCCGTGTCCGACATGTTGGCATTTTGCAGGTTAGCCTTTTTCAAATTCGCCGACGCCAAATTGGCCTTGCTCATGTTGGCCCCGGATAAATCGCATTCGCACATTTCAGCGGCGCGCATGTCCGCCGATACCAGCGAGGCGTCCTCCAGGTCGGTGTTGGAAATGTTGCCCTGAATCTCCTTGGCCTTGGCTTTCTCCTCGGCGGTCATATCGGGACGCGCGATCTTCATCGCCGCGTCCATCAGAGACCCAGGGCGCATATCGGCCTTCGACAAATTTGCGTTATAAAGATTGGCGTTCTTAAGCTTGGCCCCTTTGAGGTCGGCGCCGCTAAGATTGGCGTTGGAAAGATCAGCGCCGCAAAGGTTGGCGCCGAACAAGTCGGCGTCGCTCAAATTGGCGCCGGAAAGATCCATGTTGCTGAGATCGGAGCCCGATAGCAGCACCTTTTGCAGCTTGGCGCCCTTCAGCGAGAGGCCGGAGAGGTTTTTCAGCCTTAGGTCGGCCCGCTCACCAGCCTTGTCCCCCCTGACAAAAAGGGCGTGCTTCTTAATTATCCCTGCAAATTCTTCGCTGTTCATAACCGTTTCCCCGCACGCTCAAGAAACAAGCCGAAGGAATCTTCCAAACCTTCAAGAAATAATCCTCGGCACCAAATAGAAAGTTTCTTTTTTTTAATTCCCAAAAGTCCCAACAAACAAAAAAGCCGGGGACAGGGGTACTTAAGATAGCGGTGTTGGGGTGTTTGTTTTGTGTCGAAATATTTTTGTTTGTAACAAATTTCTTTCATTATTAAATATTTGAAAGCAGCTAAAGAACAGCGCAAAATCGCTGTTTTTTACTTCAATGCATTGAAATAAAAGGGGTTTTTTATGGATGTGCCGGAAAAATAGGGAGTTTTAAGCCAGAAGCCTACTTGGTGGTGGCGATAAAGACGCCGTCCCAATCGGCAGCGGGCGGGTTAATTTTGTATTCGGCGATGCGTTCTTCGTAGAGATCGCAGAGCACATCCAGGGTGATTTCCAGGTTCCAAGGTCTGTGGGCCTCGTTGCCGAGAACGCGGATTTCCTTAAACATTTCGGCTGCCTCGTCGAAACGTTGGTTCTGATAGCTTTTTATCGCGTTGAAAATTTTCTCTTGCAGTTCCATGAACCTAGGACTGGTCTTAAGCTCCGCATCACCCATCAGGCCGTAGATATAGGTGCCTTCGGTCTTGCCTTTGACCTGAATGAAGTCGAGATCGATGGTCGCCAGCCGATCCTTGACCGCCGCGTTGGTGGTCGGACCGAGGACCACATTCATGCCATAGCTTTTGGACTGGCCTTCCAGCCGCGCCGCCAGGTTGACCGTATCGCCG
>JABMOY010000094.1 GCA_013203955.1 Rhodospirillales bacterium | reverse complement strand
TGAACGCCGACGCTGTGCTCGGTGATGATCGGCGGGTTGTTGCCGGTCATGGTTTCCGTGCCGGCGGTGACCAGGCGGCAATGGCCGATAACGGCGCTGGCCCCGGTGAGGCGGCCTTTCAGGAATTTTTTGTAGTCCGGGGATTTGATCATCTCGGACGGCGCGCTGCCGCGCTTGAACACCTGGGCCCGGCCGTTACCGGCGATGACCAGGCCGCTGGCTTCCTGGCCACGGGGTTCCGACAGCCGGAACAAATGTTCCAGCGCGCTTTCAAACTGAGCGTCGCCGCAATCGGCCCCCGGGCTGGCGATAAATCCAAATATTCCGCACATGATGTGTCTCTTAAATCGTTTCCGGCCCCGGGCCAAGCCTCTAGGGGCTTGCCTTGGGAAACGTCCAGGGTAATCCTGCTTTAAGCCCCGTCTTCGGTGCCGGTCGGATAGGTCTTCAGCCGGTTGCGCCTTAAGACGTTGGACAGCGCCATTTCCGAGCGTGTTTCCTGGTGGTCATGCATGATATTCCAGACCATCTTGAACGGTCGGGTGGGGCGGACCAGCCACGCGGTGCCGTAAAACAGCGCCGTGCCGATCCAGCGCAGTTTTTTCAGCGTCTTGTCGGAAAAATGCTCGCTGTAGGACAGCGTCCTCGAGGTGTCGGCGTAAGAGCGCAGCGAATCGTAATAGGCGTCGTCCAGTACCAGGCCTTTTTCTTCGGCGATCTGGTTGAACAGTTCCGATCCCGGATAGGGAGAAAACGCCCAGATGGCGATGTCATAGGCGCCGGCGATGGCCATGCGGGCGATAAAGACGTAGCTTTCCAGTACTTCTTTCAGGGTCTCGCCGGGAAAGCCGAAAATAATGTTGGATTTGACGTACATCTTCTGGCGCGTGGCGCTGGCGATGGAGGCGATGACCGAGTCCGTGGAGATTTTCTTTTTAATCCGTTGCAACACGCCCTTGGACCCGCTTTCCGGCGAATAGGACAAATTGCGGCAGCCCGAGCGATGCAGCAGCTCGGAGACTTCCTCGTCGATGGCTTCCGACCGGGTGCCGCTCGGCAATTGCCAGGTGAAGGTCATGCCGCGTTCTTCAATCTTGTTGCAGAAATCGACGATCCAGGATTTTTTGACGATCGCCGTCAAATCATAGAAATCGAAATTCTGGATGCCGTAGGTGTCCTGATAGTGCTGCATTTCGTCGAGCAATAAATCCGCATCGCGGGCGATCCAGCGCGTCGTCCACATCGACGGGTTGGAGCAGAACGTGCACTGGTACGGGCAGCCCCGGCTTCCCAGCAGGGGCATCGAACGGCCTCGGTTGACGCCGAAGCCCATGCCGCGTTCGAGATAGTTTTCCAAAGGCACCAGATCCCAGGCGGGCAGAGGGATGGCGTCGAGGTTGCGTTGTCTGGCCCGGCGCTCGTTGACCACCGCCTTGCCGTCCGCTGACTTGTAGGCAATGCCGTCGATCAGGGCAGGGTCAAAATTTCCATTCCGGTAGGCGTTGGCGACGACGGTTGCCGTTTCTTCGCCTTCGCCGAGAACCCCGATATCCATGCCTGAATCCTCAAGGCTTTGTTGCGGCACCGCCGTCACGTGTTCGCCGCCGCCGATGATCAGGGCCTTGGGGAATTTTTCGCGGATGGCGTTGATGAGATCGCGGCAAAACGGCCATTCAAAGGAAAAGCCGATGGAAACGCCGATGATGTCGGTGTCGGCGGGGATGCGGCCTAGCGTTTCCTCCGGCGACAGGCCGTACAGGAAACAGTCGTTACGGGCTTCGTGGCGGGTATCCAGCGATTCCCCCAAGGCATCGACGACGACAACATCATGCCCGGCGCCACGCAGGCTGCCGGCGATATAGGCCAGCCCCAACGGTGGCGTGAACATGGTGGTCAGGTTGTGCGCCGGGACGACGATGGATGGTTTGATCAGGCAAATTTTCATGTCGCGTCTTTATATAAGCGATAATCCGGGGAAGTCGATGAAATCATGGTTGCGGGCCTTACTTTACCCGCCTCGCGGTTTGGCGCCGGCTGCGCTGACAAGCTGTTGCAAGCCTTCATAAGGCTGGGCGCCGACCAGACCCTGGCCATTGCTGATGAAGGTCGGCACCCCGGTGACGCCATAGCTGCGAGATTTTGCCCAGTCGGCGTCGACGGCGTCTTTAAAGCTGCGTTCGTCGAGCACGGTGCGGGCTTGGTTTTCGTCCAGCCCAACCGATTTGACGATGTCGATGATGACGTCCGTGTCGCCGATGTTGCGGCAATCAACGAAATAGGCTTCAAAAAATTTGTCATGGATGGCGTCGCCACCGGCCTGGGTGTCGGCCCAGGTTCCGATTTCCTGGGCCAGGCGGCTGTTGTAGGTATGGCTGCGCTCTGAATAGGCAAGGCCTTCCTGCTCCATCAGGCCTTGCATGCGGGTATTCTTGGCCGCGATTTCCTCGGGGCCGCAATTAAATAATTTCTGCAGCGTCCGCCCTTCGGCCGGGGTTTCCGGGTGCAACGGAAAATGCACCAGCTGGACGGTAATGTCGTAGTTGCGTTTGATTTTTTTGACCCGGTTGTCGCCCAGGTAACACCACGGGCAGACGTAATCCGAGAAAACGTCGAGGGTAACAGGTTCGCTCATCATCCGTTCTCCGGGTCGATTGCTTTAATCAGCGCCGAATGATCGAGCTCGCCGTGGCCAGCGTCGATGAGCTTGTCATAGAGCGCCATGTTGAGCGCCGTCGCCGGCATCTCGAACCCCAGCTCGGCGGCCAGTTCCAGTGCCTGGGCCAGATCCTTGCGCTGGGTCGTGCATTTGCCGCCCGGCGCAAACGTGCCCGCGACCATGCGCTGGCCGTGGACTTCGAGAATCCTCGAATCGGCGAAGCCGCCTTTCAAGGCCTCGCGGACTTTCGCCGGGTCGGCGCCGGCTTGTTTTGCCAGCACCAGCGCCTCGGCGACGGCGCCGATGTTAAGCCCGACGATGACCTGGTTGGCGGCCTTGGCGACCTGGCCGGTGCCGATGGGGCCGACGTGGGTGGTCGATTGGCCGAGAACGTCGAAGATCGGCTGCGCCCGCGCCATGGC
>JABMOY010000008.1 GCA_013203955.1 Rhodospirillales bacterium | reverse complement strand
GGCCTCATCCTGAGCTTGTCGAAGGATGAGGCCGCCCACCCCTGATGTTTCGACAAGCTCAACATGAGGGGTGGGCTTGTGCCTCGTTTTGGCCGCAAACCGCTCAAGCCTGGAATTAAGGGGACAGCTTACGTTTAAAAGGGAGCTGTCCCCTTAATTCATCATTCCCGTACTCCTTGTACTGTCATTCCCGCGAAGGCGGGAATCCAGTCCCTTTTAAAAAAAGAAACCATGAGTCTGAAAGCCTGAAATTAATTTTTACTGGCGATTGTGGAATAAGTCTGGATTCCCGCCTTCGCGGGAATGACGCGTAGAGGGAAAAGGCTTACTTTGTGCCTTGGTGGGTAGACTTTTTTTTTAATCACAAAGACATGAAGAAAAAGCAAAAAAGGTGAGACCCCTTAATCCAACGAAGAAAGGCCCGTCGGATTGCTCCGCCGGGCCTTCCCCCACTCAAAATTTCGTAAAATCCTTGCGGACCCTGGAAAACTCTGAGCTAGAATTTAGTTCCTCAACTGGCAAGCCAACTAATTCCCTAAATCCTGTAGAGATTTTAGGCGCAATTTTTTCCTCTGGGAAGAATTATTCCATCCACAATCGGGCATTTTCCTGTGGAACACGGGGATAAGTGAGCCTTATTTCCGGCCCGACTTTGTACTTAGACTTTTTTGACCAAATAACCGGCGCGCGGGAAGTGGACGGCGACGTTGCCGACGATACCGCCATGGCGCTGGATGACGATTTCCTGAGACGAGATGCGCAGGGTCCGGCCTTGGACGGCGGGGCAGCCGGTGACGCCGGTGGATTCCACCGTCACTTCGTCGCCGGGGTTAATGCCGCACAAATCATCGCCGTCGCCGCCTTGGGTCACCAGGGACGTCGCCCCCCTGGCGACGGCATGGGCGTAGGAAGCATCCATGTCCTTCGGCCGGCCATGGCCGATGGCCTTGACGCGGTTTTCCCAGGCGCACAATCGTTTGAATTTTTTCAGGAATGCCGGGCCCTTCGAATAGCGGCCGCGGATGAACCAGATATTGTAATAACAAAGCGCGTCCGGCAGGCCCGGCTCGGCGCCTAACATGAAGTCTCTGGCAGCCAAGCGTTCGTCAATCCATTCGATCTGGGCGCGCAACTGCACCAGATTTTCAGGCAGCGCCTTGATCAGCGCTTTAAGGTTATAATCGGCCCCGAAATACAGGGCGCCGCGGTCTTTGGAAAAATCCTTGGGCAAATCCTTGCCGGCGTCGCCGAACACCACCTTGGTCACGGTCTTGAACAATTCCACGTCGGTCCAGCGCCCGACGGCCCAGGCCATGCCGTGCGAGCCGCCCGGAAACAGCGTCGGTTCGGGCTTGATGCGCTCAAGCTCGCGGATGATGGCTTGCGTGTCGCAGAAAATATCGGCGCCGATCTGCATCACCGGGGTCAGCCGGTAGCCGCCCGTCAGTTCGACCAGGTCCGGTTTCGGCGGCATACGGGGAATGATGACGGAGCGCCAGCTCAGGTCCTTGATGCCTAAAACGCAGCGGACCTTTTCCGAAACCGGCGATTGTGGATAGTGATGGAGAATGATGTCGCCGCTCAAGGCTTGGGCCTTCCGGTCAGGATGAATAGAGTTTCTTGATCGCGGCGCATTAGAAACCGCAACCACCCGACCGGCAACTGCATTTATTTAAGCCGGGGCTTTATGCGCCTTCCCGAACGGCGGAGGGCACGAACCGGAATTCGGCGGCCCTTTTTGGTTCGGTGGCCTCGAAGCTTTCAGGCTCGTCCAAAAGGCTTTTTCTAGGCAGGGGCCGATCCTGAACGATAAAAGCGATGCTCACCATGCCGACGCCGCCGATGACCATCATCCAAGCGATAACCGTAAAACACAAAATTAACATCTCAATCCTTTCGGCCCCCCCTCTTTTGATGAGGGTTTCAATGAGACCAAGATTAAGGAAGGGGTGTAACCGGGGTATGAACCGCGGGTAAGCACAATGTTAAAAGGTGTAAATAAAAGGGTCGCGGGTCGCGTTGCCCGGCTTATTTTTCTTCTTCCCCAGGGCGCATGCAAAGCGAATTGATGATGTGACCGGCGGCCCCCGATAGGCGGATATTGACGGGTTGCGTCTTGCCGACCGTGTCCCAGATTTTTTCGTTGATGTTGGGACAGGCCAAGCGGGCGATTTCCATCTGCTCCATCTTTGAGCGTTCCATGATCGCCTTCGACAGCGTCTTGGTGGCGATTTTGGTATCGACGTTGACGGTGTAGTCCTTGGCGATGGCGACTTTTTGAATCTGCCAATCGCCGCTCGGCGGTTTCCAATCCTTGTAATAATAATCGCTGAGCGCGTTGGCGGCTTTTTTGGCGCCTTTTTGGGTCGGTTTATCGCCGCACCCAGCCACCATCAGGGTCGCCAAGACGGCAAGCATCACGGCCATAACGGGGAAATTCGGAGTTTTCGCGCGAATCGCTATCATTGCGCCATTTTGCCACAAACGGCGGTTCCAGAACACCCCGGCCCCGGGCCAAACTATATAGTTCCGTCAAAAAAACCCCCGCCCGGTCCCGGGGGAGGGACCAAAGCGGGGGGCATTCGGGGGATGCGGGGGCTTCCCCCAAAAATTCAGGCGGCGTTCAGTTCTTCTGACGGCTACAGGTGTATCAGGGCCATGCAAAAACCTTATGAATGGCGTGTGAACGGAATGTGAATGATGATTACCCCCCCCGATTCGCCCGTTTTTGGGTGAGGCCGCGGTTTTTTTAAGATTTTCCGGCGGCTGCCAAAAGACCGTTTTCCGGCCCCGGGCGAGCCCCTTAAATCACCCTGAAAGCCTTTAAAACTATGTCTTTCGGGCGACCGGGCGGTTCCCGGATAAGAGGCCCTGAAAGGGGCCTGATTTTTTTTCATGGACGCCGACAGTGTCTTTTGTAGATTCAGGGGAGACTTTGTTAACGACACTGGGATTTTAAAAATGGAACTCGACGCTCTCTTTTCCCCCGAATACGTTTTCTTCATGAAAATGGCGCTTGTCGCCTGTGTCGTGGTTGTCGTGGGTTTAATCCTCCGCAAGCGCCCCGCCTCCCCCAGCCGGCAATAGGCTCAAAGAAAAACCGGACCATTACGGCCCGGCGAGTTTAACAGGGATCGTCAGAGATGCGCTCCAAGGGGGAGAAAGCGCGGGTGAAGGAGTCTCTGACAGGCGTTATTCCAGCAAATTAACCGGGTCCGGTCCTTGATTTTTGTCAAGTCGTCGCCGGGCCGTCGCCGGGGTTAACCTAATTTCCCGTCAGGCCGTTCAGGGTGAAGGTAAGCTCGGCGCTTTGGCCGTCGTCGAATTTCAGCCCGAAATATTCCTCGTCGATCCAGGCGACCTCGCCGTCCAGCTTCCCGTATTTTGGAACCACCAGCGTAACCCGGATACCAAGGTCCTTAGCCGGGTCGAGGGGGGTTTCCGTCAACTGGATTTTGGCGCCGCCTTCGGAAATGTCGAAGATGACGGCGCCCATGTTGCCGCCGTTCATGGCGACCGCGGCGGTCATCATCAGGGGGAAGCGCTCGGCCTCGCGTCTTTCTGTGTAAAATTCAGCCATGGTCATCAGACTTTCCTTCCTAATTTTAGTCTCAATGATCCGGACCTACAAACCGGCCCGCTGATCTTGAAGACATAAATACCCCACATGGTTAATGCGGTAAGTGACCGCAATCACAACGTCAAAATAATTTTGAATTATTTTTTGGAAGCCCAGGCATTCCAAGGCGTTACGGCTTGTTTTGCAGGGAAATGGTTGTTTCTCTGGCGCATTCAAGGCAATATCCAAGACAACGACTGGGTTGCATACAATACTAATCATATCACTTTTAGGAAACGGCGCCCGAGCGGTGGGACCGGGGCTTTCCGGGGGACTATCATGAAGGATACCGCCAACACCTCTTTCCAGAAGATGGTGCGCGAGGACGACCGGCTCCGGGTCTTTAACGACACCGTGCCGGCCGGGATTCTGGTCATCAATGTCGATGACGGCAGCGTCGTTTTCTCCAACCGTTTTTTCTTCGAAACCCTGGGCGCCAGCGGCGAAGAAGTGCTGGGCGCGTCGTGGGAAGATTTCTTCGTCGATGCCGAAGAACGCCAGGCCCTGATGGTCCAATTCATCGAGCAAGAAGAAGTCCGCAATTTCGAACTCAAACTCAAGGCCGCCGACGGCTCGGTCGTCTGGGGTTTGGCGTCGCTGTCGTCGATCCCCCTGGAAAACGAGCACCTGTTGATGTTCGCCTTCATCGACATCACGCAATTAAAAGAAGCCGAAGCCAAGATTCAGGAACTCGCCAACCGCGACGCGCTGACCGGCTTGCCGTCGCGCCGCCTGTTTTCCGACCGCATCCAAAAAGCCATGGCCCGGGCCAAGCGCGCCGAAACCGACATGGCGGTCCTGTTCATCGATCTCGACGGTTTCAAGGCCGTCAACGATACCCTCGGCCATGAAGCCGGCGACGAGGTGCTGAAAGAAGTGTCCGAGCGGCTCAGGGGTTGCATCCGCAAGCCCGACACGGCGGCCAGAATCGGCGGCGACGAATTCATCATCATTATTGAGCACCAGCACGCCGAGGGCGCGACCACCGTCGGCCAGCGCGTCGTCGAGCGGATCAACAAACCGATCAAGGTTCAGGGCGGCACCGCCGACATCGGCGCCAGCGTCGGCATCGCCTTTTACCCGAAAGACGGCGAAACCGAGGACGAGCTGATGAAGGCCGCCGACAAGGCCATGTATAAGGTCAAGAAGGGCTCAAAAGGCGCCGTCGGGGTCGCCTAGAAAAACCCCTGAGACCCTCCGCCGCCTTCCAGAATAACGCCGCGGCGTTCCAACTCTTCCTCCAGGGCCTCGACGACGTCGAAATCCTTACGCGCCAGGGCGCGGTCCATCAGGTTGCGGACCTGATGTTCGCTCATCTCTTCGATATTGACGAAATGCTTCTGGGCTTGGGTCACCATCGGGCTTGCTCCTTACCCCGCATTATCCGAATTTACGGGCCATAAGAAAGAGGCAATAGAGAAGGGACGTAAAATGGAAGTCACCACCACCGCCATCGGCCTCGCCGCCGGCGTCATGACCACGGCGGCGTTCGCGCCGCAAGCCGTCAAAACCTGGCGCACGCGCCAAACCCGCGACATCTCGCTCGGCATGTTCATTGTTCTGTGTATCGGCATCTGCCTGTGGATCGCTTACGGCTTCCTCCAGGGCGATATGCCGCTGGTCCTGGCCAACGCGGTGACGCTGGTGCTGGCGGGGATTATTTTGGGGTTGAAGCTTAAGTATAAGTGAGGGGGAAGACGGCTCCCCGTAACATTCCGCATCGTCGCCAGGGCGCGAACAGTACGTATTTTTCGATATGTTGCGTTATAAAATACGACTTATCTTTTTGCATCGCGCGCTTTAGACAGTACCTGAGATGGAAGTTGAACTTTTCTGGAGGCTTGATATGGATAGCAACCCGGATGCGCCCGACAAGGGCATGAACAAGACTCTCCTTCTTCAGGGGGCTATTTTAGGGGGCATCGTCATTTCGTTAATTATAGCTTCCTATATCGGCCTGATCTAAGCGAGACACCCTGATCATTTCAAAATAAGACAATCCTTCGCGCCGCTGAAATAGTTTTCGGGGGCGCGCTTTTTTTGGTCAGCCCCGGCTAGTCGGCGTCTTTGCCTTTCTTGGGACGAACGGAAAGATGAGCGGCCACGATCAAGCCGCCGATAAAGCTTACCGCCAAAAGAATGACGATATATTCCGGGCGAAACCATTGAAAGCTCAAGATTACATTCTTTCGGTTATGCCCGTTCACACCGAGCGTCAAATCGTTATGGCCTTCGCGTCGAAACATGAATTCCAGAGGGCTCAATATCGCCTATAAAAGAGATCGAAAAAATTCGAAATAAATCGCATAATAATTCGAATAAAACGAAGTAACAAAACCGGGGGGTACGGCATGGCGAATATCAATTTTAAACATCTGCGGTATTTCTGGGCCGTCGCCAAAGAGGGCGGCGTCGCACAGGCAAGCGCCTTCCTGAACGTGACGCCACAGACCATTAGCGGGCAGTTGAAGCTGCTGGAGACGAGTCTGGGGGTGAAGCTTTTCAAGAAATCCGGGCGCAATCTGGTCCTCACCGAAGCAGGACAGCGCGCGCTCGGTTACTCCGAAAAAATGTTTCAGTTGGAGGCGGAACTGGAAATGGCGCTTTTAGGCCCCGCCAGCAACCAGGGCTCGTTGTTCAGGGTCGGCGTTGTCGAGGCCATTCCAAAGCTGATCGCCTACCAGATGATCAAACCGGTACTCGATTTGGCCGATCCTCTGCGTCTGGTCTGCCGAGAGGGTGATATTGACACACTGTTGGCGGACCTTGCGGTCCACAAGTTGGATCTGGTCCTGACCGATTGCCCGGTCCCGCCAACCCTGCGGCTCGATCTTTTCAGCCACCCCCTCGGGGAGTGCGGCACGATTTTCTTTGGCGTGAAGGACCTGGCCGACCGCTATCGCAAGGGCTTCCCGGATTCTTTGACGGGCGCGCCGATCCTGATGCAAAGCAAGGAATCCTCGTGGCACAGCGACCTGAGAAGGTGGTTCCAGACGCATAAAATTTTCCCGTCGATCAAGGCCGAAATCGAGGACAGCGCGCTCTTGAAGGTGTTCGGGGAAAAAGGATTGGGAATCTTCAATGCACCCGCCGTCATCGAACACGAGGTGATCCGTCAATACGGAGTGATACCCGTCGGCCGCGCCGAAGATCTTAGGGTGCGCTTTTATGCCATTTCGGCCGAGCGCGAACTGCAACATCCCGGTGTGGCCGCTATTACGGGCCATTTCCGATCGCTGCTTTCCAGTATGGAAGGCGGCTCCGGGTAACGTTCCGCATCGTCGCCGGGGCGCGAACAGTACGTATTTTTCGATATGTTGGGTTAGAAAATACGACTTTATCTTTCCGCATCGCGCGACTTAGATAACGTCAGAGACGGTTTTGTTTCTAACTAGGGCCGCTCCCCCCCCGGGCGGCTCTTCTCCGGTCCCCGTCCTACTCCCGTGTTATCCCCAGATGCGCACAGGACGGGGGCCCCTCCTGCCGCAGGCGAGTATTATTTTGCTGATGAAGATCAAATATGGGTAGAGCCCCGTTTCCGGGCTATGATGGCCGGGGAGAGGCCGGACCGGGAGGCGGAGATGCCGACAAACGACGAACGCATACAAAGGGCCAAGAAAAACGCCCACGAGAACGACCGCCACAGCGGCTGCTCGCAAGGCGTCCTGTTGAGCCTGCAGGAAGAGTTCTCCATCGGCAACAACGAGGTGTTCAAGGCGGCGACGGTGCTGTCGGGCGGCGTCGCCCGCCACGGTGAAACCTGCGGCGCCCTGATCGGGGCGCTGATGGCGCTGGGCCTGGTAGTCGGACGGGAAAAGATGGAGGACACTGAAGCCTATCGCGAGTCCATGAAACCCTCCGCCGATCTGATCGAGCGCTTCAAGGAAGAGCTGAAGAAGCAGTTCGGCTTCGAGGGCGAGCTCGACGGCACGCTGTGCAAGCAGATCCACGAGAAAATCTACGGCCGGCCCTTCGACATGATGGACCCCGAAGACTATCGGGCCTTTCTCGATGCCGGCGGCCACGGCGACAATGGGTGTTTGAAGGTCTGCGGCGTCGCCGCCCAAGTAGGCGCCGAGAAAATCCTGGAAAGCATGGCGGAGCGAGAGACGGACGGGTAGGCGGCGGCTCAGGCGGCGGCGAAACGCGCTTTGACCTGTTTCAGGATGGCGCCCTTATCGACGTCGTTGGCGCCCATCTTCACCATGGCGTCGGCAAAACGGCCGACGATTTCGCTGATGGAATCTTCCGACAGTTGGTTGAGAATGCCGATACGAACCTGAACGGGCTCCGACAGCGTCGGCCAGATGGCGAACCCATCCTCACGGCAGCCCTGAACCAGTTCCTTTTCACGGCCGGATAACGCGTCCGGCAGGTTCAGAACCACCAGGCTGGTCATGTTCGAGGTCACTTTGCATCCCATGGCGATCACGGCCTCGCGCAGAATACTCTCATGGAATGCATAATCGGCGGCTTTTTCGGCCCGCCCGTGAGTCAGGCTGATGCGCAGGGCCTCATGGAACGACGCGATCGCATAACACGAGTGGGTCTGGTGATAGCCCGGCGCCTCGACGTCCTTGCCGTCGACGACGCCCCAGTGCCGCGCGTTCAAGATCGGGTGGTTGACGTAAGTGGAACAGCCGCTCTTGGCGACCTTTTCGATATAGGCGTCGGTGAAACTCACGGGCGCATAGGTCAGCGGCAGGCCGAGAACGCCTTTCTGCGGGCACGACGCCCAGCCGACCAGGGCCGGAAAATCGTCGATGTTGAAGTTATCAATGCCCAGGCTGGAGACCGCGTCGACGAGGCCCATGGCGCCGTGCTTTTCGCAGGCGTCATTGAAGCCCTGGATGTCGTTGGTGCGGCCGCTGCCGGTTTCCCAATGGGCCATAAACGCCCACTTCGGCTTGTGTTCGCCGAGGGCCTTGTCGATCATCTCGCCGCTCACCGAGGTGCCGTGCGGAACCTCGATGACATGGACATTTTCCGGATTCGGGTGCAGCGGGTCGGCGGCGAAATCGTCCGGCGTCGCCGCCTTCATGCGGATTGTCTGGCAATCGATGCCGCTGAACGTGCCGTTGGTGAAGGCAACGACGGAGTCGCCGGGCCTGATGGCGCTCAACATGCAGTCGAGGCCGCTGAACCCGGTTCCGGCGATGGCGTAGGTGTGGACGTTCTTGGTGCCGAACAACAGGCGCAGCATCAGCTTGACCTCTTGCATGCCGCGCACCACGTCGACGTGCATGTGATCGGCGATGCCGGAGTTGGCATAGGCGGCGAGGACGCGGGGGTCGGTATTGCCCGGTCCCGGACCGGCGGCGAGGGTTTCGGGGATGACCAGCGGCGGAAATATTGTCATGCGTTTTCTCGTGTTTGACTTAACAGAATGAATTACAAAAACGGCATCGGCTCGAAGGAAGGAATTTTGAAAACTCCTGGGATCGAACAGGTGCTTATTCAACATATTCTTATATTATAAAGTAATCGCCTATCCGGCGGCTCCCGTCAAGATGCGCTTGCCTATCGTTTGATCGGATAGAGCCTTCAAACAGGCGGTTTTCCGCCCCGCTGCTTGTTTGACGCCGCAAAATCCCTAACAAATGGCCCGCGACCGGCTGGAGTCCTGGCGGGAGCGGCCTCAGCCTGAGCTTGTCGAAGCCTCATCCTGAGCTTGTCGAAGGAAGAGGCCGCCCACCCCTGATG
>JABMOY010000093.1 GCA_013203955.1 Rhodospirillales bacterium | reverse complement strand
GATTCTGTTGCAAAACTCCTACTTGATTGATCTTTGAGGACGTGATTCCATTTTTCTGGTGATTATCAGGAGGACGGAACGATGATGGGTCGATTGGAGAGTGCTCAGGAGCGATTTTTCTACGACTTCCGCCTTGATGACATCGTTCCCCCCGATCATTTGGTGCGCAAGATCGATGCGGTTCTCGATCTGAGCTGGCTGCACGGAGAATTGGCACCCTATTACAGTCACACGGGGCGTCCCTCGATTGATCCCGAACTGATGATGCGGATGCTGATCATCGGCTATGTCTTCGCCGTTCGCGCGGAGCGACAGCTTTGTTCCGAGGTTCAGGTCAATCTGGCCTACCGGTGGTTTTGCCGATTGGGTGTCGAGGATGCCATCCCCGATCACTCTGTATTTTCCCGCGCCCGCCATGAGCGGTTCTGCGAGTCGGAAGCCTTTCGGCTTGTGTTTGAGACGGTGGTTGGAGCTTGCCTCAAAGAGGGGCTTGTCGGCGGCGAGTCCTTCTCGGTCGATGCCAGCTTGATCAAGGCCGATGTCAACCCAGTGAAGCGCGTTCCCGGTGATGCGCCGATCGATTGGCCTGAGCCTGAACAAGCGACACGGGCGGTTACGGAGTATTTGAGCGCCCTCGACCAGGACTGCCCAGAAGATCGCCCCGAAGATCGCCCCGAAGATCGCCCCGAAGATCGCCCCGAAGATCGCCCCGAAGATCGCAAGAGCGGCAAGCGGAAGACACCGCCCAAGGCGGTCTCTTTAACCGACCCGCAAGCCGCCTGGGTGGCGAAGCGGAAGGTGCGACCGATCTTCGCCTATGACGCCAATTATCTGATCGACAACAAGTTGGGCGTCATCGTCGATGCCGAGGGCACATGCGCCAACCGTGTCGAAGAGAACCGGGTCTGCGTGTCGATGGTCGAGCGCGTGATGACGCGCTTTGACCTCAAGCCCAAACGCCTCGCCGCCGATACGGCTTACGGGTCGAGCGACACACTCAAGGCGCTTATGGATCGCGGCATCGAGCCGCATATCCCCGTCTGGGATAAGAGCAAGCGCACAGATGGAACCTTCTCACGCGCCGACTTCAGCTATGACGCGGAACGCGACGTTTACACCTGCCCAGGGGGTAACATCTTGAAGACCACCGGCAACGCCCATTCCGACAACACACTTCGTTATCGGGCCAGCACCCGTGACTGCGGCCCCTGTCCCTTGAAGGATCGCTGCTGTCCCAACACGCCGCAGCGCAAAATTCCACGCGATATCAATGAGAGCGTTCGTGATCGTGTCCGCGCCTTGGCCGGGACACCGGCCTTCAAACGGTCGCGCGATGAACGCAAAAAGGTCGAGATGGCCTTCGCGCATATGAAACGGATATTCAAACTTGATCGGCTCCGGCTACGCGGACTGAGCGGCGCCCGTGATGAGGTGCTCCTCACCGCAACCGCACAGAACCTCAGAAAGCTGGCCAGATACGTCTGCAGACCACCGCCAACCTTAAAAACAGCCTGAAACGCATGTGAAACACAAAAACAACCAACCAAAAATGAAAATCCCGCCACGGCATCAGCCGAAAGCGGGACCGGAAACGTCCGCTTATAGTAAAAGCGGACATCGCAAAGCCCCCGAACTACGAGTTTTGCAACAGAATCCCCCCATAAGCGGACATTGGGGGGCATAGCCTGAACCAGTCGGTCGCCCTCACATTTTCATGCCGCCCATACCGCCCATGGAGCCCATTTTGCCCATCATGTCGGGCGTCATCAGCATGCCCATCATGCCCATCTGCATGTGATAGGGGAACATGCACATATACATCCACATCCCCGATTTATGGATCTGAACGACCATCTCGAACCCGCGGCCGGGAAGCACTAAGGGAACCTCGGCCAGCGCCTCGTGTTCCAACAGGTTCCAGTCAGCGCGGCGAAGCCGGTAATCGACGGCATTCATGCCCGGACCGTTCATGAGCATGAATTCATGTGGGATGGAACCGGTGTTCTTGACCTTAAGCCGGAGCACCTGGCCGGTCTGAGCCATGACCATGGCGTTGCCGTATTCCCACTCCTTCATGTTGATTTCGACGACGGAATCCACTTTCAGCCCCTTTTCGGCGAGTTCGCGGTCGATCTCGGCGGTCGTGCCCTGGGCGATGACCGTCAAGCCCTCTTTGACGCTGCCACCGCCGTGACCGCCTTCGGCTTCTTTCTCTCCGTGGGCTTCCTCGGCCTCTTTCACCATGCCCGGCATGCCTTCCTTCTTCATCGCCATACCTTCCTTGGCATGCTCGTCATCTTTCTTCTCTTCGGCATGTTCCGCCTCTTCCTTCTTCATCTCCATCTTCATGCCCGGCATGCTTTCCGGTTTCATTCCCGGCATGCTTTCCGGCTTCATCCCCGGCATGCTTTCCATCTTCATTCCCGGCATGCTTTCCGGTTTCATCTCCGGCATGCTTTCCGGCTTCATCCCCGGCATACTTTCCGGCTTCATGCCGCCCATGCTTTGCATCGCCATTTTAAGCTGCACGGCGTCCTCTTCCGGCTCCTCGAAGACACCATGGCCGACTTCATCGGACATGGTGATCTCGGCCAGCGCCGGGACAAATCCTTTCGCCCGGAACCCGGTCAAAAGACTCTTCGGTGGCGTCACCTGAGAAATCGGCCCGACGACAAAGACCGTATTGTAGGTGATGCCCAAGACGCCGATTATGCCAACTAGAACGAATATTCTAATCATTTCTATATCCCCCTATTCCGCTGGTGCCGCGGCAACAGCCGCTTTTTCATCATGTTGGACAGGCCATGGGTCGTCTTCCGCGGGCTTGCCGTGGCGCGAACTCCAGGCCAGGTTGACCGCAAAGAAAATAAACCCGACGCCGACCAGGAACCCGCCGATGGTAATGAAAAGCTGGGCTTCCGCCCATCCTGGCAATTCCAGATAGTCATAAACCCAGCGCGGGAAATACAGATACCCCGCCACGCCCATGCCGGTGATCTTGAGGAACAGCCCAACCTGCCACAGCCAAAAGTGGGCATTGGCCATTCCCTGATGGAACATCCGCCCGGTAAAGTAAGGGTAGAGATAGTAGAACCCGGCGATGGCCATCTGGCCGGCAAAGCCGAAAAACATGGCGTGGAAATGCGCCGGTATCCAATAGGTGTTGTGGATAAAGTCACTGTCCGGCGCGATCTGGGCGTTAAGAAACGCCGTCGCCCCGCCATAGACGATGAACGCAATCGACATAACCATGAACTTGAACGGAATCGACCGTCGGGCCGAATCGGGAATCGGGTTCATGAACAACGTCGCCGTCCAGTTGAACACATGCAGCACACTGGGAATGAACACCAGCAACGTCAGGATCTGCACGAACCGCTCATACCCGCCCGAAACCGTATACAACGGCTGGAAGTGATGCGGGCCAATCGGCATGGCGCCGATCGCCAGCAGGACGAAAGCAATCACGCCCGACCAGTAGCTCCACATCGGATTGCCTAAAATACGCGGCATGATCGTGTAGATAATGGCGATCGCCGGCACGAACGGCAGGTAGACGGCCGGATGGCCATAGGTCCAGAACGCATAGAGGAAGAGCTTGACGCTGCCGCCACGCGCCGGATCGAAATAGGCAATACTGCCCCACCCGGCCCAGTCGGAAAGCAGACCGTAGCCGACAAAGGCAAGCGGCAGGGTCGAGGCCATAAACAACAAGCCCACGGTTCCGGCGGCCCAGGCCATCAGCGGCGTGTCACTCCATCCGCCCTTGCCCGATATGGAATTGCGCACCAAAACGGCGCCGGCAAAAAATTCAGATGCGGCAACCAGAATGATGGCCACATGGCCCATCCAGATAAACGCGTTACCGGTTCTGATCGACATCGGCGCATAGGCCGTCCAGGTGAAATCAGGACGCCCGACAACCAGCAAGACGGCAGCCACAATCAATACCCAGTAACTCAACTGCGCCGCCCCGGCCCAATACAGCCGGTCCGTGCCCAGGACCCTGGGCAGCATGTAATAACAAACCGAAACGACAAACGGGATTAGAAAACCAAACACCATGATCATGCCGTGCATGGTCATCAGCGTCATATACACCTTCGCGCCTAAAAACTGCACATCGGGAAGTGCGAGTTCCGAACGAAAGATCATGGCGAAAAACCCGCCCACGGCCAGCAAGATTATAGCGGTAAAGATACCCTTAAGCGCGATATGCCGGTAGTCATTGGAAAACAACAGCTCCATGAGCGACAAATTACCCATGATATTCTCCGGCTTCCAGTGGGCCGGATTGCCCATTCGCAGTTCATCCATTTCACGCGCCGCCATTGGTTTTCTCCCCAATATTCTTCAGTTCAGCCGTTGGGGCGCCGCCCCGCACAACCAGCCACGCTTTCATTTGCGTATGACCAACGCCGCAATAATTCACGCACTGAATAAGGTATTTTCCGGGTTTGTCCGGCGCCTTGATCCACACTTCGCGTTTGCCGTCGGGGTCGATCTCCGCCGTGATTTGAGCCACCGGAATATTGAATCCGTGGATTAAATCGTTGCTGACGATTTTAAATAAAACCTTTTCGCCGGGCTTAACGACAACCGCGTTGCGGCTCAGCCGTTTTTTCTCGTCGATAAAGGCATACCCCCACTGATATGCGATGACGGTTACAACCCGATCAAACGCGGCCTCTCCCTTGCCGACATAATTTCCCGACACCTTTTTTTCTTCGCCGTTCAAATTCTCCTGATACGCGGTGTAGGTTCCGACGCTGAGCTGGTCAGCGTAAAATGCCAACCCAAGCATGACGGCAATAAAACCAAGTTCGAACATGTAACTTGGCCGCCAGCGTTTTTTCATGAAAACGGCAGCCAGCAGCATGATTATTCCCAAAAAAGTGAAGGACGCGGTAACCGCCATCATCACCGCTTGCGGCCCCCATATCCCTAATGCGTTTTCCATTCAAACTTCCTCCGATTTAGTAATAAATCGGCGTGGCCCACCGAGCCGTATCTTGGATAACGGTTCGGAAACCGACCGCACGCCGACGCAGACCGCCGGGGCGGTCCCGTTAGACTATGGAGAAGGTTCGTGGTGGGGCGGGGTCAGGCAATGCCGAGACGCCCAGAAGCCCGTCGGGGTGTAAAATTGGCGCACGATAAATTGCAAACGGCGCGCCAAGCCCCATCGGAAGGCTAGGCAACCCGACCATTTGCGCACAACTCACGCAGACGCCGACACAGCACGGCGCCACAATTCCCCTCGGGCAGGGCGCCCGCATCGGCATCTTCGCCGGGGCGGCATTCGTCTGGACGGCGCCCCCATCCATTGTCCCCATCGCCATCGCCGGCAGGCTCGAATAAACCGCGCCGACCAATAGGGCCAGGACCGACAAAAATACGACTGATCGATGCAACTGCGTACGAACCATGCTTGTCTTACAATGGAAGTGGCTATGACTTCCTGCAAAATAGGCCCGAAATTGTCTCCATTCATTGTCGTGCGATTGGAGATCGCGTTGTTCAAAGTGTTACGTGAGTTCTGCCACCTTCGTGTTAAACGTCAATAACCATTCGAAACGTCGGTGATTGTATCCGTATAAAACAACCGCTGTCGAGAGGGGAGTGGACGGTTTTTTCAACCCTGGCGCTCGATCCGCTCCATGTCGGCGTCCGACAGGCCGAAGTGGTGGCCGATTTCGTGGATCAGCACGTGGCGGATAACGTGGCTCAAATCCTCGCCGGTTTCGGCGCAATACTCTAAAATCGGACGCCGGTAGAGGAAGATCATGCCGGCGTCCTGGGCGTAGCCGTCGGCGCCGATTTGATCGGCATACATTTGGTTCCCCGGTGCGCCGCCGACATTGACCTTAATCAAGCGCCGCCGAGTTCTTTTCGCAGCAAAGCCGCCCCCGCGCCCAGCGCCTTAAGCTTCCCTTCCGCCACAGCGCGGGGCAGGGGGGGGGAATTATAGGAAGATGGTGGGAAGGTACGGTGAGTCATCGTCCGCAATTCACTCAAAAGCGGTCATACGATCCCGGCTTTTCTCATGCCATCGAGAAAATGTGGCATCGCTTGCGAAGTGTAAGGAACATTTTGCTCCATCCAGGCGATCGATATGTTGGGCTGTAACTCTTTAAGTTTTGCAACAGCGCTACGGGTTTCTTCCGTTTTCCCCGCCTGTGCCAAGCTTGCGCAATGAAGGCGATGCGCCGCTGTAAAACCGGGGCGTTCCGCGATTGCCTTGCCCGTCCATTCGATGGCTTCGTCGTATCGGTGGGCATAGTAATGCGCGACGCCGGTGCCCGAATAGAAAAAAGCGATGAGCGGGTCATGGGGGCTCATGCGAAGGGCTTGGCGGAAGTATTCCAGCGCCTTGTCCGACTGTCCGTCGAAAACGAGAGCCCAGCCGAGATATCCATAAGCCGTCGCAAAGTTAGGATTCAGTTCTATGGACCGCATGTACTCAGCGACGGTCTTTTCTGTGCGACGCTCCATAAACGCCAGGTAACCCAACGCGAGATGAGCCCACGGGTCTTCGTTATCCAGTTCGGCCGCCCGATGGGCCAGTTCGTCCGCTTGCTGGGTCAAATCGGCGGCGTAATCGTAATCGTCATTTTCCGGAATCCAGCCGACATGCCCGGAAACCAGCAGCATGAACGCCAGCAAGCTGTGTGCCGGGCCGTAGTCCGGGAATTTCTCAACCGCCTGGCGGAGAATTTCGATGGCCTCTTCGCTTCCCTTTATAGACATCCGCCCATAGAGAGCCATGGCGCGCATGATAAGATGCCAGGCATCCAGATCGTCGGTGGACCGGTTTTGGGAGCGCACGCCCTCGGCCGCCACCAGCTTGGGTTCAATGGCCGCTGTCACGCTCTGGGTTATTTCGTCCTGCAGTTCGAAAATGTCATCGACCTCTCGGTCATAACGCTCGGCCCAGATGTGGTTGCCGGTTGTGGCATCGATCAGCTGCGCCGTAATTCGCAGGCGATTTCCCGACTTTCGCACACTCCCCTCAAGGACGTAACGCACACCCAGTTCCTGCCCGATCTGCTTGATGTCCTGGGCCTTGCCCTTGTAGACGAATGTCGAATTGCGCGCGATGACCAGGAACCACCGCAATTTCGACAGCGCGGTGATGATGTCCTCTGTGATGCCGTCGACAAAGAACTCCTGCTCTGCATCGCCGCTCATGTTGTCGAAAGGCAAGACGGCGATGGACGGCTTTTCCGATTGCAGAGGGCTCGGCACGTCCGGCTTTCGGCTCACACTGCCGGTGCCTGTCTGGGAAAGATCGACCTGGTACACCCGGATCGGGTCAGGGATGTTCTTGACCTGCTTCTCGCCCAGATCCTCGAACGTCAGATCGACCTTGTTCTTGACCTGATCATAAACCGTTTGGGAAATGCAGATTCCGCCGGGTTCGGCAATACTTTCCAAGCGCGCCGCGACGTTGACGCCGTCGCCGTAAATATCATCGCCTTCGACGATAATGTCGCCGATATTGATACCCATGCGGTAAATGATCCGCTGGTCTTCGGGGGTCTTGGCGTTCCGTACCGCTATCGCCCGCTGAACGTCGACGGCGAAGTTGACGGCATCGACGACGCTCCCGAACTCCATGAGCGTACCGTCGCCCATGAGCTTGACGACCCGACCGTGATGCTCGGCGGTCTTCGGATCGAACAGCTCTTTTCGATGGGTCTTTAGCCGTCTGAGGGTTCCCGATTCGTCGGCGGCCATTAGCCGACTGTAGCCGACGACATCGGCGGCAAGAATAGATGTCAGCCGACGCTCCTCGTGTTGCGATTCCACAGGAGCCTCCTCCCCCACCAATAAACAGTCTGATCCATATGTTAAACTAAAGCGGGAAATCGCACCATATGCCTTAGGATTAAGGCCGATGCTCGTTTATGGCGATTTTTTCAGGCGTCTCAATAGTGACGCCGGCGACCTTAACGCCCCGCCGACATTGACCTTAATCAAGCGCCGCCGAGTTCTTTTCGCAGCAAAGCCGCCCCCGCGCCCAGCGCCTTAAGCTTCCCTTCCGCCACAGCGCGGGGCAGGGGGG
>JABMOY010000092.1 GCA_013203955.1 Rhodospirillales bacterium | reverse complement strand
CCGATATTGTCGAATCCATAGGGGCTCGGCCATGAGCGGCGCGACCAGAGTCCCGCTTTCGGTGGGGGCCGTTCATTTCATCGGCATCGGCGGCATCGGTATGAGCGGCATCGCCGAAGTCCTGCATACGCTGGGGTATTCGGTGCAGGGCAGCGACGTAGCCGAAGGCGCCAACGTCAAGCGCCTGCGCGATATCGGCATTACGGTTCATATCGGACATGATGGCCAGAACCTGGGCGATGCGGGGGTCGTCGTTATCTCCACCGCCGTCAAGGCCGACAATCCGGAAATCCAGGCCGCCCGCCAGCACATGATCCCGGTGGTTCGCCGTGCTGAAATGCTGGGCGAATTGATGCGCCTGAAATGGTCGATCGCCGTCGGTGGCACTCACGGCAAGACAACGACGACGTCGATCATTGCCCAGCTTCTCGATGTCGCCGGTTTGGACCCGACGGTCATTAACGGCGGCATCATCAATGCCTGGGGCTCCAACGCCCGGCTCGGCGCCGGCGATTGGATGGTGGCGGAAGCCGATGAGTCGGATGGGACGTTCCTAAAGTTGCCGGCGACCATTGCCGTCGTCACCAACATCGATCCCGAGCACCTCGATCATTACGGATCGTTCGACGGCTTGCGCGATGCCTTCGATGCCTTTGTCGCCAACATACCGTTTTACGGGTTTGCCGCCCTTTGCATTGACCATGTCGAGGTCCAGGCGATGATTCCCCGGGTGTCGGACCGCCGCATCGTCACTTACGGTTTCAGCCCCCAGGCCGATGTCCGGGCCGTCAATTTGACGACGACACCCGATGTGGCCCGTTTCGACGCCCAATTTATCGACCGCAAGACCGGTGGCCGGGTCACGGTGGAAGGCCTGGAATTACCGATGTTGGGCGAACACAATGTCCAGAACGCCATGGCCGCCGTCGCCATCGCCTATGAAATGGGAATTGGCGAAGACGTCATCCGCCGGGCGCTGGCGTCCTTCGGCGGGGTCAAGCGCCGCTTTACCCGCACCGGCGAGGTCGACGGCATTACCATCATTGATGATTACGGCCATCATCCGGTGGAAATCGCCGCCGTCCTGAAAACGGCGCGTGCGGCGACCAAGGAACAAGTCATCGCCGTCGTTCAGCCGCACCGCTACACCCGGCTTCGCGATTTGTTCGAAGAATTCTGCACCTGTTTCAACGATGCCGACGCCGTCATCGTGGCCGACGTTTACGAGGCCGGCGAAGACCCCATCGAAGGTATCGACCGTGACGGTTTGGTCGAAGGCTTGGGCCATCATGGCCACCGAACGGTTTTGGCGCTGCAAGGCCCCGACGCCTTGGCCGGCATCATCAATGATTTGGCGGGACCGGGGGACATGGTCGTCTGCCTGGGCGCCGGCAACATCACCGTTTGGGCGAACGCGCTGCCGGATGACCTTCGCCGGTTGCGGGCTCAGGGCAAGGAGGCTGCGAATGATGACAGCTGAACGCCTGACCCATCTAATTGAAAGTTTTCCTCCCGTTCGGGGCGAATTGATCGCCGATGCATCGCTGGCGCGGTTTTCCTGGTTCAAGGTCGGCGGCCCGGCGGAAGTCCTGTTCGAGCCCGCCGACGGTGACGACTTGGCTGGCTTTCTATCCGCCAAGCCTGCCGAGGTGCCGGTCACTGTCATCGGCGTGGCCTCAAATATTATCGTTCGTGACAGCGGTGTTGATGGCGTCGTTGTCCGCATGGGGCGTGGTTTCTCTCAAATCGAGGTCGAGGAAGATGAAATTCTTGCCGGCGCCGGGGCCACCGATATTAATGTTGCGCGCCGCGCTCATGAAGCGGGGCTGGCGGGATTGGAATTTTTGTCCGGTATTCCGGGCACCATCGGCGGCGCAATCCGCATGAACGCCGGCGCCTATGGACGCGAGATCAAGGACGTGGTTATCGAGGCCGAAGCCCTTGACGCATCGGGCGGGCGCCATCGGCAGGGGCCGGCGGACTTAGGCTTCGGCTACAGAAGTTCTGCGCTGCCCGATGACTGGATCGTCGTTTCGGCGCGCCTGAGGGCTGAGCCCGGCGACAAGGGCGCCATCGAACAGCGCATGAATGAAATCAAGTCCGAGCGCGAACAGACGCAGCCCGTCCGCACGCCGACGGGGGGCTCGACCTTCAAGAATCCAGAAGGTCACAAGGCCTGGGAATTAATTGAAAAATCCGGTTGCCGGGGACTTACCCGTGGCGGCGCCCAGGTTTCCGGTATGCACTGCAATTTTTTGATCAACACCGGCAACGCCACCGCCGCCGACCTGGAAGGCCTGGGCGAAGAAGTCCGCCGCCGGGTATTGGAAGCGACGGGCGTCAAATTGGAATGGGAAATTCGTTTCCTCGGCCTCCCGAAGGAGGGCCTGTCATGACCAAACATGTTGGGGTCCTGATGGGCGGGTGGTCGGCGGAACGCGAAGTATCGCTGGTGTCCGGCGCATGTGTCGTGAAAGCTCTTGGCGAGGCCGGGCTCGAGGTCACGCCCATCGACGTTCAGCGCGACATGGGGGCCTTGATGACGCGGCTTTATCCGCGCCCCGACGCCATCTTCAATGCCTTGCACGGGCGTTTCGGCGAAGACGGCTGCGTGCAAGGGGTTTTGGATATCCTGGATATTCCTTACACACATTCGGGGTTGTTGGCCTCGGCCATTGCCATGGACAAACCGATGGCCAAGCGACTGTTCGCCAACGCCGGCATTCCGGTTGCCGAACACAAGATCGCGACCCGCGAGGAGATTTTGGCCGGCGACGTGATGGAAAGACCTTATGTGGTCAAGCCGTTGAACGAAGGCTCCAGCGTCGGCGTTCATATCGTTCCCGAAGGAAGTAACGAACCCTTGTTCAGCGATACCGGCTGGCCCTTCGGCAACCAGGTGATGGTTGAAAAATTTATTCCCGGGCGCGAATTGACCGTTTCGGTGATGGGGGACCGCGCATTGGCGGTCACCGAAATCCTGACGGCCAGGGAATTCTACGATTACGACGCCAAGTACGCCGACGGCGGTTCGCGCCATGTGGTCCCCGCCGATATCGAACAGGACGTCGCCGATGAAGCCATGCGTTTGGCAGTGCTGGCGCATCAAACGCTGGGTTGCCGGGGCGTTTCGCGGGCCGACTTCCGTTACGACGGCGACACCCTTTATCTGCTGGAAATTAATACTCAACCCGGTTTGACACCGACATCCTTGGTGCCGGAACAGGCCACCTACGCCGGCATACCGTTTCAGGAACTGGTGGTTTGGATGGTCGATAACGCGGAGTGCGACTCATGATGAAAAAGCGCGAAACCAAAAAATCGAAACGCGGACTGCCACGGCCACGGGTAGCACCGTTCTGGCGATCCCGTCTGTTTCTTGGGGGAATGGTCTTGCTGCTTGGGGTGTTGGCGGCCGGCGGCGGCTGGCAGGTGTGGAAGTCGGGATGGGTTCCAAGGGCAGCCGAGAGGGTCAAATGGGAAGTCATCGCAGCTTCGTCCCAGCTCGGCCTCAAGGTTAATGAGATTCTGGTCGTCGGTCGGGGTCAGACGACGCAAAAGGAGCTTCTTGCCGCCGTTCAGTTGGCCCGCGGCGCCCCCATTCTGGCTTTTGATTTGAACGCCGCCCGCAAGCGGGTCGAAAAACTGCCTTGGATCAAAGCCGCGACCATCGAAAGAATGCTGCCCGATACCCTGTTGTTGAACGTCCAGGAACGCCAGCCCCTGGCATTATGGCAGCACAAGGGTGTTTTTGCGCTGATCGATACCGAAGGCAATGTGATCCTTAAAACAGGACTCGAGCGATATTCCGACCTGTTGGTCGTGGTCGGTGCCGATGCGCCCGCTCATGCCGCCGAACTGCTGAAGACCTTGGCCACAGAGCCCCAATTGATGACTTTTGTCCGGGCCGCCATCCGCGTCGGCGGGCGGCGTTGGAACCTTCGGCTGAAAGGCGATATCGACGTGCGCCTGCCGGAAGACGACACCGCGTCCGCTTGGACCCGGTTGGCGGAATACGAAAAGACGCACCAGGTTCTGGAGCGCGATGTGCAGGTTTTGGACCTTCGCTTGCCCGACCGGTTGATTGTCCGCCGGGCGCCCAAGGGCCCCGTGAAAGTTCCCGAAAAAATTCCCGAAAAACGCCAACAAACGTAGGGCAATGAAAGTTTTGAAATGAAAAAGACGCCAATTTTAACCAAGACAAGGACCGGTTTGGTCGCTGCCCTTGATATCGGCACGACCAAGGTTTGCTGCCTGATCGCGCGCGCCAACGCCGATCTTGGGCCCGGTAAGGGCAAGGGTCTGAAAGTCATCGGCATCGGCCATCAGGTGTCCGGGGGGTTGCGTTCCGGAATCATTGTCGATCTCGATGAAACCGAAGCCTCGATCCGTTCCACCGTTGAAGCCGCCGAACAGATGGCCGGAGAAAACATTCACGACGTTGTCGTCAATTTGTCCGGAGGGCAGCCGAATTCGCGCCTCATCGCTTATGAAATTTCCATCGCCGGGCATGAAATCGGCGATGCCGACCTTCGCCGCATCCTTGATCCGTCGGTGCTGAAAGACGGAATGGACAAGGATCGGGAGCTTGTTCACACCATTCCCGTTGGTTACGCCATTGACGGCAACCGGGGAGTGCGCGACCCGCGCGGTATGTTCGGCGAACGGCTGGGCGTCAATATGCACGTCATCAGCGCGCTCAGCGGTCCCGTGCGCAACCTCGAAACCAGCGTCGAGCGTTGCCACCTGGGGCTGGAGGACAAAGTGATCTCGCCCTATGCCTCGGCATTGGCGACCTTGGTCGAAGACGAAATGCAATTGGGCGTTACCTGCGTCGATATGGGTGGGGGCACGACCTCCATCGCCGTCTTCTTCGATGGGGAACTGGTGCACACAGACAGTATTCCGGTGGGCGGCGTTCATGTCACCAATGACATCGCCCGCGGCCTGTCGACACCATTGGATCAGGCAGAGCGCATGAAGACCCTTTACGGCAGCGCCCTGCCGTCATCGTCCGATGATCGCGAAATAATCAAGGTCCCACTTGTCGGTGAAGACAAATCCGCCGAAGTCAGCCAGGTCCCGCGCTCAATGCTGGTCGGCATCATCCGCCCGCGCATCGAAGAAACGCTGGAGATGGTCCGCGACCGGCTTCGCGAAGCCGGCTTCGACAAGGTCGCCGGACAACGGGTGGTTTTGACCGGCGGTGCCTGCCAGCTTCCGGGTGTTCGGGAACTGGCCGGAAACATCATCGAAAAACAGGTTCGCATTGGGCGATCGAAGCCGATCGAAGGTATGGCCGAAGCGATCCAAGGCCCCGCCTTTGCGACGGCGGCGGGCCTTTTGAAATACGCCATTAGCAACAAAACCGAGGCGCCAAGTGCCGCCTATTGCCCACCGGAACAGATGAACAGGGGCTTGGGCCGCCTCGGCCAGTGGATAAGAGAGAATTTTTAATGACGATTTCTTCAACCCCTAACAACCAAACGCCGACTTCCGGCGTTCCCGAATCAACCTGGGACGGGTCTGATCAGACCCGCTCGAATTTCAATTTCAAGAAGGCTTAAAGAAGGAGGTCACTATGAGTATCAACCTGACCGTACCGCAAGAAATCTCGCAGCATTTAAAACCCAAGATAACCGTCATCGGCGTCGGGGGCGCCGGGGGTAACGCGGTTAACAACATGATCAATTCCCAGCTAGAGGGTGTCGATTTTGTTGTCGCCAATACCGATGCGCAGGCGTTGGCGCTATCGGCGACAGAACACCGCATACAACTGGGCGTCGCTTTGACCCAGGGCTTGGGCGCCGGTTCCCGGCCGGATGTCGGGCGTGCCGCCGCAGAGGAAGCCATCGATGACATTCTGGCCGAACTCGAAGGTTCCCACATGGCCTTTATCGCCGCCGGTATGGGCGGTGGCACCGGCACCGGGGGGGCGCCGGTGATTGCCCGCGCCGCTAAGGAAAACGGCATTCTGACAGTCGGCGTCGTCACCAAACCCTTCCAGTTCGAGGGCTCCCACCGGATGACCCAGGCGGAAAGCGGCATTGAGGAACTGGAACAATTCGTCGATACCCTGATTGTCATTCCCAATCAGAACCTGTTCCGCATCGCCAACGAGAAAACCACGTTTGCCGAGGCTTTTTCCATGGCGGACGAGGTGTTGTACTCGGGCGTCCGTGGCGTTACCGACCTGATGGTGATGCCGGGGCTGATCAACCTTGATTTTGCCGATATCCGCACAGTGATGAGCGAGATGGGGAAGGCGATGATGGGCACAGGCGAGGCCAAAGGCCAACGCCGGGCGCTTGATG
>JABMOY010000091.1 GCA_013203955.1 Rhodospirillales bacterium | reverse complement strand
TTCCAGTCCACCAGCGACACCGAAACCATCATCCACCTGATCGCCATCAGCGAATATGGGCGCGTCGTCGACCGCATCACCGACGCCTTAAGCCAAATCGAAGGCGCTTATTCCCTGGTCGCCATTACCCAGAAAAAACTGATCGGCGTGCGTGATCCCTATGGGGTGCGCCCCCTGGTGCTGGGCCGGCTGGGCGATGCCTGGGTGTTGTCGTCGGAAACATGCGCGCTCGATATTATCGACGCCGAATTCGTGCGCGACGTGGAACCCGGCGAGATCGTCGTCATCGACGAAAAAGGCCTGCACAGCCTCAAACCTTTTTCCAAGAAACCCAAAAAGTTTTGCATTTTCGAATACATTTATTTCGCCCGGCCCGACAGCATCATGGAGGGCCGTAATGTTTATGAGGCCCGGAAAAATATCGGCGCCGAACTGGCCCGCGAAAGCCATGTCGAGGCCGACATGGTGGTGCCGGTGCCTGACTCCGGCGTGCCGTCGGCCATCGGCTACGCCCAACAGGCCGGCCAGCCCTTCGAGTTGGGGATTATCCGCAACCATTATGTCGGGCGCACGTTTATCGAACCGACCGATCAAATCCGCCATCTCGGCGTCCGCCTCAAGCACAACGCCAACATGTCGGGCTTGAAGGGCAAGCGGGTGGTTTTGGTCGACGATTCCATCGTCCGCGGCACGACCAGCATGAAAATCGTCGAAATGGTCCGCCAGGCCGGGGCCAAGGAAGTCCACATGCGCGTTTCCAGCCCGCCGACGACTAATTCCTGCTTTTACGGCATCGACACGCCCAAGCGGGAAGAACTATTGGCGTCGAAATACGATATCGAGGCCATGGCCAAACATATCGGCGTCGATACCTTGGCCTTCATTTCCATAGATGGCCTGTACAGGGCGTTGGGCGAAGAGGCCCGCTTGCAAGACGCGCCGCAATATTGCGATGCCTGTTTTAGCGGCGAATACCCCATCCCCCTGGTCGACCACGACAAGGATCCGGTTCAACACCAATTGTCGTTGCTGGACGAGCGGGAATAGGGCGGGAATAGACATGCCCGGACCGGGCGATCAATCCGATAATCCCAAACGGCTATTGGGTCGCATCGCTCTTGTCACCGGGGCCTCGCGCGGCATCGGCGCCGCCGTCGCCAGACGTTTCGCCGAAGAAGGCGCGCACTTGGTACTAACCGCCCGCACCACCGGGGGGCTCGAGGAAATCGACGACGATATTCAGAAAATCACCGGCGAGCCAGCGACGCTGGTGCCGCTCGACCTGACCGATTTCGATGCCATCGACAAATTGGGCGCCGCCATTTTCGAGCGCTTCGGCAAGCTTGATGTTTTGGTCGGCAATGCAGGCCAACTCGGCACGCTTAGCCCGATGGGCCATATCGACCCGAAAGTCTGGGATCGGGTCATGGCCATCAACACGACAGCCAACTGGCGCTTGATCAGAAGTTTGGACCCGCTGCTGCGGGCGTCGGACGCCGGGCGCGCCGTCTTCGTGACCTCCACCGTCGGTCGTGAAGCCCGGCCCTATTGGGGAATTTACGCGGTATCCAAGGCAGCCCTTGAAATGACGGTTATGATCTACGCCGCCGAAATGGCGAAGACCAATGTCCGCATCAACCTGATCAATCCGGGCCCGACAAGGACCGCCATGCGGGCAGAGGCGTTTCCCGGCGAGGACCCGGAAACCGTTAAGACGCCCGAAAGAATCACCGGGCTGTTCGTCGATTTGGCGGAAGTCGCGTGCACCAGGAACGCGGAACTGGTTTCGGGCGGCTAAAACACCAAAACTTCGGTTTTTTGTATGAGAAGATAAATCCTCCTCAAGATTCCGGTCGCCAGACCACCTTCCCTGCGGACTTTAATTTTTCCGCGCTCCCTTCCATCAAGGCGCGTTGTAGCCATTTTCGGACCTGGACCCGTTCTATATCGAAATGTTTCATGATCTCGGTTTCGTTTCGAGGCTGGATCCCGGCAATGATTTGGAACTCCGCCAAGAAAACCGAATACAAGTCCAAAGAATCCTGCTGTTTGTCATTGCTCACCCTCGGGATTGTGGAGGATTCTCGATACTTGACCGTTTGGGAAATAAAAAAATCCCCCAGGCTTTTCACGGTCTCAATATCATTCTGGGTAAGCGGATAAAGACCAAGGTGAAGAAGTGCCTGATTGCCGGATGACATGGTTTTATCCGTGCGCACGAACGCAGGCACCCATTTTTCACTGCGGTTCTCTTCGGCTCCGGACCAGATGCCTCCCTTGCGACGCGTTTCAACGACTACGGCAACATCCGATAGGGCGTATTGATATCGGTTAACGCGCAAAGCGTTAGCGACCGAAAAGCCGGCATCCGGCGAAAAGGGTGTAACCATTGTTAAAAACCCGTCGGCAAGCGCTTCGCGATATCGTTTGACGGTCACGGTCTTCACAAGCCGGTCGGACAAAACAATTAAAGCCCGCCCCTTTCCGCTTAGCGTCGACTTTACCGCTTCGCGGTCAACGCCTCTCATATCGCTTGAAATTACCGTCAAACCCTCGTGGGCGCATCGGGCGCCGATGGTTGTCGAAAAGTGGAGTGCCGGTTTTTGGCTGTCCCTGGAACCGACAATACAAACACCCCCCTGATCGAGGCGCCCCATATCGCCGGCGCCGAAAAGCAGTGGCGGCCTGGAAGATGACAAGCGCCGGCGAAGGCGAACAGGATAGCCCTCGTCTCGTTCGCCGATCACCCAAATACCAGCTTCAGCCCAGACGAAGAGGGCCTCATCAAGTTCGTCTGCCCTGCCCAGAAGCAGGGAAAGCCGTTCGCCACAAAACGCCGAACCCTGCGCCGAGGACAATAGGTCACTTGGCTTCGCGCCAAGCAGATTCCCCGGCCTCATGTTTCGCGCTGCCAAGGCGCGGTCCAGTTCATGAAACTCGCTTTGCGTCAGAGGCTTGATTCCGGGGCGCTTGACGCCGAACCGCCCGCATAAAAGCAATGCGGCCCTTGTATCGGTGCTGATCTTTGGTTCAGCAGGCATCGGACTCGACCGGCGCATCTCCGAAAAGAGCCTCGAACCGGCCATCGAATAACTTTGTCAACTCATCCAGTCGCTGTTCTTTTTTTTGACCTTCGAGAAGAGTGAAACGCCGGGGATTATCCTGCAAACATTTCCATACGGCTTTCGGAACGCTGTAAGTGGTCCGAAACTGCTGCATTAAAAATGTGCCAACACCTTGCGGAATCTGTAATAAGCCTTTCGATGCTAGGCCGGCAAACAATTCTTCTTCGTAAAAGGAAATGAATGTGCGCTTTCCGGACAGCACCAGGAACTCAATGAATTTTTTTTCCTCCTTGTCCAGGCTGTCCCAAACCCTATCCAAGTCATCCGCCGTAGGCTCGCCGTCCTTTCTAGCGGCTTTTTTGCGAGCCGAGCGTTCCGTTGCGGCCCAATATTTTTTCTGCCGATCGCCGTCCCAAAGCGGTTGGCGATTTTTATCAACTTGTTGATTCTTCATGCTTTTCATTCGACCAGCTTAGATGGGTTTCCCGCCTACGATCAATACCCTCGGTTTTGTATGCGGCCACCATGGGCTATTCCCCTTGACGGCGTGCGGTTAAATTGACACCTTGTTTGGGTCGCTAAGGTTTTTAGTTGCCGTGGTTTTTAAGACGCTCGCAGCCACGTTAAATAAACAGCTGAGTGGGCTCTTTACGGCGGTTTTCCGCTCCAGCCCTTTTGTCCGTTTGGACCGATTTCTTTGAAATCGAAAGGGGGGGGTATGGAGAAACCGCTAATTTTTTCCCGAATTAAAGGCCGAAGACCGGAACCCGGGCCCAAGATTTTCTTGGACGTTCGTTTCGTGTCGGCTGCGGGTCTTAAAGAAAGAGAGTTTGAAAATGGCTAATTATGAATACGATTTCGGCGAAGGCCTTAAGCAGTACAAAAAAATCATCGACGGCGGCGAGGCCGACTTTATCCCGGTCACCACCCAGATGGCAGAGTTCTGCATGGCATACGGCGGCCACAACGGGCGCGAATTTTTCAGTAATCCCGAGTTGTTCGTTCGCGGCTCCCTGGAAGTACAGCATGAAATGGGCTTCCACGTGCCGGACATGGTTTGGGACGTCTATTCCGTCGAGGCCGAGGCGCTGGGCGGCAATATGGCGTGGTTCGACGAACTTTACCCGGCGCTGGACAACACCGAAGTCATCATCGCCAACGAAAAGGATCTGGCCAAGGCGAAAGCGCCCGACCCTTATAAAACAGGACGCATGCCGTGGGTCTTGGAGGTGTTGCAGATTTGCCGGGAACTGACCGGCTACACGCATTACATCCATTACTGCTCGCCGATCAACTTGGCGGCGCAGGTCATGCAGTTCGAAAACCTTATCCTGGCGATGGAGGAAAACCCGAAGTTCGTGCATAAGCTCATGGACTTCCTGGTCGAGGAAGTTCTGGCCCCTTACATCAACGCCTATTTCAAGACGGTGCCCGGCTCAAGCATCGCCAATGGCAAGGACGCCGTCGGCTCGTTGCCGTTTATCACCGAAGATATCCTCGAGGAGTTTTCGCTTCCCTATCTTGCAAAACTTCGCAAACTTTGCGGTGATAGGCCCGGCGTGCGTTCCGACAATTGGTGGGGCGATACCTTCGCCAAGGATCTCGACAAATACTGGGACACCAAATTGACGGTAACGCCTCAGTACTTGAAAATTCAGGATCCCGACTGCTTCCGCATCGGCACAGAGCGGGCCCGTGAATTCGCCGACAGCCGGGAATGCGCACTGAGTTTTGGTGTCGGCACCTTGCTGCTTCAGGTCGGGTCGGCCGAGGACATTACCCGGCGCATCCACGAATACATGGAAGTCGGAAGCCGCGGCCCGTTCGGCAAGAAGTTTTTTCTATACCTGTGCAGCTTCAGCGCACAAACGCCGCCTGAAAACGTCCGCACCGCAATTGAAGCGGTCAATCGTTTCAACGCCGGGGACCGTCCCTATGCCGGTGAAGTCATCAGTGGTCCGGACGGTGTTGCCGCCGAAATCGCCGGCGGCAAGGGGTTCATGGGCATCGGCTCGAAATATTCCGGTGTTAGCGAATTCCGCGACATAACCCGCAAACAGGTGTTCAAGGACATCTATCAATCGGTGATGGATTTCGACCAGGATATTTGTCCGAAGCTTGTTGCCAAGGCGTTGGAAGATGGCGAGGAAGCGACTGATATCCTCGATGAGGGGCTGATCCCGCCGATGGGCGAAATCGGCGACATGTTTGCTTCCGGCGAGTTGTTCGTGCCCGAGATGCTTATGGCGGCGCGTGCCATGAAAGCCGGGCTAGCCGTACTGAGGCCTATCCTAACGAAAACCCGGTCCAAGCCCAAAGGCACAATTGTCTTGGCGACGGTCTTCGGCGACCTCCACGACATCGGCAAGAACCTGGTCGGCATGATGCTCGAAGGGGCCGGTTTTAAGGTCATCGACCTGGGCGTCAACACCAAAGGAGAAGACATCATCAAGACGGCCAAGGAAATGAAGGCCGACGTTATCGGCCTGTCGGCGTTGCTGACAACGACAATGCCGTTCATGAAACTGATTATCGAGGAAATAGAGAAAGAGGGGCTGAATATTCCGGTTATAATCGGCGGCGCCCCGGTTTCACAGGATTTCGCCGACAAAGTCGGCGCTCAGGGGTACGGTGATAACGCGCCGATCGCGGTTAATTTGTGTAAGAAATTGATCGCCGCTGGCGCAGAAGCAGCAGTCGAAACGGCCTAGGGGTGGTGACCCGGTAGAGAAAAAGGGAATAAGCCAACGCTCTGCCATACTCACTAAATTAAACCGGGGGGAAACAAACCGGTGTGTAATATTAAAAAGAAAACAACTACTAATACGGAGGTATTAAAAATGTTTATGAGACGCACATTTCTAACCGGTGTGTTCATGTCTGCCGCCTTGGCGTTAACGTCAACGGCGGCTACGGCAGATGAATATATCGGAGGGTGGCAGAAGGACTATCCCCTCATCAAATACGGGATCATCCCTGTTGAGACCCAAACACAGACAACCAGTTCCATGGACGATTTCCTGAAGCATGCGGAAAAGGAAACCGGCGTAAAATGGAAACTGTATCAGGCGTCCAACTATTCCGGCGTCATGAATGCCATGATTGCCAAGCAAATCGATCTCGCCTGGCTGAGCGGCAAGAGTTACTGCCAAACCCGTGAAGACAGCAAGGGCGGGGTCGAACCCGTGGTTGCCGCACAGGAACCGGACGGCTCGATGGGGTATGTTTCGGTGCTCGTCGTCAAGACAGACAGCCCCTACAAGACCTTCGCCGATCTGAAGGGTAAAACGGTTGCTCGTACGGACCCGCTTTCGGGTTCCGGCTACATCGTGCCGACGCTCGAATTCGGCAAAATGGGCAAACCCGTTGACAAGTACTTCAACAGCCCCCTGTCCGGCGGCCACCCTCAGGGTGTTCTCGGCGTGTTGAAGGGCACCTACGACGGTGCATTCACCTGGACATCGAAGAACGACAACATCGGCAACATTCGCAAGATGATCGACAAGGGGCTCCTGAAGCGGGACCAGATCCGGGTCATCTGGACATCGAACCCGTTGCCGTCACCGCCGATCGTTATTCGCAGGGATCTGCCGCTTGCGATGCGTGCCGATCTGGCGAAGATGTTTGTTCGCCTCAAGGACCACAGCATGCCGTTGGCCGAAGCCATCGCTCAAGGCAAAACGAACGGTCTGGTTAGCGTTTACCATGAAAACTACGCACTGTTCTGCGAAGCCGCCAAGGCCGCCAGCGCCGCCAAAAAGCGTAAACGTAAGAAAAAGAAGTAAATCAGGAAACTCGGTCCGGCGGGGGCAATTTTCCCCCGCCGGAATCGTTTCTCCGGAAATTTTCGGCGAACCCTTGTTTTAGCTATAATAAAATCCACACGGTGGGGGAATAATGCCAATCCAGGCGACGACGCAAGGATCGGAGAATGCGGTCGATAATTTCGATGCCGCGTACAAGGTATATCAGCGCAACAAACGGACCTTTAATATCACCTTTTTGGGGGTGTTCGGGTTGTGCTTCGTCTTTTCTATTATTTCCACCGAGTTTGATTTTGTCACCCTAATCAACGGATTGCCGCGGACCCGCGAGTTTCTGTTTCGCTTGGTTCCGCCAATTACCTACGACGAATTCGCCCTTGATGTGCTGGACTGGTACTGGGACATCGAGAAGTGGATGGGGAATCTCCTCAACACCCTGCTGATGGCGTTTCTTGCCACGCTTCTCGGAACCGTCATCGGCGGGGCGCTAAGCTTTTTCGCCGCGCGGAACCTGGTCAAACACTACGCGACATACTGGGTCACCCGTCGTGTTTTGGAGGTCGCGCGTACGGTTCCGGATATTGTTTGGGCGCTAATCTTTGTGATCACCTTCGGCGTTGGGCCGATGGCCGGCGTTCTGGCGATCTTGCTTCACACCATCGGCGCCCAAGGAAAACTCTTCGCCGAGGTGAACGAAAATATCAGCCATCATCCGATCGAAGGCGTGCGCGCCTCGGGCGGAAATTGGGTCCAGGAAATTAGGTTCGCGGTACTGCCGCAGGTGATGCCCAACTTCATGTCCTATACGTTCTGGCGGTTTGAGCTCAATGTTCGGAGCGCGACCATCGTTGGGTTCGTTGGCGCCGGTGGAATCGGTCACGACTTGTTCATCGCCATCAACCTTCTGGAGTTTCCCGATGCCGGGGCTATTCTTTTGATCGTCGTCATCACCATCATGCTGATTGATATGACGAGCGAAAAGCTCCGCCATTACCTCGTCGGCAAAGAATCCCTCAAGCGCTGAGGGATGGGGGTTAACAATAATGTCTTTTAAACGGGTCCAGATCACAGAACAGGAAATTAGCCTCGAAAGAAGCCGGTTCCCACGCGTCTTTTCGAAAGGGCCGAAAGAACTGGTAATTTCATACCTGTTGTGGGGCGGCGTCGGCCTATTGACTCTTTATAGTCTCTATCGGTTTGACTTCTTTTCTTACAATTTTATCTTTGGGTTGGGAAAACTTGGAGATGTCATCATCGGCCAAATGTTTCCGCCCACGGGTTTTGACAAATTGCCTGAATTTTCCAAAGCGATTGCCGAAACTTTGGCGATGGCTTTTCTCGGCACCATGTTCGGCGCATTTGCCGCCCTACCGCTGAGTTTCTTTGCTGCGAAGAACATGATGCCGGTGCGGCCCGTGCAGTTTGGCTTTCGCCGCTTCGCGGATTTGCTGCGTGGGTTTGACTACTTGATCTGGGCTTTGATATTCGTCCGCGCCATCGGTCTCGGGCCAATGTCCGGCATTATGGCCATCGCCATCGTCGAAACCGGCACCTTCATCAAACTCTATTCCGAGACAATTGAAAACCTGGACACCAAGCAAGTTGAGGGTATCCGGGCGGCGGGTGGAAACCGGTTGCAGGTTATCCGGTTCGGCGTCTTGCCGCAGGTGCTGCCTGTTATCTTGTCGAACACCCTCTATTTGTTCGAGCACAATACCCGTTCGGCTGCCATCCTTGGCATTGTCGGGGCAGGTGGAATCGGTTTCCTGTTAAGTGATCGCCTTCGTGCCTATGAATGGCAGGAGGCGTGTCTCATTATTATCCTTATTGTCATCACCGTTTATGCGATCGACCACTTATCGAAAATTATTCGTGAGCGGTTCATTTACGGCGAAGGACAAAAACCGAGCGGACCGGTCCTGGATAAAGAAGAAGCATGATGGTTGGAGGGATAAGTTGAAAATAATAATCTGCGTGTTGGGAGCAAGAGTCGGAAGATGTTGAAGCTTGAGCATGTCACAAAAAAATTCGGCGACTACTGTGCCGTCAACGATGTCAGTTTTGATGTTCCCACGGGCCAAATGCTTGGGATTATCGGGCGTTCGGGCGCGGGGAAATCGACCCTGCTGAGAAGTATAAACCGGCTTCAAGATATTACCGAGGGAAGCATTGTTTTTAATAATGGCGAGTCCTCCGTTGAAATCGACAAGCTCAAGGGACGGGCGTTGCGTGATTGGCGAGCCCAATGCGCGATGATTTTTCAACAATTTAATTTGGTTCCGCGTCTTAACGTCATCACCAACGTTCTTATGGGACGCATCAATTACAACGGAACTATTTCGTCTTTGTTCAACCGGTTTTCCGCCGCCGAACGCGCCATGGCGGTCCGCGCGCTCGATCAGCTTGGAGTCAGCGCCCAGTGCCTTCAGCGAGCAGACACGTTGTCGGGTGGGCAACAGCAGCGGGTCGCAATCGCCAGGGCTTTGGTGCAGGAACCGAAGATCGTTCTCGCCGACGAGCCTATTTCCTCACTTGATCCCCGCAATGCCCAAATCGTGATGGAAGCTCTTCGCTCGATCAACAAAGACCACGGCATTACGGTGATCGCCAATCTTCATACGCTCGACACGGCCAAGATGTATTGCGACCGAATCATCGGCATGAAAGAGGGCTCGATCGTTTTCGATGGGTTGCCGGGGGATTTGACTAAAGATATTGCGAGAGGCGTATACGGCGTAGAGGACGATACCGAGGACGAGGAATTCTCGACGGCCATTACATCGACAACAATTTGAACCGCATGACCCATCTTTTGCATCTCGACACCATGCAAAAAAGTATACAAGATTTTATGATCAGGCTTGGAAGGGAGGATAGATGATGGAACTAACGAAGAAAATTTCACTTTTCGGGCGCACGCGGGCGCTTGAAAACGAGATTGATGAATTCCTCAATCACCTGTCTCAGGGCTCGCTTTTGTTTAAGATCGCCATCAAGGTTTATCTGAAAGAAGGCTGCACGGATGACTTCGAGCATAAGCTGCAAGACGTCAACAAGATGGAAAGTGCCGCCGACCATCTTCGCCGCGCCATCGAAACCAAGCTTTACGCGCAGACCTTGATTCCCGATTCCCGAGGCGACGTGTTGGGCTTGGTCGAAAACCTGGATCATATCCTGAACCTGTACGAAGGCTCGCTTTGGGCTTTTTTCATCGAAAAACCCGACATCCCCGAAGACTTCCACAATGATTTCGAGCAGCTTACCGACCTGGCGGTGCAATCGTCTGAATCGCTGGTGCTGGCGGCCAGGGGGTTTTTCCGCGACCCCGGATCGGTCGGCGACCACAACCACAAGGTCATGTTTTTTGAAAAAGAAGCCGACAAGGTTTCGACCAAGCTCAAGCAAGCGATTTTCAGCTCTGATATGGACCTCAGCCACAAAATGCATTTGAGGAACTTCGTCGAGCACATCGACAATGTCGCCGACTGGGCCGAGGACGTCGCCGACCGGTTGGCGATTTACGTCATCAAGCGGACGAACTGAACGTCCCAGACAAGATTTTAAAAACGGGGACTCATGGACGTTTCAATTCTTTTTTTCCTGACCAGCGGATTGTTTCTGGGCTGGGCGCTGGGCGCCAACGATGCCGCCAACGTCTTCGGCACCGCCGTCGGCACACGCATGATCCGGTTTTCGACGGCCGCCATCATTTGTTCGATCTTCGTCATTCTCGGCGCCGTCTATTCGGGGGCCGGAGCCGCCGGAACGTTGGGCAAGCTGGGCGCTGTCAACACGATTGCCGGGGCCTTCATGGCGGCGCTGGCGGCGGCGCTGGCGGTGTACTTGATGACCAAGGCGGGATTGCCGGTCTCGACGACCCAGGCCATCGTCGGCGCCATCATCGGTTGGAACCTGTTTTCCCACACGCCGACGGGTCCGGAGGCGCTGATCAAGATTTTGTCGACCTGGATTGTCTGCCCGATCCTGGCCGCCGTCATTGCCATTGGTTTGTTCAAGGTGACGACCATGTGGCTGGCCCGCGCCAAGCTGCACCTTTTGCGCACCGATGCCTACACCCGGGTCGGATTGCTGCTGGCCGGCGCCTTCGGCTCCTACAGCCTGGGCGCCAACAATATCGGTAACGTCATGGGGGTGTTCGTTCCTTCCTCGCCGTTTACGGATTTCGAATTTTTAGGCGTTATAACGTTTTCTTCGACCGAACAGCTTTTCCTATTGGGCGCCATCGCCATCGGCATCGGCGTCATGACCTATTCCAAACGGGTGATGCAGACGGTCGGCGGCGGCCTGACGCCGTTGTCTCCGGTCGCCGCTTGGGTGGTGGTGGTTTCCCATTCGCTGGTGTTGTTCCTGTTCGCCAGTCAGGGCTTGGAAAGTTTTCTTAAATCCTACGGTCTGCCGACGATACCCCTGGTTCCGGTGTCGAGCTCGCAAGCCGTGGTCGGCGCTGTCATGGGCATCGCCATCCTCAAGGGCGGGCGCGGCATCCGCTGGCGGGTGCTGGGCGGTATCGGCGCCGGTTGGGTGGTTACGCCGATCATCGCCGGCCTCGTCTGTTTCGTCGGCCTGTTTTTCCTGCAGAACGTCTTTGACCAAAAGGTCCAGGCCAATGGCCCCGGAACCAGCCCGGCGGCGGTGGTTGGCTTCGCTTCTGCCGGGACACCAGCACCAAAGCCAAAATGACGAAAATCTCGACCCAAGACGACCTGCGGCGGCTGTATAGAATGCCCAAGGGCCGCTCCGTCGCCAAGCAACTCGACCACATCGACCCCCACGATAAGCGCTTTATCGAGTTGTCGCCGTTTATGGTCATCGCCACGAGTGACGCCCGGGGCATCGCCGACGCCTCGCCCCGCGGCGAGGAACCCGGGTTTGTCCATGTCATCGACGACCATACCCTGGCCATTCCCGACCGGCCCGGCAACAATCGGCTGAACACCATGGAAAACATTCTCGAAAACCCGGAAGTCGGCCTGATTTTCCTGATCCCCGGCGTCAACGAGGCGCTCCGCATCAACGGCACCGCTGAAATCCACGATGACGACGATTTGTGCGCTTCTTTCGAGGTCAACGGCAAACGCCCGATGACGGTGATGCTCGTCCGTGTACGGGAAACCTTCCTGCATTGCGCCAAAGCGTTGATGCGGTCCCGCCTTTGGCAAGAAGACGCCAAACACGCCGAGCGCCCAATCCCGACCATGGGCGAGATGATCCGTGATCAGATCGACGGTTCCGAGCCACCCGAAAGTGAGGAAGACATGGCCAGGCGTTACCGCAAGGTGCTTTATTAACGGCCCCCTAGCTCCCCAGGATTCATGAACAGGATTCATGAATACGTCATGTTGTTGTAATGAAAAGCCCCTGATATTTCTGGATAAATCACTTTAGGTATGGAACAATACTTTGCCGTTCCAATTGGTTTCAGCCGATTGGAACCTTTAAAAATTGCCCGGTGTTAAGAAGCAAACCTTTGCCAGCCGGTAAACATCAACCAGGGAGATGGAGACAAATTTCATGCTCAATAAATTAATTAAACGGCTGACCGTCATGGTCGCCGGTGGCCTGATGGTCTTGGGGCTAAGTGCGGGCAGCGCCCTCGCCAAGACGGACCTTCTGGTCTACACCGCCATCGAAGCCGACGAACTTGCCGGTTTCAAAAAGGCGTTCGAAAGCGATTACCCCGACGTCAACATCAAATGGGTGCGTGATTCTACCGGCATCGTGACCTCGAAGCTGATGGCCGAAAAAAACAACCCCAAGGCCGACATCGTCTGGGGCCTGGCCGCTACCAGCCTGATGATGCTGGGCAACGAAGGCTATTTCCAAGGCTATGCGCCGAAAGGCATCAAGAAGCTCGGCAAGCTATATTACGACCAAGCCAACAACCCGCCGCAATGGGTCGGTCAACGGGCCTGGATTGCGTCGATCTGCTTCAACACCGTTGAAGCGAAAAAGTACAAACTGCCCCAGCCGTCGTCGTGGCAAGACCTGACCAAGCCGGTCTACAAGGGCCACGTGATCATGCCGAACCCGAATTCTTCGGGCACCGGTTTCCTGGACGTGTCCAGCTGGATGCAATTGATGGGCGAAAAGAAGGCCTGGAAATTTATGGATGCCCTGCACGAAAACATCGCGCGCTACACCCATTCGGGCTCGGCGCCGTGCAAGATTGCCGCCAAGGGCGAAATCCCCATCGGCATTTCGTTTGCCTATCGTGGCGCCAAGTCCAAAAATGCCGGCGCCCCGCTTGAGATCATCGCACCATCTGAAGGCATCGGCTGGGACCTGGAATCGTTTGCCATCGTCAAGAACACCAAAAATCTGGCCGCCGCGCGCAAGCTGGCCGACTGGTCGGTGACGAAGAAGGCGATGATCATCTATAACAAGTCATACGCCGTTGTCGCCATGCCGGGGATTGCCAAGCCGGTGAAGAACTTCCCGCCGGGTATCTTGAAGAAAATGATCAAGAACGATTTTGCCTGGGCGGCCAAGAACCGCGTTCGCATCCTCAATAAGTGGCGTGATAAATACGACGCCAAGTCGGACCCGAAAAAGAAGTAAGGCGTCCGGCGAAAGCAGGCCGAAAAGCACCCCAGCCGTCCCCTTTGACCGGGCGGCTGGGGTTTGCTTTATTCAGAGGGGAATACTTGAGGGGGTAACGAGTGGCTGATGCCGCGTATCTTAAAGTTGAAAACCTGACCAAGAAATTCGGCGACTTTACGGCGTTGGAAAACATCTCGCTGGAGGTCTTCGAGGGCGAATTCGTCTGCTTCCTGGGCCCGTCCGGCTGCGGCAAGACGACGCTGCTTCGCGCCATCGCCGGGTTGGACATCCAGACTCTTGGCCGCATCGAACAGGCCGGCCGGGATATTTCCGGGCTGCCGCCATCGGAACGCGACTTCGGCATCGTCTTCCAATCCTACGCGCTGTTCCCCAATCTTACGGTCAACCGGAACGTCGCTTATGGGCTGGAAAACCGTAAAATCCCGAAACCAGAAATCGAAGCCAAGGTCACCGAGCTTCTGCAATTGGTGGGCCTGCCGGAACAGGGTAAAAAGTACCCGGCGCAACTGTCCGGCGGGCAACAACAACGCGTCGCCCTGGCCCGCGCGCTGGCGACATCACCCGGCCTGTTGCTGCTGGATGAACCCTTAAGCGCGTTGGACGCCAAGGTCAGGGCCAGACTGCGCCACGAGATCAAGGACCTGCAACTCAAGCTCGGCGTGACCACGATCATGGTCACCCACGATCAGGAAGAAGCCCTGACCATGGCCGACAGGATCGTGGTCATGAACGAAGGCGTGATCGAACAAGTCGGTACGCCCGAAGACATCTACAGCCGCCCCGAAAGCCCCTTTGTCGCCGATTTCGTCGGCACCATGAATTTTCTCGCCGGAACCGCCGGGACCCAAGGGCGTGTCAAGCTGGACGGCATTGAACTAACCACCAATGGCCACACCGATGACAACGATGACGGCGGGGCCGCCGCCCCCGGCGATGCGATCACCATCTGCATCCGCCCCGAAGACGTCGTCACCCGCGGGGTTACCAAGGATACGGACAATGCCGTTCCGGCCGTGGTTGATACGCTGGAATTTCTGGGCTCGTTCTACCGGATATCGCTGCATACCCAAGGGCCGGACCGGACCGGCTTCCGCGCCGATGTTTCCATCAACCTGATGCGGGATCTCGATATTTCCGAAGGCCAGGACGTGGTTGTTTCCCTGCCGGCTGATCTTATCCGCATCTATGGGGAAGCCTTCATTCACAGCGACGAGACGGTTTAAGACCATGACCAGCGCCGCCCTCGCCCCCCGCCTTCCCGGCTTTGCCGTGAAGGAGAAGGTCAGCGGCGAAGACTGGATCATGCGGGGCGTCCTGCTGGCCATTGCGTTGTTCCTAACCGTCTCCATCCTGTTGCCGCTTTATTTCCTGATGTCGAAAGGTTTCCAGGACAAGGATGGAACCTTTACCGGCCTCGCCAATTTCACGGAATTCTTCTCCACCCCGGCGCTGTTCTATTCGATCCAGAACAGCCTGGTTATAACGCTCTGGACATCGGGGATCGTTCTGGCGCTGGCGTTCACCTTCGCCTACGGGCTGACCCGGTCGTGCATGCCGTTCAAAAGCCTGTTCAAGGGCATCGCCCTTGTTCCGATCCTGATGCCGTCATTATTGCCGGCGATCTCGCTGGTTTACTTCTTCGGCAAGCAGGGCGTCATTTCAAGCTGGCTTCTCGGCTATGAGATTTACGGCCCCATCGGCATCGTCATGGGCGAGATCATTTATGTCTTTCCCCATGCCATGACCATCATGCTGATTGCCATGGCGATGAGCGACGCCCGGCTTTATGAAGCCTCTGAGGCACTCGGCGCCAGCAAGATCAAGACCTTCTTCACCGTCACCCTGCCCGGCATGCGCTATGGCCTGGTGTCGGCGTTTTTCGTCACCTTTACCCTGGTGATTACCGATTTCGGCGTGCCCAAGGTGTTGGGCGGCAAGTACAACGTGCTCGCCACCGACGTCTACAAGCAAGTCGTTGGTCGCCAGGACTTCGAAATGGGGGCGGTAGTCTCCATGGTGCTGCTGGTGCCCGCCGTGCTGGCGTTTTTCGCCGACCGCATCGTCCAACGTAAACAAGTGGCGATGCTGTCAACGCGGTCGGTTCCCTATGTGCCCAAACCATCCAGGGGCTTCGACATGGCGATGTTGGGGTTTTGCGGCCTTGTCGGCTTCATCATCCTGGCGATCTTGGGCATGGCCTTCTTCGCCTCTTTCGCCAAGTTCTGGCCTTATAACCTGACCTTGGGGTTGAACCATTATCAGTTCGACTTGATGGACGGCGGCGGTTGGGCGTCGTATTTCAATTCCATCGAGCTTGCGTCGTGGACCGCCGTCGTCGGCACCATCATGATCTTCATCGGCGCCTATCTGGTCGAAAAGAGCAAGGGCTTCCAGACCGGCCGCAGCGCCATGCAGTTTCTCTGCATTATGCCGATGGCGGTGCCGGGACTGGTGTTGGGGCTTGCCTATATCTTCTTTTTCAATCATCCCGACAATCCGCTCGGCTTCCTGTATCACACCATGCCGATCCTGGTGATCTGCACCGTCACCCACTTTTATACGGTCAGCCACCTGACCGCGGTGACGGCCCTGAAACAGATGGACCCCGAATTCGAATCCGTGTCGGCGTCATTGAAGGTGCCGTTCTACAAGACCTTCCGCCGCGTCACGGTGCCGGTGTGCATGCCGGCGATCCTGGATATTTCCATGTACCTATTCGTCAACGCCATGACTACGGTGTCGGCCGTGGTGTTCCTGTATTCACCGGATACCACCCTGGCCTCGGTGGCGGTGCTGAACATGGACGATGCCGGCGATACCGCGCCCGCCGCCGCCATGGGCATGATGATCGTTTTCACCGCCGCCGGCGTGCGCCTGATCCATTCGCTTCTCACCCGCGGCATGGCGCGTCAAACCCAGGCTTGGCGCAAACAGTAACATCAAAATTAAAGAGACTCATTCCATGACCACACACTCCAAAGACCCCTGGCTACTGACCCCCGGCCCGTTGACGACTTCAGCCCTTACCAAGGAAGCCATGCTGCACGACTGGGGCTCGCGCGACGCCGAATTTATCGAGACCAACCGACGTTTCCGCGAGCGTCTTGTTGAAATCGCCGGCGGCAAAGGAACCCATGTCTGCGTTCCCCTGCAAGGCAGCGGTACCTTCGTCGTCGAAGCAACACTGGGCACGTTGATCCCCAAAAACGGGAAAGCCCTGGTGCTGATCAACGGGGCTTATGGCCAGCGAATGACCAAAATTCTCGATTACGCCGGACGTCCCCACGATGTTTTAGAAACGCCGGAAGACACGCCGCCGGCCTTAGGCGATCTCGAGACCGCCTTAAAGGCCGACGCCGCCATCACCCATGTTTTGGCGGTTTATTGCGAGACGACATCGGGGATTGCCAATCCCATCGAAGACATCGCCCGCATCACCGCCGATAACGGACGCGCCCTGATCATCGACGCCATGAGCGCCTTCGGCGCCTTGCCGCTGGACGCCAAGAAAACCCCGTTCGACGCCATGATGGCGTCGTCCAACAAATGCCTGGAAGGCGTGCCGGGGATGGGCTTCGCCATCATCCGCCAATCGGCGCTGGAAACCTGTCAGGGCAACGCCCATGCGCTCAGCCTCGACCTTTACGACCAATGGGTGGCGATGGAGAAAAACGGCCAGTGGCGTTTCACCCCGCCGACCCACGTCATCGCCGCCTTCGACGCGGCGCTGAACCAGTTCGAGGCCGAAGGCGGCACCGAAGGCCGCCATGCGCGCTACAGCGCCAATTGCAAAATCCTCATTACCGGCATGCGGGCGTTGGGGTTCGAGACGCTTTTGCCTGACGATTTGCAGGCGCCGATCATTGTTACGTTCAAGATGCCCGCCGACCCGGCGTTCGAGTTTCAGGCTTTCTACGATGCCCTAAGCGCCAAAGGATACGTCATTTACCCCGGCAAATTGACCGTGGCGCCGTCGTTCAGGATCGGCTGCATCGGCCATCTCGGGGAAAGCGAGATGAATGGCGCCCTAGACGCCATTGAGGCAACCGTTAAGACAATGGGGGTTACGACTGGCGCCCCCTAAAGGCCCCCTATCCATCCAATATCTAACCCAGATCAAGCCCCGGAAACGTTATTTAAGGTAGTATTCCTTTATATCGGGGTTGCAGTGTGCCCCGACGGTAATGGAGGTTCGCCATGGCAATTTCATTAACACTCGAACAATACCTGGACGACAACGGCATTGATTACGAAACGCTTTCGCATACTTACACCACGTCCGCATCGAAAACGGCGGAGGCGAGCCACATCCCCGGTTCGCGCATCGCCAAGGCGGTGGTCTTGAAAGAGGAAGACGACTATTTCCTGGCCGTCCTTCCCGCCTCCAACCACATCCAATTCGATAAGCTTCAGGCACTTCTCGACGATAACGTCAACCTTGCGACGGAGGAAGAGGTCGAGACGCTGTTTTACGACTGCGAACTCGGCGCCATCCCGGCGGTGGGAAAGGCCTATGGGTTGAGTGTCGTTCTCGACAGGGAATTGAGAGGCAACGAGGACGTTTACTTTGAAGGCGGAGATCATTCGACGCTGGTCAAGGTCGATGCCGAACGTTTCGGTCAATTGATGGATAACGCCCTTGTCGGTCGGTTCAGCCACCACGATTGAGCCGAAATCAAGGGGAGGACACCAGGGCCTAGGTGGTTTATAACGGGCGCGGAAAACCTGTTAAAACGACTAAGGCGGCCCCTTTGACATGACCGGCAAGTTTAAAACCGTCTCGCCCGTGGATGGCAGCGTTTACGTTGAACGCGCCTATGCGGATGCAACCGAAATCGCCGATGCGTTAACCCGCGCTGTTCGTGCGGCTGAGGTTTGGCGCGATGTTCCCATCGAGGAACGCGCCGGCGTCTGCACCCGGGCGGTGGATGCGCTAATTTCCCACAAAGACGAAATTGCCCAGGAAATCACCTGGCAGATGGGCCGCCCGATCCAATATGCCCCGGGCGAGGTGAACGGGTTCGAAGAACGCGCCCGGCACATGATTGCCACGGCACCCGGCGCCCTCAAAGACCAACCGGCGGAGGCCAAGGACGGCTTCACCCGCTTCATCCGTCACGAGCCCTTGGGCGTCGTCTTCGTCATCGCGCCCTGGAACTATCCATATCTGACGTCCGTCAATTCGGTGATCCCGGCGCTGATGGCCGGCAACGCGGTGATCTTGAAGCATTCGGCGCAGACGCCTTTATGCGCGGAGCGCTACGCCGAAGCCTTCGCCGCCGCCGGTCTGCCGACGGGCGTCTTCCAATTCCTACATCTCGACCACGCCCAGACCGAACGCATTATCCAGGCCCCGGAAGTCAACTTCGTCGCCTTCACCGGCTCGGTCCCCGGCGGTGAAATGGTCGAAGCCGCCGCCCAGGGGCGCTTTATCGGTGTCGGGCTGGAACTCGGCGGCAAGGACCCGGCTTATGTGCGTGCCGACGCCGATGTCGGCCATGCCGTCGAAAACCTCGTCGATGGCGCCTTTTTTAATTCCGGGCAATCGTGTTGCGGTATCGAGCGTATCTATGTCGCCGAACAGGTCTTCGATAAATTCGTCGAAGGATTCGCCGACCTGACCGGCCAGTACGTCCTGGGCGATCCCACCGACAGCGCAACGACGCTCGGGCCGATGGTGCGGAGTTCCGCCGCCGATTTCGTCCGCGATCAAATCACCGCCGCCACCAAAGCGGGAGCGAAAGCGCTGATCGACGCCAAGACCTTTCCTGCCGACGCGCCCGGCACGCCCTATATGGCGCCGCAGGTGCTGGTTGATGTCGACCATTCCATGGATGTGATGACCGAGGAAAGCTTCGGCCCCGTCGTCGGCATCATGAAAGTGACGAATGACGCGCATGCGGTGGACTTGATGAACGACAGCCGCTTTGGGTTGACGGCGTCGGTGTGGACCACCGATGACAACGCCGCCGTTCGAATCGGCAACGAAGTCGCCACCGGCACCTGGTTCCAGAACCGCTGCGATTACCTGGACCCGGCCTTGGCCTGGACCGGCGTTAAACAATCGGGGCGTGGCTGTACGTTATCGTCATTGGGGTATGAACACCTGACCAGGCCAAAATCGTTTCATTTAAGAACAAAGTTATAAGAGGCTCCATCCATGGAACTTGATACCTGGCTGACTTTTCTGGCCATTGCCATCGCCGGACCGATCGCCCCCGGTCCCAACGCCGCCTTCACCGTTGGCGTCACGACCCGTTTTGGCACCCGGTCGGGGCTGACCACGGCCTTAGGCTTCGGCACGGCAACGGGCATTTATGTCGCCCTGGTCGGGTTAGGCTTAGGCACCTTGTTGCTCGCGTCGGCCGCCGCGTTTGAAGTCCTGCGCTGGATCGGCGTCGGCTATCTGGTTTATCTCGGCATCATGTTCTGGAAGGCGACGCCCGAGGCCGACGACAAAACCGATATTCCGGCTAGTGCGTCCCGCTTATATTTTCAAGCCATCATGATTTCGCTGACAAACCCCAAGGCGGCGCTTTATTTCACGCTCGTCCTGCCGCCGTTCCTGAGCGCTGACACGCCGACGGGGCCGCAATTATTCGTCCTGGCGCTGACCAGCGTCGTCGTATCCTTTATCGTCTACGGCACTTATACACTCGCCGCCGACCAGCTCCGCCGTTGGACGCCGACGCGCTCCCAAGCCGTCGCCCGTAATCGACTCCTCGGCAGCCTGTTTATCGGCGCCGGTGCCGCCCTCGCCCTCATTGACCGCCGTTAAACGGAAAGAAATATCCATGACCAACACTTTTCCCCTATCCGGCAACTGGAACTACCCGACCTCGGTGCGCTTCGGCGCCGGGCGCATCAAGGAGTTGCCCAAGTGCTGCAAGAATCTCGGCATGACACGGCCGTTGATCGTCACGGACCCCGGTTTGGCGAAGCTGCCCATGATCGGTGAAGCACAGACCCTCAACAACGAAACCGACATGCCGACCGGGTTGTTTTTCAACATCAAGCCCAACCCGGTGGGCCAGAACATTTCCGATGGCCTTCGCGCCTTTCACGAAGGCGGCCACGACGGCGTTATTGCCTTCGGCGGCGGCAGCGCCATGGACGCCGGCAAGACCATCGCCTTCATGGCCGGCCAGAAACGCCCGCTTTGGGATTTCGAAGACGCCGGCGACAATTGGAAACGCGCCGAAACCGACGCCATCGCGCCGATTATCGCGGTGCCGACGACATCGGGAACGGGGTCGGAAGTCGGCCGCGCCACCGTCGTCATTCATGAAGAGTCCGAGACCAAGAAAGTCCTGTTTCACCCCCGGATGCTACCGGAACTGGTGATCTGCGACCCGGCCCTTGTCACCGGCCTGCCGGCCCACATCACGGCGGCGACCGGTATGGACGCGCTGGCCCATTGCCTGGAGGCGTTTTCCGTAAACGGCTATCACCCCATGGCCGACGGCATCGCCTTGGAAGGCATGCGCCTGGTCCGCAATTGGCTGCCGAGCGCCGTTAAGGACGGCACCAACCTGGAGGCCCGCTCCCACATGATGGCCGCCGCCGCCATGGGCGCGACGGCGTTCCAAAAGGGCCTGGGCGCCATTCACAGCCTCAGCCACCCCGTCGGCGCCGTGTTCGACACCCACCACGGGTTGACCAACGCCGTCTTCATGCCCTATGTGCTGGCCTTCAACCGCAAGGCCATCGAGGACAAGATGGAATTACTGGCGCGTTTTATCGGCCTGGACGACCCATCATTTGAGTCCGTCCTCAACTGGACCCTGGATTTGCGCGATCAATTCGACATCCCCCACACCGCCGCCGAATTAGGCGTCACAGATGACCGGCTCGGCGATATCGCCGACATGGCGGCCAAGGACCCGACGGCGCCGACCAACCCCATCGAAGCTGGCCCCAAGGAAATGCGGGCCATTCTCGATGCGGCGATGGCGGGAACGCTGGGTTAGGTTTTAGCCCAGAAATAGGAAATTAAGCGATGAGGATCAGGTCAGACGATCAAAAGGATAATCTCGAAACCGTCGAACACGTCGTTCAGGACAAAGAACTGGTGTTTGGTTGGGAAGAATGGGTCGAACTGCCCGGCCTCGGCCTTCCGGCGGTAAGGGCCAAGATCGACACCGGCGCGCGCTCATCCTCCATCCATGCCTTTATGATCGAGCCCTATGGCCGCGCCGGTAAACCGCGTGTCCGTTTTGGCGTTCACCCCGTACCGGAACGTCCGGATATCGTCGTCTTCTGCTCTGCCGAGCTTGTCGACCAGCGCGAAATTACCAGTTCCAACGGCGAGATTGAACTGCGCTACATCGTCCGCACCCCGCTGCGCATCGGCGGCCAGGAATGGCCCGTCGAAATTTCCCTGACCAACCGTGAGTCCATGCAGTACCGCATGCTGATCGGGCGCACGGCGCTGCTCGACACCATTATCGTTGATCCGAACCTGTCATGTGCTCAAGGTCAGCTGTCTCCTGACCTTTATGACAAACTTCCAAAAACCAAAACTTTTGGGAAAGGCCTGAAGATCGGCATCCTGTCACGCGAGCCCAATAATTTTTCCACCCAACGTCTCGCCGAAGCCGTTGAAGAACGCGACCACATGGTCGAGATCATCAACACCACGCAATGCTATATGAACATCACCTCACATCGTCCCGAGGTCCATCTCGACGGCATGTCCCTGGAAGGCTTCGACGCCATTATTCCCCGCATCGGCTCGACGGTGACCTTTTATGGAATGGCTGTTGTTCGTCAGTTTGAAGCCATGGGCGTGTACAGCCTCAATTCCGCCGCCGCCATCGGGGCCGCGCGGGACAAACTCTATGCCCATCAACTGTTGGCGCGGTCCGGCGTCGGCATGCCGGATACCGGCTTCGCGCGCTCACCCAAAGCGACGGCGGAATTGATCAAGTTCGTCAACGGCGCGCCCCTGGTCATCAAGTTGCTTGAAGGGACGCAAGGACGGGGCGTCGTTCTGGCCGAAACAAAAAAAGCCGCCGAGTCGGTTATGGGGGCGTTTCAGGGCTTGAAGGCAAACATTCTGGTACAGGAATACATCAAGGAAGCGTCCGGCACCGATATCCGCTGCCTTGTCGTCGGCAATAAAGTCGTCGCCGCCATGAAACGCCAGGCCGAGGAAGGCGAGTTTCGCTCCAACCTGCATCGCGGCGGCAAAGCCGAGGAAGTCAAGCTGACCAAGGAAGAGCGCACCACGGCCGTCAAGGCGGCACGGATCATGGGATTGTCGCTGGCGGGCGTCGACATGTTGCGATCTGATTCCGGACCAAAGGTCCTGGAAGTCAATTCATCCCCCGGTTTGGAGGGTATTGAAAACGTAACGGGGAAAAATATCGCATCTCTGATTATCGAATACATCGAAAAAAACGCCCGTCCTCCAAAGGTCTACAAGCCAAAACGGCTGTAGTTTGCCGGAATAACACGCCCGCCGCCCGCCTGCGCCCTTGACTTAGACAGCCGAAAGTCTATATCAAGCGCTCACTGGGCCCGCCTCCGCTTCGGTCGACCCCCGCATCTGTTGGATGCGGGTTTTGTTTTATTTGAAGGATTTAAGACGTTGGAAATTCGCAATATCGCCATCATTGCCCACGTTGACCATGGCAAGACGACCCTGGTCGATGCGCTGCTGCACCAAAGCGGCCTGTACCGCGACAACCAACAGGTCGCCGAAAGGGTCATGGACAGCAACGACCAGGAAAGGGAACGCGGCATCACCATTCTCGCCAAGTGTGCGTCGGTGGATTGGAAGGGCGTGCGCATCAACATCGTTGACACGCCGGGTCACGCCGATTTCGGCGGCGAGGTCGAACGCATTCTGTCGATGGTCGACGGTGTGGTTATTCTGGTCGACGCCGCCGAAGGCCCGATGCCGCAAACCAAGTTCGTCACCGGCAAGGCGCTGAGCCTCGGCCTGCGGCCGATTGTCGTCGTCAACAAATCCGACCGCCCCGACGCCCGCCATCACGAGGTTCACGACGAGATTTTCGACCTGTTCCTGGCGCTCGAAGCCAACGACGAACAGCTCGATTTTCCGACCCTGTTCGCTTCGGCCAAGCAGGGCTGGGCCGCCACGACGCCGGAAGGCCCGCATGACAACCTCGATCCGCTGTTCGATCTGATCCTCAAGCACGTGCCGGTGCCGGTCGCCGACCGTGAGGCCGCCGCCGCCCTGCCCTTCGCCATGTTGGCGACGACGCTGGAGCGCGACGACTTCCTCGGCCGAGTCTTGACCGGACGCATTCAGCAGGGCGTCATCAAGCGCAATGAAATCATCAAGGTGCTGCGCGGCGACGGCAACGTCGTTCAGGAAGCCCGCATCAGCAAACTGCTGTCCTTTCAGGGCATCGAGCGCGTCTCAATCGACTCGGCCGGACCGGGCGACATCGTCGCCATCGCCGGCCTGACCAAGGCCACGGTCGCCGACACCCTGTGTGTCTCCGCCGTCACCGAGGCCCTGCCCGCCCAGCCCATCGATCCGCCGACCCTGTCGATGACCTTCTCCGTCAACGATTCGCCGCTGGCCGGTCAGGAAGGCGACAAGGTCACGACCCGCATGTTGCGCGAGCGTCTGTCGCGCGAGGCCGAGGGCAACGTCGCCATTCAGATCACCGAGACCGAGGACGGCGACGCCTATATCGTCGGCGGCCGGGGCGAATTGCAGCTTGGCGTTCTGATCGAAACGATGCGCCGCGAAGGCTATGAAATGTCGATCAGCCGCCCCCGCGTGGTGATCAAGACCGATCCGACGACCGGCCAACGGCTGGAGCCCATCGAAGAGGTCATGATCGACGTCGACGACGAATTTGCCGGCGTGGTGATGGAAAAGCTCGGCATACGCCGGGCTGAACTGCTCGACATGCGCCCCTCCGGCGGCGGCAAGACGCGGATGATGTTCCACGCGCCGACGCGCGGCCTGATCGGCTATCACCCCGAATTTTTGACCGACACCCGCGGCACCGGCGTCATGAACCGGGTCTTTCACGATTACGCGCCGTCACGCGGTGATGTGCCGCGCCGGCAAAACGGCGTGCTGATCGCCACCGCCGACGGGACCGCCGTGCCCTACGCCTTGTGGAATCTGGAGGAGCGCGGTGAATTGTTCATCACCAACGGCGCCGCCGTCTATCAGGGCATGATTATCGGTGAGAATTCCCGCACCGGCGATCTCGACGTCAATCCGCTGAAGGCCAAGCAACTGACCAACGTCCGCGCTTCGGGCAAGGACGACGCCGTGCGCCTCAGCCCGCATCGCCGCATGGCGCTGGAAGCCGCCCTGACCTACATTCAGGACGATGAACTGGTCGAGGTGACACCGAAGACGGTTCGCCTGCGCAAACGCCTGTTGCTGCCGCACGAGCGTAAAAGGGCGTCACGCGCCGCCGGTTAAGGGCTTTAATTCCACTCAGGCCTGGCGGCGCGATGACGCGCCGGTGGCGGCCTTGTCCTCGGTCGGTGAAATGACCCGGGACGACGGGAAGACCATGCTGATGGTCGTGCCGACGCCGGGTTCGCTTTCGAGGTGAAATTCACCATCGTGCAGTTCGACGAATGACTTGGTCAGCGGCAGTCCGAGACCGACGCCTTCATAATTGCGGTTCATCGAGCCATCGACGATACCGAACGGCTGCATGACCCGAGCCGTATCCTCGGCAGAAATACCGATGCCCTGATCGCGGACCACGATAATCATTTCCTGGTCGCCGCTGAGCGACGCCGATACGGCGACTTCACCGCCGGCGTGGGTAAACTTGATGGCGTTCGACAACAGGTTGATGAGGATTTGCCGGAAAATCCGGTTGTCGCCTCTCAAGCACGGCAGGTCCCGCGGCACCTCATTGCGCAGCAAGACATTGCGGTTGCCGGCGCGGGTTTTGAGCATCAGCGACACCCGATTGGCCGCTTCCTCGATATTCACTTCATCTTCCTGGATCTCGATTTGCCCGGCTTCGATGCGCGACAGGTCGAGAATATCGTTGATGATTTCCAGCAGATGCGTGCCGCTTTCATGGATGTGGTCGGAATATTCGCCGTAGCGCTCATCGCCCAAGGCGCCGAAGGGCGCCTGCATCAGCATTTCCGAAAATCCGAGAATGGCGTTGAGCGGCGTGCGCAGCTCGTGGCTCATGTTGGCCAGAAACTGGGTTTTGGCTTCCAGGGCGGCTTCAGCGGCGTCTTTGGCCTGGCGCAGGTCGTCCTGCATCTGCCG
>JABMOY010000090.1 GCA_013203955.1 Rhodospirillales bacterium | reverse complement strand
GTTTTCCCGCGGTTATTGCTTGAGCATGTCTTCGGCATCACGCCGAAAAATGCCGATATCCGCCATATGACACCTGGGCAATTGACGCAGCAGTTGATCGACGGCGCCACCGATGCCGCCATCGTTCCGATCGGCGCCGAACCCAACATGAAGGAATTCATGATTCCCGGTCTGGTGCGTCAGCTCGAAGCGACCGGCAAGAAATTGTGCTATCTCGGCGTAACAAAACAAGACATCGAGAAGCTCAACAAGAAGTTCCAGGCCGAATGGATTCACGTGAATCTGCCGCCGAACACCCTGCCGCATCAGACGAAGCCCTTGGGCATCGGCGTCAATCGCGCTTATGCGGTCGTCCATCCCTCGTTTTCCGAGGAAAAGGCGTACAAGACCGTGAAAGCGGTTGCTCAAATCGCCCCGAAGATGAAGAAACTCCACGCGCTGTGGCGTGTCTGGTCGCCGGATCTCATGACCTGTGGCCTGTCCGAGGAAAACACCAACCCGGGCGCCGTCAAGGCGTACAAAGAACTCGGTTGGTGGAAGCTGACCAAGAAATGCAAGCCCATGACCTATCCGAAGGGATAAGGGCTTAGACGTCACGTTATTTGGGAGGCAAAATCCGGTCTTAATTATTTAGGCCTGTTTTGCCTCCCTTTTTTCTAATATTTTTTTGGCCCGTCTCGGCCAAATTCATTTGTTTGTGTAGGTCTTTAACCCATGATTAACTGGAAGAAGTTCCGGACAGCCGTTGATGTTCCGTTTCTGATAACCGGTGTCGTGCTGACCGTATACATCGCCTTTGCCGCGTTCGGGTTTCTTAAAAATTCCGCCGAACATTATTCGAACTTTATTCTCGGCACCTGTCTGATGACCGGGTTTCTTGCCGTCCGGAAAAATTGTGACGAGAAAATTCAAAATAATGTCCAGCGGTTTTTTGAAATCCGCTTGGCATTTTCAATCTTTGCCCTGGTGACAAGCGCTATCGCCATGGGGTATGTGCGCATCAATGCCGTAACGTTGGAACAGACCCAGCCGTTCTTCAACGATACCGACATGATCTTCGGCTGGTTGATGACGGTTTCCATCCTGGCGCTCACCCTTATCCATTGGGGCTTGCTGTTGACCAGCATCATCGCCATCGGAATTACATACTTCTTCCTCGGGTATTTGATCGAAAACCCATTATTCATGACACCCGAGTATGACGCTAAGTTCGTCATGAACTATATCGGTCTCGGCACCAACCAGGGCTTCTACTATCTGGCGCAAGTTGCCGCCGATTCCGTCTATTTTTTGATTATTTATGCGGCGATTCTGCTGGGTGTCGGCATGTTGGACATGGTTCTTGATATCGGCAAAATTACCGGACGACGCGTTTCCGGCGGCGCCGCCGGACCGGCGATTATCGGATCGGGGATCGTCGCCTCGATCATGGGGCAAGCCGTTTCCAACGTCGTGCTGACGGGGCGGCTGACCATCCCGATGATGAAAAAATACGGCTACAAGGGATCGATGGCGGGCGCCATTGAAGCGACGGCCTCCACCGCCGGGCAGATCATGCCGCCGGTCATGGGGCTGGCCGCCTTTATTATCGCCTCGTTCCTCAACAAGCCTTACATCGACGTCGCCCTTTCGGCCCTGGTTCCTGGGCTTCTTTATCTGGTTGGCGTCTGCATTGCGGTGGCGGTTTATGCCAAGCGCTACGACTTGCCTAAACTTCAGGAAAAGGTGGATATGACCCGCATCAAGCGGTTAATGCCGACGTTCCTGATTTCCTTCGGCGTTGTCCTGTGGTTCCTTTTGGGCTACCGGTCGCCGGCCATCGCCGGATTGTGGGGGATCCTTTTGGCCTTTGGCCTTTGTATGTTCCAAGGAAAGTACCGGCCGACCCTCCGCCAGCTTTACGAAGCGGTCGAAGAAGGTTTCTACCTAGTATCTATTCTGTCTCTGCTGTTGATTGCCATCGGACCGTTGGGCCAAGTCATGCTGACGACAAACCTAGCGGGCCGTTTGGGCTCGGTGCTTATTCAGTACCTGCCGGACACGCAACTTATTTTGCTGATCGGCGCAATGGTCGTTTCGCTCATCTTGGGCATGGGGCTGCCGACGCCGGTGGCCTATATCATCGTCGCTTTAGCCTTGGTTCCGTTCATGCAACAGATCGGCTTGCCGCCGTTGCAGGCGCATTTCTTCGTGTTTTATTTCGCCGTCTTCTCTACCTTGACGCCACCTGTGGCCGTCAGCGTCCTGGCGGCGGCGAAGCTTGCAAAAGCCTCGTTCCTGAGTACGGCCACCGATTCCATCAAGATCGCGTTGACTACCTTCATCATTCCGTACGCCTTCGTGTTTTTTCCTGAATTGATGACATTTCCTCATCTAACGTGGGCGGTCGTCCCGGCGATTCTTGTCGTCGTTGCCATTCAATGGACGGTGTCCATCTCTTCGTACGGATATCTTTTCCGTCCCCTTGTCGGATGGGAACGCGCCGTCTTCGGCGTTGCTGCCCTTTCGGGATTTTTGGGAATGGCGTTTAAGGACAACGACTACTATGCCGCTCATGCAGCCCTGTTTGTGGGGATGGCCATCATGTTGTTTGCGACCCGCAAGCGGAATGTGCCGGAAACTGAAGCCGCCGAATAACGTTCTTTCTAATCCGGTTTAATAGCGAACAGGACTTGGTCGAATTCGACCAGCATTGCGTCTTCCATATGGATGGCGGCGATGGTGCCGGAAATTGGCGCTTCAATGGTCGTAAAAAGCTTCATGACTTCGATTAAGCAGAGGGGCGCGCCTTTTTCGACCCGCGAGCCGACCTCGACGAACGCTTCTTCGTCCGGGGCCGGACGGCGGTAGGCGGTGCCGACCATGGGGGCCCTAACGGTGTTGTGGCCTTCGTCAACTTGGACTTTAGTTTTTTCAACTGATTTTGGGTCGTTTGACGGGGTCTCTGCGGCGGGCGAGGGCTTTGTGGCTGTCCCGGCTGGTATGGATTGCGCATTGCCCCCACGGCGGACGACAAGCCGTATGCCTTCGATATCAAGGCTGACTTCCTCGCAATCGGAGGCATCGATGATTTTGAGGATTTCCGCGACATCCTTGAAGCTCAGCGGCATTTTAAGATTTCCCGTTGCACGGCCAGAATTGGGTAACTATCAACCTTTTGGGCTCGCGGAATAAGTCGCCGCTAGGCGAATGGCCGCTTCTCTCATCTTCGGCACGAATGCCAGGGCGTTGTTCAGGGTCATCCTGGCTTCCGGGGCGGATATGGCGATTCCGCCGACGCATTGACCGTCTTGGCGGACGACGGGCACGGCCACGCAAACCACGCCGTGGACGAATTCCTGGTTGTCCGTGCCAATTTCATTCTTTCGGATCTTCGCCAGGGCCTTGGTCAAGGCGGCGGCATCGGTGAGGGTATTTTCCGTGTATCGCGCGTGCGGCATGGTTTGCAGCAGCTTCGCTGATTGCTCTTCCGGTAATCTGCTCAACAAAAGCTTTCCAATTGCCGTGCAATGGGCCGGAACCCGGCTTCCGGCATCGAAGCGAAGCCCTAAGGGCCACTTGGCTTCGACCCGGTCAAGGTAGATCACTTCGCCGCCGCTGAGGACGCCATAATTGCTGGTTTCGCCGGTCTCGTCGGAAAGGCCCTGCAAGATCGAGCGGCGCAATGATCGGGGCGCCGCCGCGGCCAATGTCCGATGCGCCAACTCGACGAGGTTTACCCCTTCGATAAAGCCCGATCCGGTGGAATCGCGCTCAAGAAACCCGATATCCATCAGTAAATTGACGATCCGGTGCGCCGTCGGTTTGGTCATTCCGGTGATGCGGATGATTTCGGTCATGGTAGCCGGCGCGGCGTTGGCGGAAACCGCTTCGAGCACCGAAAAGGCTTTGCCCGTTGCGCCCAGTTCGGTCAACCTCTCGAAGCGTTCCTCCAGCCCTTCGGAAGGGTCGAGGGATACGTTTTCCGCCTTATGGCCTTGAATAACCGAAAATCTCTTAGGCATTAATTTCATTACAATCTTGACAGTTTCAATGCGCAATCCGCATTATGCATTTATCAAATTTTGAAATCAATCGTCTTGTATATTGAGACATCCATTTTGACCGGGGCTGACGAAACCAAGCCGTGATAGACAACGTTGCCAAGGTAAAGATTTCTCGCGTCCTTGTCGCCAACCGGGGCGAGATTGCGCTCAGGGCGGTGCGCGTCTGCAGGCTTTTGGACCTGGAAACGGTTGCCGTCTATTCCAATGCCGACGTCCGTTCGCCCCATGTCGAGGCCGCCGACCGGTCCGTCTGCATCGGCCCGCCGCCGAGTGCCCAAAGTTATTTATCGGTTCCGGCGATGCTGCACGTAGCCAAGGAAACGGGCTGTGACGCTGTTTATCCGGGATACGGATTTCTATCGGAAAAGGCTGACTTCGCCGAGGCCTGCGAGGAAAATGGGTTGAAGTTCATTGGGCCAAGCGCCGACGTTATTCGGATGATGGGGGACAAAGCCAAGGCTCGCGAAATGGCCCAACGCTTCGAAGTTCCGGTGGTTCCCGGATCGATAAACGTTTTCACTTCGGGAGAAGAGGCCGAGGCGGCGGCCAAGAAAATCGGGTATCCCTTGTTATTGAAGGCGCGTTCCGGGGGTGGCGGTCGCGGCATGCGCGTCGCCGATGACCCTGCCGGATTTTCGTCGGCATTCTCTCAAGCCGCCCGCGAAGCAGAGGCTGCGTTTGCGGACGGCGCCATTTATCTGGAACGCTTTTTCCCGACCGTTCGCCACATCGAGATCCAGGTTCTGGGCGACGGCCAGGGAAACGCCCTGGTGATGGACGAGCGGGACTGTTCTATCCAGCGTCGCCATCAAAAACTCGTCGAGGAATCCCCATCTCCTGTCGTCGGCCCTGAGCTGCGGGCCAAGCTCCGGGATGCCGCCGGGCGCCTTACCCGGGGTATTGCTTATGAAGGGGCCGGCACCGTCGAATTCATTCTGGATGAAGCGTCCGGTGAATTTTTCTTTATCGAAATGAACACTCGTATTCAGGTCGAACACCCGGTGACCGAAATGCGGACGGGACTCGATCTCATCCAGGCCCAATTTAAAATTGCTCAGGGGCATCCGTTGCCTGATCTCGACGAAACCACCATGCCGGGCGGCCATGCCATCGAATTCCGCATCAATGCTGAAGATTGGGTTCGTGGGTTCGTTCCGTCCCCCGGTCGGCTTGATGAATGGAGCCCGCCCCGGGGCCAAGGCATTCGTTTTGATTCCGCGGTCGACCAAGGCCATACCATCACCCCTTATTACGATTCGATGATCGGCAAATTGATCATTCATGGCCGCGACCGCGAAGAGGCGCTGGCGCGGGCCAGGGCCGCCCTTTCGGATTTCCGCTGTGAAGGCGTTGCCAGCACTATCGGATTTCACCGTATACTCGTCGATGATGCGGACTTTTTGGCCAACCGTGTTCATACGCGTTGGGCCGAAACCGTGCTTCCGGAAACGTCCGGGTAAACGAGGTTTGTATGGCAAAAAAAGTTCGCCTGATCGACGTTACCATTCGCGATGCTCACCAATGCCTGTGGGCGACACGAATGACCACGGCCATGATGAAGGATATCGCCTCGAAACTTGATGCGGCGGGCTTCGAAGCCATCGATCTGGTCGGCGGTGCCGTCTTCGACGTTTGTGTCCGCTTTTTGCGGGAAGACCCGTGGGAACGCATGCGCATTCTCAATACCTGGGTGACCAAGACGCCGCTGATCATCCATACGCGGGGGCAAAGCCTTTTTACCTTCGAATTCTTTGCCGACGATATTGTCGAATTGGCGGCTGAACGTTTTGCCGCCAACGGTATGCGCTATCACACCGTTTATGACGCCCTTAATGACATCCGCAACCTGGAAATTCCCATTCGCGCTGCCCGGAAACTTGGCATCTACACGGTGCCGGGGCTCGTCTATAGCCACAGCCCTGTCCACACGGACGAATACTACGTCCGCAAGGCCATGGAGCTTTTGGCGATCGGGGTTGATGGAATTTTCATCAAGGACCCGAGCGGGCTGCTGACGCCTGAACGCGTTGTGACCCTGGTCCCGGCCCTTAAAAAGGCTATCGGCGACCTGCCTTTGCAATTGCACACCCATTGCCTTTCCGGGCTCGCACCCTATGTCGCCTTGCAAGCCGTCGAACACGGCGTCGATACGGTTCATACGGCGACATCAACATTAGCCAATGGCGCCTCGCACCCGCCGACGGAACTGTTCACCCGAAATTGCCGCCGCCGCGGTCACGAGGTCGATATTGATCTGGCGCCCCTGAAGGATGTTGCCGACCACCTTGCGCGTATTGCTGAAAGTGAAGAAAAGCCGGTTGGCCGGCCCCTCGAATACGATGAATTCCATTTTCACCATCAGGTCGCCGGCGGCATGATTTCGAATCTCCGCAGCCAATTGGAGACCGTCGGGCTGGCGGACCGGATCGAGGAAATCCTTGAAGAAGCAGGCCGGGTGCGGGCGGATTTGGGCTATCCCATCGTCGTCAGCCCCTTCGCCCAATACATCATCACCCAGTCCGTTTTGAACGTCATGGGCCAAGATCAGGGTCGCGAACGTTACGACACAGTCCCGGACGAAGTCCGGCGCTATATGCGCGGCGGTTATGGCGAAATCGCCGGTGATATTGATCAAAACCTTTATGACAAAATCACGGCCGGCGCCGAGCCAATAACCGAGCGCCCCGGCGCCTTGGTGCCGCCGGCGCTGGAACGTCTCCGCAAGACAAGAGGCCCGTTCGAATCCGATGATGACTTGTTGTTGGCGGCTTTCTACGATGAAACCCAATATGGCGCCTTGAAAGACGCTGGACCCATCGTGACGGAATTCCCCTTGATGAAGACACCACTTCTTACCCTCATCAAGGAATTAACTGACCGACGGGACATCAAGAGCTTTCACATCGGTCAAAATGCCAATTAACAAGCTTGAGGAAAAAACAACATGACGGAACCCTGTATCATCACGGTCGCCATCACCGGCGCCCTGCCGACCAAGGAAGTTACGCCAGCGGTCCCGGTGACGCCGGAAGAACAGATTGAATCAACACAAGAAGCTTTTGAGGCCGGGGCGTCGTTGGTGCATATCCATGTCCGTAACAACGACCAAACGCCAGGGTCCGATCCTGATAAGTTCCGTGCCGTCCAGGAAGGGGTGGCCAAGCATTGCCCCGGCATGATTATCCAGTTTTCCACGGGCGGGCGCGGGCGTAACCCGGAAGAGCGGGGCGCCATGCTGCTTCATCGGCCCGATATGGCGTCCCTGGCCACGGGTTCCGTAAATTTCCCCAAGGGAATCTATGAAAACCCCCCGGATTTCGTTGATAGCCTGGCCTCCCGGATGCTGGAATTCGACATCAAACCGGAGGTCGAGGTCTTCGACGTCGCCATGCTTTATAACGCGGCAAACTTGGTCAAAAAGGGCTTGTTGAAGGAGCCCGTGCACCTGCAATTCGTCTTGGGAATCCCCAATGCGCTTCCGGCGCGCCGGCAACTGCTGGAGTTCCTGATTAAAGAAAGCAAAGAGGTGCTTCCCGGTTCCACCTGGACCGCCGCCGGCATCGCCCGTTATCAGTTCGAGGTTAATCAGTGGTGCCTGGAACTCGGCGGCCATTGTCGCACCGGTCTTGAAGACAATGTTAAATTCGACAGCGACCGCTTAGCCGTCAGCAACGCCGAATTGGTCAAGAAGATCGTCGATGTCGCGGACGACTTCGGACGGCGCCCGGCGACACCGGCTGAAGCCCGAGAAATTTTGGGCCTTGCCCCGGCGGCCTGATGCGATGCGTGCAACCGCCTTCAAAACAGCGGAGGAATTGGTCGCCGAGGTGCGCGCCGGGCATGCCGCGCCCAGCGATATCGCGCGTTCCGTATTGGACAACATTCAAGCGCTTGATAAGTCTCTCAACTGTTTCGCCAGCCTGAAACCGGACGACGTCATGGCGCAGGCGGTGGCACTCGACCGGCGTCTTGCCAAGGGCGAAGACTTAGGCCCACTTGCCGGGCTGCCCGTATCGGTGAAGGATCTACTCGTCGCCAAGGGGCTCCCGACCGCTTCCGGTTCCCTGACCATGCAGGGCAACGTCGTCGATCTGGATGCTCCCGTTGTCGAACGCTTGCGTGCCGCCGGCGCGGTGATTTTGGGCAAGACGACGACCAGCGAATTCGGCTGCAAGGCCGTCGGCGACAGCCCTCTGACCGGCATTACCCGCAACCCTTGGAATACGGAAAAGACTCCGGGTGGGTCCAGTTGTGGCGCCGCCGCTCTCGTCGCTTCGGGCATCACGCCGGTGGCTATTGGCACCGACGGGGGTGGGTCTCTTCGCATACCAGGGAGCCTGACCGGCTTGGTGGGGTTCAAGGGCCACTTCGGGCGGGTGCCCGCTTATCCTGCCGCCGCCGTGCCGACGTTGATCCATATCGGGCCGCTGTCGCGCCAAGTGCGTGACGCCGCTTTGATGATGTCGGTGATCTCCGGGTACGATGAACGCGACCCATTCAGCATCGCCATCCAGAAGCCCGACTATCTTGTGGCTTGCGAGCGTCGACCAAAGGGTCTGCGCGTTGCTTACAGCCCGACCCTGGGATATGCCCGACCGGACCCGCAGGTGGCGGAAATAGTAGAGGCCGGGCTCGCCCGGCTGGAAGCCGCCGGTTGTGACATAGACGTGGTCGACCATGTTTTCGACGACCCGGTAGAGATTTGGAAGGCGGAGTTCTATGGCGGTGTCGGCACGCGCCTGAAGACAGCCATGGAAACCCGGCGGGCCGATCTCGACCCTGCCGTGGCGAATGCCCTAGAGGGCATCTATTCGCTGTCGATGACCGACTATTACGAACGAGTGTTCGAGCGGTTTCAATTCCGCGACAAGGTCCGGACGTTCTTCGAGGACTATGACATCCTCGCCACGCCGAGCGTGCCCGTGACCGCTTTTGACGTGGGCCTGGACATTCCACCGGGACACGAGGACCGGGATGCGATTTCCTGGGCTTATTACAGCTACCCCTTCAACTTGACAGGCCAACCGGCGGTGTCCGTCAATGCCGGTTTCGACGCAGACGGATTGCCGGTGGGGTTGCAACTCGTCGCCCGCCCGCTCGCCGAAGAAACGTTGTTTTCCCTGGCCCTGGCGTTTGAAGAAACCGATCCCGAACCGGACAGACGCCCTTCTTTGTAAGAACAAGTCTGCGTTAGCCGCCTTTCGCGTCGTCCAGGATCATATCCGCCGCTTTCTCGCCAATCATTATCGTCGGCGCGTTGGTATTGCCGGACGTAATCGTCGGCATGATAGAGGCGTCGGCGACGCGCAGGCCGCCAATCCCCCGCACCCGCAGCCGTTCATCGACCACCGCCATCGCGTCGGCGCCCATTTTGCAGGTACTGGTTGGATGATAGATGGTCTGTGCGATGTTCCGGGCGCTGTCGAGAAGCTGTTCGTCCGACTGCACATCCGGGCCGGGTAGGTGTTCGCGAACGATGAAGGGCGCAAGCGTGTTCGCCCCTACCAATTTGCGGGTCAGCTTCAGGCCGTTGACTGCGGTCTCTCGATCAAAAGGGGTCGCCAAGTAATTGGGATGGATCGCCGGATGGGCCTTGGGGTCGGGTGAATTCAGAACGATGCGCCCCCGGCTTTCCGGGCGCAGTTGGCAAACCGAAAGGGTGATGCCCGAAAACCCGTGCATCTCGATTCCGGGCTTGTCGGCGCTAAGCGGTTGGAAATGGAACTGGATGTCCGGCGTTTCCAATCCCGGGCGGGATTTAGCGAAGATGCAGACCTGGCTGGCGCCCATGCTCATCGGTCCGGTGCGCGTCAGCACATAGCGTACGCCGATCGCCATACGGCGAAGAAAATTATTAATCTCATCGTTGAGGGTCGGAATGTTAACTTCGTATACGGCGCGTATCTGCAAATGGTCCTGAAGGTTTTCGCCGACACCGGGAAGCTCAGTGGCCACCGGAATATCAAGCGCCCGCAGGCGGTCCCCTGGTCCGATGCCGGAAAGCTGGAGAATTTGCGGGGATCCGATGGCGCCCGCCGAGAGTATGACCTCGCCACCGGGTTTTAGGTAGGCATGGCGCGGCGTCCCCTTGATCGAAAAGGCGATGCCGGTTGCATGTCCGTCCTCGATAACGATCCGCTCGACCAATGCATGGGTCGTGATTTCCAGGTTTTTTCTGTGACGGACGGGATTAAGGAAGGCTACGGCAGTGGAACAACGCCGACCATTGCGAGCCGTCAACTGGAAATAGCCCGCACCTTCCTGGTTGGCGCCGTTGAAATCATCGGTGCGGAGTATGCCCGTTTCCTCGGCCGCCGAAATAAGCGCTTCGCCGAGCTTGCCGTGGGCGCGCATGTTGGAGACAGAAAGCGGCCCGTCTGCGCCATGGTATTCGTCTGCGCCTCTCTCCTGGCGCTCGGACCGCTTGAAGTAAGGCAAAACATCTTCATAGGACCACCCGGCATTGCCCAGTTGCCGCCAATGGTCGTAATCCTGGTGTTGGCCGCGGATGTACAACAGGCCGTTTATGGAACTTGATCCGCCGAGCGTCTTGCCGCGCGGCCAATCGAGACGCCGACCGTTTATGCCGGGGTCGGGTTCGGTCCTGTAGCACCAATCCATATTCGGGTTGTGAAGCGTCTTGAAATAGCCGACCGGCACGTGAATCCAAGGATTCCAGTCGCGCCCACCGGCTTCCAGCAGCAGAACCCGTTTTCCCGCGTCCACGCTCAACCGATTGGCGAGAACGCAGCCGGCTGAACCGGCGCCGACGACGATATAATCGTATATTTCTTCGTTCTCTGACATGTCCAGGGTGTCCGGGTCGTGAAACTTTGCAATAATGCTTTAAATTAACCCCAGGGGGGATGAATGGCGATCAAGTACTTAAAAAAAGCGGAAAAAAACCCGGCGACCGGAGAGACCGAGACACGCGAGGTCGTATCCCGGATGTTGGATGAGATAGAAAAAGGCGGCGAGGCCAAGGCCAGGGAATACGGTGAAGCGCTTGACGGCTGGGCAGGCGACATCGTCGTCGGCCCTGACGCGATCGCGGCTGCGGGAACCCAAGTCACGGATCAACTCAAGGACGACATTCGGTTTTCTTATGACCGGGTGCGCAATTTTGCCGAACACCAACGCGCAAGTATCAACGATTTTGAAACCGAATTGTCGCCGGGATTGTGGGCCGGACAGCGACTGATCCCCGTGCAGTCCGCCGGGTGCTACGTTCCGGGCGGGCGTTACGCGCACGTTGCTTCCGCGATCATGAGCGTCACCACGGCAAAAGTTGCCGGCGTTGAAAATGTAATCGCGTGTTCTGCGCCGAGTCAGGAGAACGGCGGTATTCATCCGGCGATCCTCTATGCCATGGACCTATGCGGGGCGGACCATATTCTTTCCCTCGGCGGCGTGCAGGGGATCGCGGCCATGGCGTTCGGTCTGTTCACGGGCTGCCAAGCCAATATTCTGGTCGGTCCCGGGAATCGGTTCGTCGCCGAGGCCAAGCGCATGTTGTTTGGGAGGATTGGCATTGATCTGTTTGCCGGGCCGACTGAGATACTGATCATCGCCGACGATGCCGCCGACCCTGAAATTGTCGCTTTCGATCTTGTCGGGCAGGCCGAGCATGGCCCCGATTCTCCGGCTTGGCTGGTCACCACCAGCCGGCGACTGGCCGATAATGTCATGGCCCGCATCGACGGGTTGATTGCGGCGCTTCCAGATGCGCAAGCCGCGGCAGCGGGGGACGCCTGGCGGGAATATGGCGAGGTCGTGCTTTGCGACAGCGATGAAGAAGCGGCCCAGGTGAGCGACGATTATGCGCCCGAACATCTGGAGGTGCAGACCCAGAACCTGGACTGGTACGTGGCGCGGCTGAGGAACTATGGCTCGCTGTTTGTCGGCGAGGAAACCACCGTTGCCTTCGGGGATAAGTGCTCCGGCACCAACCACATCCTACCGACCAAAGGGGCCGGGCACTATACCGGGGGGTTGTCGGTTCACAAGTTCATCAAGATCGTGACCACCCAGCGTATGACCCGCGAGGCGAACCGGGATGTCGCCGGCGTGACGGCGCGGATTTCCCGCCTGGAAGGGATGGAGGCGCACGCCCGCACCGGTGACGTGCGGCTTTCCAAGTACTTCCCGGGCGAAACTTTTTTATTGAACAAATGAACGGATATTGAATGGCCGACTATGTAAAAGAATTATTCAGTCTTTCGGGCCGCGTCGCCCTGGTCAGCGGCGCGTCGTCCGGCATTGGCCGCCACATGGCGGCAACCCTGGCCCGCGCCGGCGCAGACGTGGTGCTGGTCGCGCGGCGTGCTGACCGCTTGGCCGAGGTCGATGCGGCGATTTCCGGCGCCGGCGGGCGTGCCTATCCCTTGCCCGCCGACCTAAGTGACCGCGACGAAGTTGGCCGGGTGGCTTCTGAAGGTGCGGAACCGTTCGGTGCGCCTGACATCCTGGTCAACGCCGCCGGCATGAACCCGCGTCAACCGACGGATGACGTCCCTTGGGATGTGTGGGACACGACGCTGCATCTCAATCTTTCGGTTCCGTTCTTTCTGGCCCGTGCGTTGGTTCCCGGAATGCGGGGCAAAAAGGGCGGCAACATCATCAATATTGCGTCCATGCAGTCCTTCCGGGCTTTTGCCGATGGCGCGCCGTATGGGGCGTCCAAGGGCGGGGTCGTGCAGCTTACCCGTGCCATGGCTGAGGCCTGGTCGGCGGACGGCATCGTAACCAACGCTCTCGCCCCCGGTTTTTTCCCGACCGAACTCACACAATCAATTATGGATGATCCGAAACTATCCGCCTACCACGCCCAAAAGACGGCGATCGGGCGGAACGGCGAAATGACCGATCTCGATGGCGCGACGATTTTCCTCGCCTCGCGCGCGTCGGCCTACGTTACCGGCCAGGTCCTGCCGGTAGATGGCGGATATTCAGCGAAATAGGGTGGAAATCGACCCAAACCACCCAAGCAGAGACCGGAGGAATCAGTGACTGGTGCCGGCGGACAGCATGATCTTGTTGAAGACGTTGTACTTGCCGGACGGCTTATTCATGGGGATGCGCTTGACCTCTTCTAAAGTTTCGGCGTCATAAACCACCAGCGCGCCGTCCTTGTCCCAGATGCTAACCAGCGCGTACCGCCCGTCGCGAGTGAATTCCACGTGCGCCGCCGTCTTACCAGGTTCGGGCCTCAGTGTCTTGACGATTTCTAGGGTCCGCTTGTCGATGACATGAAGGGCGTCACGGTGTTTGCCGAAAAAGACATCGACCCAGGCATAAGGGGTTTTTTCGTGGCTGCGCATGAAGAAACCAGGACCAAGGGTCTTGATGCGCTTGATGGTCTTCCAGCTTTTCATGTCGATAACACTGACCATGCCGTCTTTCAGGTGCGGCGTCGCCAGAACCGGCCTGCCCTGATAGCGGAAAGTAATGCCGGAGCCCAGGTGCGGCAGCCCCGAAAGGTCGATATCGGCGATCTTGCGCCCGACCGTTAGGTTAACGACCTGGCCGTTTTTGGCATTGCGCGCCGCGCCGATGGCGTGGCGGTAGGATTGGTCGAAGAAAAAGTCGTCCAGGTAATCGTCGAGCTTGATGCGCCGGATCGGAAAAGGCCCGTAGTCGAAGGCGCCTTCTTCGTGGCCCGGTTGGTAGTTGTGGACATAGCCGATGGCCACGGGCTTCGGATTATCCTCGTAGGACATTTCCCAGATTTCCGGAATGTCCTTGAGCGCGGCGATAAAGCTCGACCGGCTCTTGGCCGTATAAACGGCGCTGACCCGCGATGTCTTGCCCTTGTCACCCTTGACCTGGATCACCTTGACCGGCTTCAGGTCGCGGGCGTCCAGCACCACCAGGGTATGGGGCAGGGTATTGCCGGCCATGACATAGCGGCCGTCGCCGGAAACGGCAATGTTGCGGGTATTGATACCGACGCGGACCTCGGTCACCGGCTTTAGGCTCCAAAGGTCGTATTTCGAAACCCAGCCATCTCGAGACGCCAGATAAACGAACCGCCCGTCCGGCGAATACTTGGCGCCGCCGTGAAGGGCGAAGCGGGACGGAAACCGCCAAAGCGGCTCGAACTTATCACCGTCCAGAAGGGTGACGTGGTGATCGCCAGTTTCGACGACCGTGAACAGATTCAAGGGATCGGCGTCGTGAACGGGTTTGCTCGGCAGCCCGGATGGGGCGTTATGAATGACATGGCTTTTTTCGATTTCGGCCATGTCCCACATAGGAACGTATCCAAGCGGCGTGTAAATATAGTCGACCAGCGCATCGATTTGCCGCCCCGACAGGGTGCCGCCGAAGGCCGGCATCTGCACCGCCGGGCGGCTCCGTTCGATGACTTTCGCCGCCTTTGCCTTGCGCAGCCTTTTCAGGTTTTCCGGAAGCAATGCCGGGCCGATGCCGCCCAGCCGCGCCGCGCCATGGCAAGACGCGCAATGGGCTTTGTAAAGGGCTTCGGCTTCGATGGGCTCAGCGCGTGCCTGCCCTGCAAACAAGGCGGCGATCACAATAACCGCGGCGAGTCCTTTAATGAGCTGCAACATGGAGATTTTTCCGGTAGGGAGTGACGGCAAGGCGGGGATCGGACGCCTCGACACCGATCTCGTCATTGCTCAAGTAGCATGCCGGGTCTTCGGCCCACGGGTCGCCGGTCAGCTTCATCGCCCGGACTCGGGTGTTGCCGGCGCAGATGCCGAAGTAACGGCAATCCGCGCAGCGGCCCTTGATCTGGCGCGGGCTTTTCCTAAGCCCGGCCATGATCGGGTCGCTGAGATCGTTCCAGATTTCCGAAAACGGCCGTTCGCGCACGTTGCCCAGGTCATAATCCCACCACATGGTGTCCGGGTGAACGTTGCCCAGGTTGTCGATGTTGGCGATGTTAATCCCGGTAGCATTGCCGCCCCATTGTGCGAGCTTGGCCTCGATGGCCTCTGCCTTTTCCGGAAAATGGCGCTTCACCCAATGCAGCAGGAAGACCCCGTCGGAGTCGTTGTTGCCGGTGACAAATTCCTTGCCCAGACCGCGCGTTTCATAGTCCCAGCAGGTGTTGAACAGGTGATTCATTGCCCATCGGGTGGTGTCGTGGGCGGCGTCGCTTTCGCGGTTCTTGTTGCCGCGCCCGGCATAATTCAGGTGCGACAGGTAGAATTTTTCGACGCCTTCGTCTTCGCACAACTTAATCAAATCGGGAAGCTCGGACGCGTTATCCAGCGTCATGGTGAAGCGGACGCCGACCTTGATGCCTTCCTGGCGGCACAACCGGATGCCCTGAAGCGAGGCGTTGAAGGCGCCTTCGTGACGACGGAACGCATCATGGGTGTCGCCGATGCCGTCGAGGCTGATGCCGACATAGTCGTAGCCGACATTGGCGATGGATTCGATGTTGCCCTCATCGATCAAGGTGCCGTTGGTGGAAAGCCCGACATAAAAGCCCATGGCCTTGGCATGGCAGGAAATTTCGAAAATATCGGGTCGCAGCAGCGGCTCGCCCCCGGACAGGATCAAAACCGGCACGCCGAACCGTTTGAGGTCGTCCATGACGCCATAGACCTCACCGGTATCCAGTTCCCCCATAAAATCCGTGTCCGCCGACAGGGCATAACAGTGTTTGCAGTTCAGGTTGCAGCGCCGGATCAGGTTCCAGATGACCACAGGCCCAGAGGGCGCGCGCTTTGCGCCCAAGGGGGTCGGATGGGCTATTTCATGCATGAACTGGCTGATTCTGAACATGGCGTCCTTACCTTATGCGACCAACCGGAAACCGGTTTTCTTTAAAATACGCGTGCTGTAAAGGACCCGGTGGCCCTGGTCCCAGGGCCCGAGGGTTTGGGAAATGACCTTCACCTTGTCTTCGATCTCGGGCCTGTCCCGGCCGTGCACCATGGCGAACAGGTTGAACGGCCATTCGGGCAAATGCCGGGGCCGGTGGTAACTGTGGCTGACAAAATCGAGATTCCCGACATTGTGTCCGGCTTCCGAAATGACGTCATCGGGAACGTCCCACACGGACATGCCGTTGGCCGAATAACCGAGCTTGTAGTGATTGGGAACGGCGGCGATGCGGCGAATGGCGCCGTTGTCGCGCATCCTTTTGAACCTTTCCATAACGTCGACCGCATCCAGTTCAAGGTCTTCGGCCAAGGTATGATAGGGGCGCGGACAAAGCGGCAAGCCGCCTTCCGTCGCCTTGATCAGCCGGCGGTCGATTTCGTCCAGGGGGTAGGTTTGTTTAGCGTCTTTCATGCCTGGAACCTCAGTCCGATGTAAAATTCCTCGATTTTTGGCAGGTCGATGACCTCGAGCCCCGTTTCGTGTTCGATTTCGGCGATCACTTTGGCGATGCGGCCCGGTGTTTCGGTGGCGATCACGAACCACATGTTCAGATCGTCGTCGCGGGCGTAATTTTGTGAGATCTCGGGGCGCCGGTTGACTTGTTCGGCAACCTCCTCGAAACGGTCTTCGGGGACCCTAATGGCGGCCAGCGTCACCGCGCCACCAAAGCGTTCGGCGTTAAACAAGGGCCCGAAACGGTTGAGTGTCCCATCCCCGCAAAGTCTTTCAAGACGGCTGATCAGGTCGGACTCGGCAAGGCCCAAGCTTTCGGCGGCGTCCTTGTAGGGGCGCTCCGAAATCGGAAAATCTTCTTGCAGGTCGTTGATGATGCGGCGGTCGATTTCATCCATCAAGCGACCTCCCGCTCTTTTTCCGGAACCGCCGCATCGTAAATGGCGCCCCGCTGCTTGAAGCGCCGGGCGCTGAACAGAACCGCCTGCGGCAACGAAAAAAGAGCGCATGCGCGGTTGATTTCGCCGATCTGCTGGCGAACGGTTTCGCGGTCCCGACCGTGGACCATGCAAAACAAGTTATAGGGCCATTCCGGCAACCGCCGGGGCCTTTGGTAACAAAGGTTGACGAAGGGTAGGGCCGAAATTTTGCGCCCGATTTCTGCGATGGCGCCATCAGGAACGTCCCAGACGGCCATGGCGTTGGCGTTGTAACCCAATTCATGATGGCGAACGACAACGCCGAAGCGCCCGATAATGCCCGAAGCCGTCAGGCGGGCGAGGCGCGCCAACACCTCTTCCTCGCTTATTCCCACGCCGGCCGCGACCGCCGCATAGGGGCGGGCGTTCAACGGCAAGCCACCGGCAAGGGCCCGAAGCAGGCGTTTATCGGTGGCGTCGGCGGTCATGTCTGAACGTCTCCTAAGTCAAAACCCAAATCGATGTGAAAGGATTCCGCCAACGGCAAATCCATGACCTCAAGCCCGGTTTCCTCTTCGATGCGTTTTATTGTGTCCTGAACGGCGTCCCCGTCGGTGGCGGTGATCACGAACCACAGATTGAAATCGTGTTCGCGTTCGTAGTTGTGGTTGACTTCCGGCAGGCTGGAAATGAAATTGGCGACCGCGTCCAGCCGCTCAAGCGGCACCGTCATCGCTGCCAGGGTGCTGGCGCCGATGGTATTGGGGCGGATAACGGCGCCGATCCGGGAGATAAGGCCTTCGTCGCCGAGCCTTTCCAGGCGGGCCAGAACTTCGTCCTCGGAAACGCCCAAGTCTTCGGCGATGTCGGCATAGGGCCGGGGCGTCAACGGGAAACCCCGCTGGTATTCGTTTAGAAGCCTGTTGTCCAATGCCGTTCGTTCCATGGCCTACAATCCGATCCTGTTGGCCCTGGCCGTCAGGAAGATGCCGCTAGGTTTGTTGGCGATAAGCGTTTGAAGACGTTTGAAGGTGCGGGTGTCGTAGACATCGACCCGGTCGGCGTCGCGGACGGAAATCCACACCTGTTCGCCCCGGGGCGTAAATTCCAGGTGCAACACCGCCTTGCCGGGCTTGAATTCGTGGATGATCTTCAGACTTTCGGTATCGATGACCTGTACCGTGTCGTTCCGGGGATGAGCGAAATTGACCCAAACTTGGCGGCCGTCAGGGCGGGCGACGGCGAAGATCGGTTGCCCATGCACGGGGATGCGCCCGACTTCCTTCCATGTCTTGGGTTCAACCACCAGAACTTCATGGCGTCCGACGGCGGGCAGGAAAATCAAATCCCCGGCCCGGGCCCAGCCTTCCAAATGCGGCATCTTGTAGACCGGCAGTTTCTTTTCGCCGCGGCCGTAACCATCCATAATCCGCCTGACACCCTTTTCGGGCTTCCACAGGTCGAGCATGGCCATGCCGTCCTCGCCGAAAAGGCCGGCGATGTAATAACGCCCGTCGTCGGTAATCAGCGCGTCATAAGGAAGCTCGCCGATGTTCTTGTATTTGGTGATAACCGGCCGGGACGGGACGCTCATGTCGGCGATCCAGATTTCACCGGCGTCATAAAGGCTGAAGACGAACCGTTGGCCCGGTGCATCGACCAAGCCGACCACCTTGGAAAGCTCGCCGCCGGAACCATAGACCGCCGGAATATCGGCAACGGGCTCCAGCGTGTGACTGTTGAAGACGCGGACCCCGCCGGGCTTATAGTTGGAAACGGCAACCAGCGATCCGTCCTGCGAGATGGCGCCGCCGATGGAATTGCCGGCCTGAAGGATGCGCTTGACCAACTTACCGGCCAGGATATCGATCTTGCTGAGCCCACCGTCGCGCCCGAAGACGAAGGCATAACGCCCGTCCCGGGAAAAAACCGCTGACGCATGACTGAGATCGCCCAGGCCTTTGACCTGAGCAAGCCGGGTGCGGGCCGTGGTCTCGAATATCTGTACCGATCCGGAGCCGCGTTCGATGACGATGCCCAAGTCCCCGGTGCCGCGGAACCCGTCAAGGGCGGCGAGTGATGCCGGCCCGGCAACGACCACCGCCGCCACGACTGCTAAAATTTTCAACCAGTTTCTTGTCACTTCAGCCCCTCTTTCAATTGCTTGACCATCCAAGCCGCCTCGCCGGGGGACAGCAGCGGCCGCCAGGGCGGCATCGGCTTGCCGTCGACACCGTCGAGAATGATGGCGACCAGGGAGTCGTCCGATTTTCCATCCAGTTGCGCGGGCAGCAGCCCGGGGCCGAGCCCGCCTTTCATCGTCATGCCGTGACACGACCCACAGTCCTGGCGCAGCAGATGCAGCAGCGCCGCCTGGCGTTCCGGCGGCACGGTACCGGCCAGGGCTTGTGTCGAAGCCGCAAGCATCCCGGCCAGCGCGATTGCCAACACGGCAGCCAGAACGGGCGCCTTAGGCCAGGCCCGCTTGATGAAGGGCTTGAACGACATTAGCCTCTTCTCTCCTTTGGTAATACCCGGCGGCCAGGGTGACGACGCGGCCGATAACGAACAGGACCGGGCCTTCCAGGCCGGCCTTCCGGATATCGTCGGCGATATCGCCGAGCGTCGAAAACAGGTGCGATTGGCGCTCGGTGGTGCCGCTGTTGATGGCGGCGACGGGCATCGATGGCGCCAATCCCCTGACCATGATCTCGGCGGCGATTTGGGCGATGTTGGCCTTGCCCATGTAGATCACCAAGGTCGTGTCGGGATCGGCGAGGCCATCCCAATCCAGCTCCAGGTCGGCGTCATCCCGGCAATGGCCGGTCAAATAGCGGACGCCGGTTGCCAGACCGCGATGGGTTAGCGGAATGCCCAAAGCCGCCGCGCACCCGGACGCCGCCGTAATGCCGGGTACGACTTCGACTTCTATTCCGTGGGCGGCCAGGACTTGCGCTTCCTCGCTGCCGCGCCCGAAGGTAAAAGGATCGCCGCCTTTTAATCTGACGATGTTGCGTCGCCCCGATTGTGCCAACTTGACGAGAAGATCGTTGATCTCGGGCTGCGGAAAGGGGTGTGAATTCGGCTGCTTGCCGACGTTGATGCGGGCCGTTCCCGGCGCCACCATGGCCAATATTTCCGGAGACACCAGCCGGTCGTAAACGACGACATCGGCTTGGCCCAGTATTCGTTGGGCCTTGATGGTCAGCAATTCCGGGTCTCCGGGCCCGGCGCCGACCAGAAATACCTTAGGTCCCTTGGACATTCCCTGTTCCTTTTTTAATTATCGGGAAAGACGGGGCGGAATTTATCCGCCCCGCCGTTATTCCGATGCCTAGTAAATATCGGCACGGGTGTTGTAGACGTTGAACTTGCCGGTCGGCGTGACCAGCCGCTTGTCCTTGATCACGGCTTTCTTGGTCAACGTTTTGTCATCGACGACAACAATGGCCGACTGCTGGCTCTTGGAGTTCCACACCGAGAACCAGATTTCGTCACCAGCCTTGTTGTATTCACCTTGAACGACCCGGCGAACGCCTTCGGTGATGCCGGACCATTCGCCGATCGGCAGGACCTTGTACTTGGGTTCCTTCTGTCCCATATCGGCGATCTTGAAGACGGCGACCGAGGCCGCGATCTCGGCTTCCGGGTTCAAGGGCGTGTCCACGTAAAAGTTCTTGGACTTGGGATGGGTCTTGACGAACAAGGCCCCACCACCCTGGCCCTCAAGGTTTTGCACAACCTTCCAGGCGTATTTCGGGTGCTTGATCGGGTCGGTGCCGATAAGCGCGATGGTTTCATCGCCCAGGTGGCTGGTGGCCCAGACGGGGCCGTACTTGGGATGGATGAAATTGGCGCCGCGTCCCGGATGCGGTTTGATGCCGGTCTTGATCAGCTTGACCAGTTTGCGTTCCTTGGTATCGACCACCGCAATGGTATTGCGGGCATTGGCGGCAACCAGGAAGTAACGGCCCGTGGAATCGAACCCGCCGTCATGCAGGAAGCGTTCGGCACTGATGCTCGAGACCTGGAAGTTGTCCAGGTCGCTGTAGTTGACCAACAGGATCTTGCCGGTTTCCTTGACGTTGACGATGAACTCCGGGTGATAGTGGGAGGCCACGATCGCCGCCACGCGGGGTTCCGGATGGAATTCCTGCGTGTCCACGGTCATACCACGGGTGGAAACGACTTTCTTCGGTTCCAGGGTATAGCCGTCCATGATGACGTATTGCGGCGGCCAATAGGCCCCGGCGATGGCGTATTTGTCCTCATAGCCCTTCATTTTCGAGGTTTCGACGGACCGCGCCTCGGCGCCGACCTTGATCTCGGCAACCGTGGTCGGGTGCTTCATATAGAGGTCGATCAGGTTGACCTTGGCGTCGCGCCCAATGACCAGCAGATATCGCCCGGACGCCGACACCCTTGAAATATGCACCGCATATCCGGTCTCGATGATTTCGACGATCTTCTTGCTGTCGCCGTCGATCAGGGCGACCTGGCCGGTGTCGCGCAAGGTCACCGAAAACAGGTTGTCGAGATCAAGATTGTTCATCTTCTTTTTCGGACGTTTGTTTAGCGGGACGTGAACCTTCCACGTCGCCTTGATGTCCTTCATGCCGAATTCGGGCGGTTGCGTCGGTTCCTGCAACAGATACCGCGCCATCAGGTCGATGTCGTTTTTAGACAAACCGCCCGACGCGCCCCAATTGGGCATGCCGGCGGGTGAGCCGTAATCAATGAAGTCCCGCAGGTACTCTAATCCCAGCTTGCGGGTGATCTTGGTGGTCAGCGCCTTGCCCGTTGCGCCTTTGCGAAGAACGCCATGACAGCCGGCGCAACGCTCGAAATAAATCTGATTAGCGCGCTGGAAATCGGCGGCGGAAATGACCGGCACCCCGGGTTGGGCGCCCGGTTTGTCGACTTTCTGGTCGCGCAAAACGTCGAGGGTGGGTTCATACTTCTGGCCGGGTGTGGTCTGGTGTTTTTTCAGGTCGGCCGGTTTCGGTTTGTCGGCTAAGCCGGTGCCGGCGGCGAAGATAATCGCGATCGGCAAAAGCAAACTGGCGATTAGGTTTTTCATAATGGGTTCCAAATTTAATGACAGGTTCAGGGGGGTTGACGAGACCACCATATCGCTGTCCGGGGGCGGTCTTCCTTGATATATGTCAAGCCCGTAAGTCATTGTTTTCCACTTAACATTCGTCAAGGAGGGGGGCTTGATGATTACCAATAATGGCCCCCTGATGCGGTTTTCCTTAGATTTGGGAAGCCGCCGTTCATGTGCCGGAGCGAAAGGGACACAAGCGCCCATGACCCTGGGGCCGACAACCGCAACGCCAAGCCCGCATCCAAGCAAATTGATGCGGTTGCCGTTGATTTCCTTGGTCGTGTTTTTTGTAGCGATTCAGGCTATCGACCCCGTTCAGGCCAAGCATCCGGAAAACGCCACTGTCGACCAATTGGTGACGGATGGCGTCCTCGCCAAAGTTTTCCCGAACGGCGAAAAAATCGGATCGTTTTCCGGCAAGCCCCGGGCGGCCCCCGTTTACCGGGGCGGTTCCGTTGCCGGTTATATCTTCTCAACGCGGGACGCTACCGGGTCCGTTGGCTTTTCCGGCAAGCCCATCGATATCATCGTCGGTTTAAACCTTCAGGGCCGTATCACCGGCGCCCATTTGCTGCATCATGACGAGCCGATTTTGGTGATTGGGATTCCCGAGCGGCAACTTATCGATTACGTCGACGCCTTCGCCGGCCTTCATGTCGCCGGCCGCGCCAGAATTACCAAAACCGCCGAGCCGGAGAAGAAGGCGCCTGATATGATCGCCGGGGCTAGTGTCAGTTCCGCCGTAATCCGCGACGCCATTTACCGTTCGGCCCGCGCCATAGTGCGTTCACGCAATTTGCTGACGCAGAGCGGCGGCGAACGTCTGGACCGGGAATCTTTCTCGAAGGCGTCCTGGGGCGACCTCGTCGAGGATGGCTCTGTCGTCCGGCTCGAATTAACACTAGGCCAGGTGGCGTCCGCTCTGGGCCACCCGCTTTCAGCCGACGAAAAACCCGATAGTTTGTTCGTTGAACTTTATACAGGCCTGATCTCGCCGCCCCGGATCGGCGAGAACCTGATCGGCAAACTGGATTTCAACCGGCTTATGACCGGCGCCGGGACCGATGACCAAGCCATCTTCGTCGCCGCCAACGGCCTTTATTCATTCAAGGGAACGGGTTATGTGCGTTCCGGGCGTTTCGACCGTATCCAGTTGGTGCAGGGCACCAAGACCATCCTTCTTGCCAAGAAGCATTACCGCAACGTCGAAACCTTTAAGATTTTCGATGCCCCCGAATTAAGGGAAATCGGCGTTTTCGTCGTGCCCGCCGCTACCGGGTTTGATCCCTTGCAGCGATGGCGGATCGACCTGTTGGTCAATCGCGAAACGCCCGGCGGCGACGCAATACAGGGCGTGTTTTCCCTAGAATACACCCTGCCGGACCGCTACCGGATCGCCGAGCCCGGTACCGCTCAAGGGGCAAGGGACGAAGCCCCTGTGCATGCGGCCACGGCTTGGCAGCATGTCTGGGAAGAACGCCAAGTGCGGATCGCCGTGCTGCTTGTGATCTTGGCCGTTCTTTCGGGGATTTTGGTGTTTCAGGATTCGGTGGTTAAGAATTTTCGCTTCTACAGAACCATACGCTTGGGGTTCCTGGCGGTGACCGTGGTGTGGCTCGGCTGGTACGCGGGCGGTCAGTTGACCATCGTCAACGTCATCACTTTCATCCATTCGTTTCTGGGTGAATTCCATTGGGAGTTTTTCCTTCTCGACCCGATCGTTTTCATCCTTTGGGGTTATGTGGCGATGGCGCTGTTGTTTTGGGGGCGCGGCGTTTTTTGCGGCTGGCTGTGCCCGTTCGGCGCCTTGCAGGAACTGTTGAGTGAAGCTGCCCGAAAATTAAACTTTCCCCAAATCAATTTACCCTTTGCCCTGCACGAACGGCTGTGGCCGATCAAATACATCGTGTTCCTGGGGCTGTTCGCGGTGTCTTTCTACTCCACCAACCTGGCGGTCCTCGGGGCCGAGGTCGAACCCTTCAAGACGGCGGTGACGCTGTCCTTCAACCGGACATGGCCGTTCGTCGCCTATGCCCTGGGGTTGCTGGCGGTGGGGTTGTTCATCGAACGGTTCTTCTGCCGCTATCTGTGCCCCCTGGGCGCGGCCCTGGCGATCCCGGCGAGGCTCAGGATGTTTGATTGGCTGAAGCGGCGCTATCAGTGCGGCGAGGTCTGTAACCTGTGCGCTGGACAGTGCACCGTCCAGGCTATCCATCCGGAAGGTGCCATCAATCCCAACGAATGCATCCATTGTCTCAATTGCCAGACCATTTATTTTGATAAAACAACCTGCCCGCCGCTGGTGGCGCAGGAGAAGCGCCGCGAAAGGCGGACCAAGCTGGCCGCCGGTTCGAAAACCCGGTTCGGAGATAAACAAAATGCCTGATCGCAATTTCAAAGGCCCCATCACGCGGCGCCGCGCCCTCGCAATCGTCGCCGGGGTTGGGGCTTTGATGTTGCCGGTATCGGGCCGAAGCGCCACCCTCCGACACCGTTACGAATGGCGGGGGACGGCCATGGGTGCCGATGCCCGCATCGTCCTTTACCATTGGGACCGCGCCGAAGCCGAAGACGCCGTCCGCACCTCGGTCGTGGAAATCGAGCGCCTGGAAAACGAATTCAGCCTGTTCCGACCCCATTCCGCTCTCAGCCGCCTCAACCGGGATTGCTTATTAGAGTCGCCGTCGCTCGATATGGTTCGGCTTATGACTCTTTGTAAGCGCTTCGGCGATTTGAGCGGCGGTGCTTTCGACATCACCGTGCAGCCCCTTTGGCGGCTTTTCGCAAATCATTTCAACGGCTATCCGAACACACTGAACGGGCCAGGGGAAAAAGCAGTAGAGGCCGCATTGGCGCGTGTCGATTACCGCCGCATCGGGGTTTCTAGCCAACGGATCATCTTGGACCAAGGCCAGGAAGTCACCCTCAACGGCATCGCCCAAGGCTACGTGACGGACCGGGTGGCGAACCTGTTGCGGGGGCGCGGCTGGTCCCATGTGTTAATCAACCTTGGTGAAATGCGCGCCCTCGATGGTCGGCCGGACGGCGACCCCTGGCGGGTGTCGTTACCGGAGGCGGGGCTGACGGTGCCGCTGACGGGCGGGGCCTTGGCGACGTCTCAAGGCGGCGCAACCCGGTTCGAGCCCAGCGGCCGCCACCACCATTTGTTCGATCCCTTCAAGGGCGCCAGCGCCAACCGCTACCGGAGCGTCACCGCCGCGGCTGCGGATGCAACGACGGCGGATGCATTGTCTACCGCGCTTTTTGCCGTTTCGGGGAACCGCGCCTCGAATATGATCCGGCGAGTGGGAAACATAGAAGCCTGGTTGACCGGTGCCGACGGTAGGACCAAGCATTTAAAGGGATAACCCGAGCCCTAGCCGGTTTTCATCTCTTCGATCCCGCTACCGTCACCGCTTTCCCTAAGGCTCGCCACATCGGAAATCATTACCCGGTTTTGCTCTGTCTTTACGCCCAGTTTACGGAGTTTGGCTAAAATCCGGGACAGGCTTTCGGGCTGCATGCCCAAGCGCCTGGAAATCAATGTCTTGTCGTAAGGCAAGGCGACGACGGCGGAGCCTTCATCGACGGGGCACAGTTTCAGCAAAAAATCGACCACCCGAAGCGTTGCCGAACGGGTTTTCAATTGTTCGATTTCGGCGACATGCTGGTGCGCCCGTTTCGACATCGACGCCAGCATGTTCATGGCGATTTCGGGAATATCGGTAATGTGACTGGAAAAGGGGGCGCTGAGAATGGGCAGTAGCCGCGCCTGTTCGACGACTTGGGCGCTGGCCGGGTAATTGCCGCCGACGAAGGCTGCCGCTTCGGCGATAGATTCGCCCCGGGTAAAAACGCCCAACACGGCCTCGTCACCGTCTGAGGTTTCCCGGTAGACCTTCACCCAACCGTCGAGCACGATATAAAAACAGGATGCGGGCTCGTCCCGGATGAACAGGACCTTTCCCTTGGGGTAGTCCTTCGGAAAGGAATTGCCGAGAAGCTTCGCCAAGGCGTCATCGGGCAAATGCCCGAATAAGGGAATCTGGCGGATAATTTCAAGGTCTTCATCGTTCAGCATCTGGAGACTCCAGGGCCTTGAAGTTTGATGCCATGGGGTTTTACCCGATAGCGGTCAATGATCGCCAAGGTGCTTGTGAAGGCGGGCGTCCTTGGTCTTGAAGTGTTCAACGAACCAATCATGTACTCTTTGTTGGAGGGCATCATCCAAACCCGAAAACGTACCCTCTTGGCAATCGTCCATGATGTCACGAAGGTCGTCAAGCAGGCTTTCGTGGTCTTCCTTGTGCTCGGGGTATTGATCGTATTTGTGGGCTCGCATGATCTCTTCCTCAAGCGCGAAGTGGGCCGAAATCCAGGCGTAGACTTCGGCAAGTTCTTCGATGATCTGCTCGACGCCGGCGTTTTCCTGCACAGCCTTGAAAAGCCGGTTCAAGCGTTCGACCATTCGACGGTGTTCGTGGTCGATTGAATGAACGCCGGTTTCGAATTCCTTCCTCCATTCAATTTCAGGCATGGTTTTGTCCTCCGTCATGGGTTTTCCTCATTTGACGATAAACCCGCCCTTGGCGGCGTTGAATTGGACAGCCAACGCCCGCCCGGGGAAAAGGTCGAGGTCGAGGGTTTTTTCAAAATCAAAAACGCCGTTTCCTGTTTCGTCGAGCCGCATCGTAATCCCATGTCGGCCCGAAGGGATCGTGATGACCCGGTAAAACACCGAAGGCCCGTCCTTGGCTAAGCCGCCGGGCCGTCCGCTTTCGGCCATGACCACCTTGCCATCGAGAACCAATTCGATGCCAACATGCAATCGTTCCCGGGGACAGTCCTTCGGTGCCCGCATATTGGCCGGAAGCTTGGCGAGTTCTTCGCGTGTCCGAAGCCGGCATTCGACCTTGCGTTTTCCCGGATGGCTCAGGCTGACCTTTATTTGGGCGGTGTCCGGGTCGCTATAGGTATAAGGCGGGGATGCCGCGAAAAAGCCGATAACGGCGGCAAACCAGACATAGGTCACGGCCTGCGCGAACAACCCCAAAGGCCCCTTGTTGGGTCCGATGGAAACACCGGCCAAGCCCTTGCCGCGCTTCAGCGCGTGTTCTTCTTTGAAGCGGTCGGCTTCTTTCCGATCCTGTTGGCGTTTTTGGCGCATTTCCTCCGGAATCCGGAACATCTCGCGGATGCCGAGGTTGTAGAGCACCCAAAGAAACAGTGGCCCGAAAATCAGCAGCGGCGCGACGAGAACGTAAAGGCTGAATTCTCCGTTCATGTACCGTCCCCCGGAGTATTCTTGATGTCGATAAGCCGCCGACGAAATCCTTCGAGTTCCTCTGTCAGCCGCCCGGCCCCTTTTTCTCCGGCCCAACAAGCGTGCAGCCTTTCGCGCGGCACCCTTTTGCGGAGATAGGGATCGCGAAGCCCGGCCAGGCGGTCTTCGGTCCACGGAATGCCGAACCGGTGAAAGCAATCACAATCGTTGCACCCGGTCAGCATGACCCCGTCGACACCTGCGCCCGATAGCGCGTAATCGAGGAACGACGGCGGCAGCATGCCGATGCACGGCAGGGTCAACGAACGCGTCGCCCTGCCTTGCGCCTTTCCGGGATCGGCGCCGTGCTCGCAGCCGATGACCATGATGCTCGGAGTGTCTTTTGAATTTTCGGCCCGGGCTTCTTCGATTGCAGCGGCCATGCGGGCCTGTACCATGTTGAGGGGCAGGTCCGGAAGATCGATCCCGGTCACCAGTTTATTGGCGTGGCGGAACGGCGTCGACATCGGGCAGGCGCCGACGCAAATTCCGCAAGAAGTGCATAGGTCGGGGTCGACAACCGCTTCCTTCTCAAACGGTCGGCCATCGGTCCGTTGGCGCATGGCGACGGCGCCGTAGGGGCAATCTTCGAAGCAACGGGTGCAGCCGTTGCATTGTTCGAGAAACACTTCCGGCACCCGCGCCTTCTTCAACGGCGGCAGCCAAGGCGTGATGCACAGGAACAACGATCCGCCAAAGGCAATGCCCCACAGCGCTCCGGGGCCCCAGACATCGAAAAGCGGGTAGAGAAACATGAAAAACCAGTCGAGATTAAGCACTGCCGGCACCGTCCCCAGGTCGGCGGGGGCGTGGCTGACGGCGGGCCAGACGAAGGACAACACCACCATCATCGTGAAGGAGCCGACGGCAAGCCCGCGCGGTGGGTTGGTTTTGGAACTATTGATGCGAAGGATGTGCACCCACATCATGAACAGCAGGAACAAGGGACCGAAGATGTGGATAAAGACCAACAAGCTAAAAAACCGGTCGTCCAGGCTGCCCTGCGTCAAAAAATTGTTGGCCACCGGTTCGCCAAAGATGCCCAACCAGTCGATCCATTCCATGGAGCCGATGGCGACGTATTGAGCCAGCCGGTCCCAGACCAGCCAATAGCCGCTAATGCCCGAAACGAACAACAGCCACACTACCGGAATGCCCGTGAACCACGAATACCACCGGGCGCCGCGGTAACGGTCCAGGGAAAATTCACGGATCACATGCAACACCGTCAGGACGACCATGGCGTCGGACGCGTAACGGTGCAGGCTGCGCATGACGCTGCCAAAATACCATTGCTGGGTCATGGCTTCGACGGAGGTGAAGGCGCCGCCGACGCTGGTGTCGAAAACGATAAACACGTAGATGCCGCTGACGGCGGAGACCCAGAAAAAGAAAAAAGCCAGCGTTCCCAACTGGCGAAGTGGGTTCCACGGCGGCCCGAAGGGTTTATCGAACAGCAACTCCAGCCACGCCAAGGGCCACCGAAATGATTTCTGGAGAATTTTCAGCATGATGCTTCCCTGATCGATCCGTCGACAGCCGATAAAACCATCAGGCGGACCGTTCTCCGTCCAAACGCCGTCGCCGGGCCATCCACATATCGCGGACAAGAAAGACTATGGTGCCGCCGATGATCACAATACCGGCGCTGATTTGGATGAACAGGGAATAATCAAAGGCATAACGACCCGACGCCGGATCATAAAGAGTGCAGAACAGGCGCACCTTTTTTATTAGGTCGGCGAGGCTTCGGTAGGGGGCCGGGGTGCCGAGAACCAGTTCCTTCAAGGGTTCGATTAACAAAGGCTTATCGAAGGCGGCACCGTAGATTTGGGAATGGATTTTGCCGTCGGCGTTGACGATGGTGACCTGATCCAGGTGATCAAACCCCTTGGGCGATTTGAAATAAGTGAACCCGGCAGTTTCCGTCAGCGACTTTATGGTTTTTTCATCGGCGCTGAGAAACCGCCAGCCGGGGGTTTCCCTGACGCCTTGCTTGCGGAAAAAAGAGCGCATCCTTTGCGGTGTGTCCCGGGGCGTATCGAAGCCGATGGTCACGGCGGCGAAGCCGTCTTTTCCTAAAACGTCCCAGGCGTTTTCATAGACGTCCGCCAGATGGCCGGTAATGATGCCGCAACTGTGGGCGCAACTCGTATAGATGAAATTGACCAGCAACGGTCGGCCTTTAAAATCCGAAAACCGAACGGTTCGCCCGGCGCTATCGGTCAATGTGTGTTCGCCGATGGCCTCGCCGACCGCGGCTTGGCTGATCTTCAGGGCCTCTGTTTCATCCATGGCCCAGGCCGGGTCTCCGGCAAATGCCAGCAGCCCCACCGCAAGAACCATACGGGCGAGTCTGCTCATAGGCCCGTCATCGCGCCGATCAGCGCGCCCAGAACCAAAACCCCCAACTGCACCAGGGAAGCGAAGAAGTTCTTCATCGCCTTTTTCGGCGATGGATCGCGCACGTATTGTAAACTGTGATACAGGAAATAGCTGCCGCCCACTGCGGCGCCGGCCCAATAGAACCATCCCAGGCCGTACAGAGTCGGCACCATGGCAAGCCCAACCAGCAGAACGGTATGTGCCAGGATGATTCGGGCCGCTACTTTGTCGCCAACGACCAGGGGCAGCATCGGCACCCCGGCCTTGCCGTAATCTTCGCGAAGCGCCGCCGCCAGGCTCCAAAAATGCGGTGGTGTCCACAGGAAAAGAACCACGGCCAAAATGACCGCCGGCACCGAAAGCCCGGGATCAACGGCAGCGGCGCCTGCCAGTACCGCGAAACTTCCCGAAAGACCGCCGACGACGATGTTCCAGACGGTCTTACGCTTCAGCCACACCGTATAGACAACGCCGTAAACGAAGGCGCCCAAAAAGACGTAAAGGGCGACCATGCCGTTGAGGACATAGGCGGCGGCGCCGACGGAAATAGCCAGCAGGCCCGTGATCCCCAGATACCAAGCCGGCCCGGCCTTAAAATGACCGGTGACGAAGGGCCGGTTGCGGGTGCGGGTCATTTGGGCGTCCAGGTCACGCTCGATCACATGGTTGAAGGCCCCGGCCGCCGCCGACGAACCGAGAACCGCCAGCGCCAGGATGGTGATCTCCCACGTCGAGAGAGAAGCCCCCGGCGTCACCGCCAGCCCGGCCAGGGCGCTCATCATGATCGCCATGCCGATGCGAATCTTAAAGACGTTATAGAGAAGGGCGATTTCAGACTTCATAAGTTACTCCGGGTTTCCTAAGCGGGACGGGCGGACGGTGGAGAAGGAGAGAACCCCACCGCCCGGTCCGTTCAGCTAAGGGGCCAGACCCCGGCCAGGTACTTCCAGTTGATGAAGTAGTAGAGGACGAACGCCGTCAGGAAGACCATCGCCATGACGAAAGTCCCGGGTACCGCCAACGTGCCGGCGTTGCCGTAATTGGAAACGGCGGCCGCGTCCGGCTGTGCCGGTGCTGCCTCGGCGGCGGCCTTGGTCTTCGGCTTGCCCAACAGGATGGTGCCGACCATGTTAACGATGAAGATCGCCCCGCCGACACCGGCGACAAGGGCGGCGATGCCGTTCAGCCCCATCATCAGGTAGGCGGCGCCAGGGAAATCGTATCCCATGGCGGCGTCCGTGAAGTTGATGTCCCAATGCCGGCGCGGCACGCCAAGGGTGCCCGCCCCCATCAGGAACACCGAAACACCTCCCATGCCGAGGCCGTAGAAATACGGCTGCAACTTGGCAAGCCCGGGAAGGAACATTTCCTTCTGCCACAACACCGGCACCAGCCAATAGGCGAGCGCCATAAAGGCCAAGGTCGTGCCGGTCACCACCGTTCCGTGGAAATGACCGGGAACATAGACGGTGTTATGGGTGATGATGTTGAGCTGTTCCGTTCCCATCATAACGCCCGAGATGCCGCCCAGGAAACCGAACAGCACCACCGACAAGGCGAACCCGGAAAACGCCGGATTGCCCCAAGGCGCCTTGCGCAGCCATTCGAAAAGCCCCTTGTTGTAGCCTTTCTTGCGCTGCGCTACCTCGACGGCGCCCGGCACCGTCAGCCCGTGGATCATGCTGCCCAACACCGCCAGGTAGAGAGCGTATGACGTGTTGAAGATTTTGTATTCGGAGCTCAGCCCCGGCTCGACCAGCAAGTGATGGGCGCTCGCTAGTTGAAGGAACAGGATATAGAACAAAAACGCCATGCGGCTGACCTTTTCGGACAGCGGCTTGGCCCCGAACAGGATCGCCGCCAGCGCGTACCAAACAGCGATTTGGGCTGCCACGTTGACCTGCTGCGACGAATGGCCCATGGCCCACCACACCAACTTGTACATCATGGTGTCGATACGGCCGACATACCCGATCGACCATAACAGGGTTGGGATCAGGATGATCGCCCCGGAGGCGATGGTAAATACGGCGATGATTGCCGCCACCGTTGCGCCGAAGGTGACCAGCGGCACCGATCCTTCATAAGTCTTTTCCTGCTTGGCGATGACCAAGGTGCCGAAAAAGACGAAACACGCCAATAGCGCGCCGACGGCGAAGATGATGATGCCGAGATAGAAATCGGGCGCCGCCTTCAAGGGCACGTAAGACGTAAACATGACCGACGAATCGCCGCGCAATACCGCGATGTTGGTGACGATGGCGCCGATCAGCATCATCCAATAAGCCAGCCACGCCACCTTGGGCGCCGCCAGACGGCAGCCCAATAGGACCGAGGACGCGAAGTACAGGATCGCCATCTCGAAAAAGATGATCCACACCAGCAGCACGTCCAAGCCATGGGCCGTCAATGCCAGATAGAACCAATCGGCAGGAAGCAAATGAACCGCCGGCCAACGGGTCAACGCGATGCTGATGCCGAACAGGCCGCCAACAAGCAAAAAGACAACCCCGGTGACGGCGTTCCACTTGATCAGCTTGTCGGCGTTAAGGTTGATTTTGAACCCGGTGTCCGGGCAAATTCTGAAGTCTGCGTTTGTAGCCATGATCATCCCCTCTACTTGTCGACCACATAGATCTTGCCGACCATGTTGTGGTGCCCGATGCCGCAATATTCGTTGCAGATAACAGCATATTCACCGGCCTTGTTCGGCTTAATCGTGATCACCATCTCGTATTCGGGATGGACCTGAAGATTGATGTTTTCGGGCAATAGCGAAAACCCGTGCTGCAAGTCCAACGAAGAAAGATGCAGGCGGTAGGACTTGTCCTTTTCCAATTCAAGGACCGGCCACCACTCCCAAAGGCGGCCAAACATGTAGATATCGCTGCCGGCCGGCGGATGGACAACCGGGATGCCGGTCTTCCCTTCTTCGCGCACGGTGAACTTCTTGGCCATGGCCTCCGTACGTTCAGCGAAGACATCGGGCTGGATGCGATAGGCTTCGTTGGACAGGTTCTGTTGGCCGGCGATATGCCAATAGGGCATCATGAAGAACAGGATCAGACACCAAACAAGGGCAACGACGATCCAGGTAATTTCCGTTCGTTCGATGGGCTCTTTCCACCAGATCCGTTTTGCAGGCGGGAATATGGACATGTTTCATCCCTCCTATTTCGCCAAGGGGATGGAAACGATCTCCATCACGCCCCAGATGATGTAAAAAACAGCAGGGATCGTGACCCCCAGGAATAAAAGCAGGAAAGGATTATCCAGAACCTGCTGCATGAACGGGATGGGTTCTTCGCCATCGCCTGCCGATGTGTTTTCCGGCGCCGGTGCGCCAGTATCTGTATCACCCATGAAACCGAACCTCCTCTTGCCGCTGCATTTGATCAATGCAGAAGCAACCTAATCACGGGGCAAAAGGGAAAACCTTGATTTATGTCAAGGCGGGTAATTTGGGGTTCGTGGAACTATCCGGATACAATCATCGGCGGTTTTTTGATATTTCTTTTTAATGGGCCTTGAATCCCATGGCGCTTATCGTGTGGACAAACGACTTTCAGGTGGGCGTCGACAAGCTTGACGCCGACCACATCATGATTTTCAGCCTGATCAATCACATCGACGAAGCCCACCTTACTGGTTCCGATGAAAAAGCCATTGGCCGAATTCTCCAGGTTTTGATCGAGCGGGCCTTCGCCCACTTCCAACGCGAAGAAATGCTGATGAAAAAGCACGACTATCCCGACTTCGAAGCGCATGCCGCCGAACACCAAAAGATCATCGAAGAACTGGAATCTCTTTACGAAGCCTATCAGGACAAGCCGAGCGCCGATGTCAGCCGCGAAATCGTTGAAATGCTGTCGGCCTGGCTGGAAGAGCACGTCCTCGAGACGGACATGCGCTACCGGCCGTATTTATCCGAGAATCGGTCGTAATATAGAAAAGGGCATTGTCAGAAGAAAGTGAGCTGTTCTGAGAATGTGGTGTCTTTTGGTGAGCCTTATTACCGATTTCGCGCATTGCGGCCCGTGCCACCGATCTCCCATCAAAATTCAACATTATCCAGCCTGGTTTTTACTACGATACCTTGAGGTTTTTGCCTATAATCATATTGATCGATTGAAAGAAAAGCGGCAAACCAGAGGGGATGAAAATGTCAGACGGAAACCATCATCAAATTCTCATCATAGGCGGGGGAACGGCTGGGATTACGGTGGCTGCGTCTCTTCGTCGGCGGCAGGGCGGGCGTGATCTCGACATCGCCATCGTTGAGCCGGCGGACGAACACTACTATCAGCCCGCGTTCACCCTGGTCGGCGCCGGTGTTCAAACCTTGGCCGAAACCCGCCGTCAGGAAAGTAATGTAGTCCCGCCTCATGTCACTTTAATTAAGGGCGCGGCAAAAGGGTTCGACCCCGACAACAACACCGTCTTGCTCGCCTCCGGGGACAAGCTTTCCTACGACTATCTTGTGGTTTGTCCCGGCCTAGAGCTGAACTGGGATGCCGTCAAAGGGGCCGAGGAAACCCTGGGCAAAAACGGTGTTTGCAGTAACTACGATCCCAAATTCGTTGAATACACCTGGACTTGTCTTCAGGGCCTTAAGCCCGGCGCAAAGGCTCTTTTCACCCAGCCGCCGCTTCCTTTCAAGTGCCCCGGCGCCCCTCAGAAAATAGCCTATCTCACAGCCGATAAACTAAAGAAGCGCGGAATCCTTGGTCAATGCGAGGTGCATTTTTTGACCCACGCACCGGGGATGTTCGGGGTGCCCTTGTTTGCGGCAGAACTTGTCAAGGTTGCTGCAAGGTACGGCATTGACGTTCATTACCAACACAACTTGGTTGCCGTCGATGGCAACGCCAAAAAAGCGACATTCGAGGTCGTCGGCGGCGACAAGGACGGCGAAACCCTTACGATGGAATTCGACATGCTCCATGTGTCGCCGCCGCAGCGTCCGCCCGAAGCGGTTCGATCGAGCCCGCTTGCCAACGAGGGGGGGTATGTGGACGTCCATCAGAACAGCATGCAACATACAAAATATCAAAATGTGTTCGGGCTCGGTGATGCCTGTTCGACGCCGAACTCGAAAACGGCGGCGGCCATTCGCAAACAGTCCCCCGTCGTCGTCAAAAACTTGCTGCACCTCATTGAAGGCAGCGCCTTGGAAGAGACCTATGATGGATATGCGTCATGCCCCCTGACGACCGCATATGGCAAGGTTATGATGGCCGAATTCTGCTACGCCGGGAAGGTGACGCCGACGTTCCCGCTCGACCCACGGAAGGAGCGGTGGAGCTACTGGAGAATAAAGACCACGGGCCTACCTTGGATGTATTGGGACTACATGCTGGAAGGGCACGAGTGGTTCTTCAAACATAATGTCAATTACGTCGAGCCGGGAAGCTGAATGTGACTTGACGAACGGTTAGGGTGCGAATTTTCGGCCCGATTATTGAGCCAACGACCGGTTGCCTGGCAGGCCTCATTGCAGCCTTGCTATCCCGCCTCGTCGACTCAAGTTAGTTTGCCCTGAAACTAACGGCTCAGGCGGCGTTAGGACGACGAGTCATTCTTTTTTCCGGTCTCCGGAAATATCCACATCGCCAGCACCATGAAGACGGCTAGTCCGGCGACGACCCAGGCAAGATTATAGTTGCCGGCTTGGCGCTCGAAGTAATGGATGACCGCGCCGACGATGAGCGTCAGGACGGAAAGCATCGTCTTTATGTTATTGGGCATCCGGGTTCGTCTCCGTCTATTCGGCCGCGATCGGCTCTGCTGCGGCCACATCCGGAGATGTGGGTTGCCCCTTCAGGTCTTTTCTCAGGTACTTAGTCGAATACCCGTTAAACAAATGCCCCAGCAGCCCCCGGTCCAGATCGGACGTGCCGAACAACCAATCGGAGATTGGAAACGTCAGGTTCATGTTCAATTCCATCATCAGCCGATTGTTGTGGTGGGCCGTGTGGTGGCGGCGAAGGGTGTTGATCAGCGGGCAGAAACGGACAAACCAATTCTCGTCGACATGGCAGCAGAAATGCATGAATTCATAAACCAGGAACATGCCTGTGGTCGAACACATCAATAACCAACCGACGTTGGGTGCAATCAACCACCCGAGGACCAGTCCGCCTGGAATAGACATAAGGATGAAAATCACCAGTGCGTAAGGGGGGAAAACGGTGACGCGCCAGTCCTTTTGGTCGCGAAAGCGCATTTCTCCATCGGTGAAAAACTGGTGATGATTGAGGGTATGACGCGTATAGATAGAGCGGAGCCCGCTGTTGTTTCTAGGGCGGTGCATCACGTACATGTGCAGGAACCATTCGAACATGTTGCATATCAGGCCGATGATGGGAATGGTCAACCACTGCCACCACAAAACGCTTTCGATGTGGCTCGTAAAAATATAGAGCGCCGTCAGGCCAATGGCATAGACCACGAAAATGTGTACATAACCGTTGTACCAGCCTGCGATGCGGGATCGATATTCCTTGCGGTATCCCAATTGCCGCTCAGTCATCATGATTGCGGTCCTCCGTTCGATAATTCCATCTATTCTGCTGCTTCCCCGTTGCGGCCCTCTTCCTGTTGTAGGGCGAAGATCGAGGAATAGCCGCCCGACCAATCGGGCGGCAAAAGGCATGGCCGGGGGTCGTGGTGGGCCCATCGCGCGCGGGTACCGCGGACGATTGTTTCCATGTATCTGGATTGCAGGGGATTGTAGGTGTAGGGCAGGGCGTCGGCGGCGGTGTAGACGTTCAACAGAAGCGGGCGCCCCTTGTCGGATCGATTGGGCTTCGACGCGTGAAGCATCCGGCAATTGTGGATGGTCAGAGACCCCGCCGGGCCTTCCAAAGAAACCGCCTCGGACGAATCCAGGGCCGCTTCGTCTTTCGCCGACAGGCACCCGACCCAATCGCCGGCGCTGTTGTACTGGTCATATAGGTCCCAGGCGTGGCTTTTGGGCATCACCATCAGCGGCCCTTGGTCCGAGCCACAGTCATACATATAAGTGCCGACGGTTAAGGGGCTGTAATTGGTATGCGGCCAGAATTGGATGTCTTGGTGCCATTTAACTTCCTCACCGCCCTTGGCCCATTTGAAATTGAGCTTCGAGTGGTGGAATTTGACGTCCGGCCCCACCAAGTCGGCGACAATGTCGGTAACAAGGGAGTCCGAAGCGTAAGCCCAGTAATCCGAGTGGTGGTCATTGGGACACGACAGCCTGCGTAGCCGAGGGTTATCGCTCGTGTGGCCTTCATCCAAGTCCCATTTGGCGTCGGATTTGGCAATCGCCCGGCTTTCGTCGATCACTTTATCAGTCGTTTTCCGCAAGCGTTCGAGCCACGTGTCGGGTATGACTCTCTCCAGCAACAGGTAGCCGTTCTCGAAATAGGATTCACGTTGGGCCTGGGTGAGAACCTTCGGCGCGACGGCCAAAACGTCTTCCGGGGTCATCTTTGTCTCCCAAAGCTACCGGCATTGTATTGCCGGAGGTAATGCGACGTCTGATATATTAGTAGTACATCAGGGCGGGTCAGGCCGTCAATAATATCCGTCATTTGAAGCCCAACAATTGCGCCGGCAGCCACAGCACCACCTGCGGGAACCAGCCGACAATCACCAAGCACAGCAACTGCAGGATAATGAACGGCACCACCCCTTTGAACATATGCTGAATGGTGATTTCCGGCGGGCTGATGCCGCGTAAATAGAAGATTGCCGGCGCCATGGGCGGCGTCAAGTAGCTGGTCTGAATGACCACCAGGAACATGACGCAGAACCAGACGGGGTCGTACCCGAGAATTTTGATGATCGGTATGAACACCGGAATGAAAATCAGCAGCACCGAAATCCAGTCAAGAACGAAGCCGGCAACAAAGCAGATGCCAAGAAACACGGCCAGTGTCATCCAGGGCGTAAGGTTGGCGTTCTTGATCAATTCCTCGGCGACTGATACGCCGCCGGAGGCGACGAAGACTCCGGCGAACATGTTGCCGCCAAGAAGGATGAGAATGATCATGCAGGTGACCTTAAGGGTCTTCAGCGCCGCTTCGTTGAGGACGGCAAGGTTGAACTGCCGGTACATGACGGCCAGCATTATGGAACCGAGCGCACCAAGTGCCGCGGCTTCCGTCGGCGCCGCGAACCCAAACATGATGGACCCTAGAACGGCGGCGATCATGGCCACCGGCGGCGCCAACGCGAACAGGGTTATGCGGAGCTTTTCGGCGAACGGTGGATCATCGTCGGATTTCGGTAACCGCGGACCGTCCGCCGGCCTTATCATGCATCGGATTAGGATATAGGTGATGTAAAAGCTGGCCATGATCAAGCCGGGAAAGATCATGCCGATGAACAAATCACCGACCGAAACATCGGCCACAGGCCCCAAGACAACGACGACCACAGACGGCGGAATGATGGTGCCGAGCGATCCGCCGGCGCAAATGGTGCCGGAAATCAGCCCCTTGTCGTAGGCATATTTCATCATCACCGGAATGGCGAGCAGACCGACCACCGTCTCGGTGGCGCCGATGACGCCGGTGGAGGCGGCGAAAATGACGCACATGACGATGGTGCCGATGGCCAAGCCGCCGGGCAGGCGCCGGGTCCATAGATGCACGGCTTCGAACAGTTTTTCGGCGATGCCGGAGCGTTCGAGCATGGCGCCCATGAATACGAACAGCGGCACAGCGGCGAGCACGAAATTCGACGCCACCGCGTCAATCTTTTGGACGAATTGGAAGATCACGGCGGTGTCGAAGGTGACGAGCCCAAAGAACAGCGCCACGCCCATCATCGCGAAGGCCACGGGAAAGCCTAAAAACAGCGCCAGCAAGAGCGCTGGAAACATCATTAACGCCAGATAGTCGCCCATCAGGCGTTCCAGTCAGTCGTCCGGCCGGTGAGAAACCGGAAACATTTAATCAACTCCGCCACGCCCTGTAACGCCAGCAGGAAAAAGCCCAGGAAAAATGCCAGCCGAAACGGCCAGATAACCGGGTTCCATGCCGATTGGCCGGAGTGTTCGTTTCTGACCAGGGCCTCGACCCAGTATTCCCAAAGGCCAAAACTGACCCAGCAGACCACCGGCATGAACAACACCACATAACCGAACGTATCGATGACGGCCTGGGTTTTTGGCGAGAAATGCGAGTAGAGAATGTCGATGCGGATATGGCCGCGCTCGCGCAAGGTATAGGCCGCGCCGATCAGGGCATGCACGCCCATGGCCATATAGCCCATCTCGAAAGCCCAGATGGTTGGCGCGTTGAAGATATAGCGCGCGAACACCTCGTAACAACTGGCCAGGATCAAGGGGAACACAACCCAGGCGATCAGCATCCCTGAACGACCGGTGATCCGTTCGATTAGTCGAACGAGTGCCACCATGGCGAAATGTTCTCCGTCTTCTTTTTTAAATTCAATTCAAGCGATTATGATCATGCCGGATTCAGCCATCATCCGCCAAGAGTAATGCCGCATAAGACACAGGGAGCGCGGCAACCGCGCTCCCTGGTCCCATTTTCTTCGAGATTTATTCGGAAATCACGTTCCGATAGTGCGCGGCGTCTTTCCACAGCGTTTCAAAAGCGATTTGGCTTTTCATTACCTTGTCGAACCAAGGATTGGTCTTCGCCTGTTCCTGAGCCCAGGCGAGGCCGAGCTGCTTGCCCTTTTTCTGCACGGCGGCATCGAGAACGATGACCTCGTTGCCGGCTTTCTTATAAAAGTCCAGCGCCTTAGCGTCCTCCTGGCCGATGCGGGTCCAGGTTTCGAAAGTCACCAGCTTCGCCGCCATTGCGACCATTTCCTGATCACGCTTGGAAAGGCTGGCCCAGGCTTTCTTGTTGATCGCCAATTCGAACGGCGCCGTCGGCTGATGGATGCCGGGGATGATCACGTATTTGGCGATTTTGTGGAAACCGGTCGACTTGTTTTCATACAAGGTGCCCCACTCGGTGGCATCGATGGCGCCGCGTTCGAGAGAGGTGTAGACCTCGCCGCCCGGCATCGTCACCGGCGCCGCGCCCAGGCCTTTGGAAATGGCCAGCCAAGCACCGGCCGTCCGGAACTTCAGGCCGTTGAGGTCGGCCAGAGTCCGCACGGGTTTACGCGAATGCAGGAAGGCCTCGGCCGTGCGTATGAACATCGGCATGGAGATGATGCCGAACTTCTCTTCGTTGAATTGGCGCTGCAGCTCCAGTCCGCCGCCTTCGTAGATCCAGTGCAGCATACGCTCGGAATCCATGGAGCCGGCATAACCACCAAACAGCACGGTCGTCTTATCCTTGCCCCAGTCGTAGCCCATCCAGGTATGGCCCATCTCGGCGACGCCTTTGGCGACGGCGCTACGAACTTCAAGACCCTTGGACAACTGCCCCGACGGAAAGACCTTGATTTCGATGCGGCCATCGGTGAGGAACTTGACCTTTTCGGCGAACGCCTTGGCGCCGATCTCCATCAACGGGCCGCCGCCCCAACTGGCTGCCATTTTCCATTTATGTTTGGCTTCCGCTTGGGCGCTATTCGGAAGAGCCACAGCCAGCGTGAACGCGGCGATGGCTCCGATCGTGATTAATCTTCTAATAATGTTCATTTTCGCCTCCAAATAAATTCCGGTTACCTTATCCTCCCGCTTTTTGTTTCTCGGTCCGCACTATGCGGAACCGATCCATATCGTTGCCTGCGGGGTTTGCAGCGATATGGGGTGAAAATTCAGCCGTCCGGTTCGGACACGCGTTTCAGTGCGGCGTCGATATCGTTGCTATTCAGTACCCAGTCGTTGTCGAGATCCGCGACGACAAGCTTCATGAACGGTTCCGACAATGCGCGCGCGCGTTCGTCGTCGCCAAGATGGTCGGCCAACAACGCCAGCGCCAATTGGTGCGGCTCGGTGCCTTCATAGGTCCACTCGAAGCCCATCGTCGTGAAGCGCTCAATATCGTAGCGCTCGTCCAGAGGCTGGCCGTCAACCGTTACCTTGATGCCGTCAATGGTCCGCTCGCCCGAATAGGCTTTCATGGCATCTCCCTGGATATTTTATTTTTATTATTCTGATATATTTCACATATGTTATTGATCTGTTGGTGCTTTGTAAAGAATCCAAAACTTCCTTCAATCAGTCCGGTTGCCGTGAAATTTCCCTATTTAGTTTCCAGGAATTGCTGAAAACCGCCGTAACCGGTGTGCCGAACCTCCAATTCCAATCCAATGCTGGCGGCCGCTGCTTGCGCATGGGCCAAGGTGTCCGGGTTCTCGCGCTGAACCAGATAGACCATTTTGCGATATTTGCCGAAGTAGGTGTCGCGGAGTTGCGGGAAGCGGTCTAACCCCAGCCCCTTGAACACCAGTTTGTCGAAGGCCCGGGCCAGGAAATCGGTGAGGAAGAAGCTGCCCGGCTCGTCATTCATTAGTTGCTTGAAGCGTTCCGAGCCGGCGAACACCTCGTAGCAGTGGGCGCCGCCAATGTTTTCGACGCCTTCTTCTTCCAATACCTTGGCCATGCCGCCACCGGTGCCGCAATCGCTGTAGAGCACCACCACCTCGTCACCGCGCGCGCGGCCGGCTCGGATCTTGGCGCGCACGCCCTCGGGCAGGGCGCTGGGCTCGTTATGCAGCTTGGCCGGCAGGCATTCGACCTTCATGTGATCCCAGCCGTTTTCGTGGATGATGGTGACGATCTCATTGGCGATCGCGCCGCAACAGATGACCAGAGTCGAAGGCCGGTCGGCTGGGCTGTCCATGACATTTGCCTTAGTGATAGCGATGATTAACCCCGGTTTCGAACATCGCAACGATGTTTTCCGGCGGCACCTCGGCCTGGATGTTGTGCACGCTGTTGAGGATGTAGCCGCCGCCCTTGCCCAGGATATTGATAATTCGTTTGGTCTCAGCCACCACTTCTTCCGGTGTGCCGAAAGGCAGGATTTCCTGGGTGTTGATGCCACCCCAGAAGGTTAGGCGGTCGCCGAACGCTTCCTTCAGGCGTTCGGGCTCCATGTTCTTGGCCGTGACCTGAACCGGGTTCAGGGCATCGATGCCGATATCCAGAAGATGCGGGATGAAGTGATAGGCGGAACCGCAGCAGTGGTAGCAGACCTTGGCCTTGTTGTTGGTCAGCCCCTTGACCGTTTCGACCATGCGGCGGTGGTGCGGCTTCAAGTAATCCTTGTAGATGGTTTCCGGATCGAACATGCAACTGTCCTGGGTTCCCAGATCCTCGCCGAAATAGATGATGTCGACGTTTTCGGGTCCGGCCGCTTCGATCATTATTTCCGCCGTGTCACACCAGAAATCGCAAAGCTTGTCCATCATCCGCTGTAAGGCTTCGGGTCGTTTGTAGAGATCCTTGAGATAGGCCTCGAAGCCGCGCATGGCGTAGCCCCGGTGAATGACCCCGCCGGGCAGGTAGAGACAGACCGCATGGTCGCCGTTGGCGTGAATCTGCTCGACCCGCTCCCTGACGCCTTTCGCCAGCCCTGGGTTTTTGCCATCCGGCCAATCATATTCCTCGACCTGTTCGACGGTCAGCTTGCCGCCATGGAAGGGGCCGTCCTTGTGCAGGAAATGTTGGTCGACGGCTTTTTCCGTACGTTTCCACAGAACGTTGAAAGTGTCGGTGTAGGTATTGTCGTCGGTCCAGTGATCGACGCCGCCTTCGAAGGGGCCCGGCTGTACATTGCGGGTGTCCACCTCGAATCGATTGAGAATCGCCTCTGCCGGATGGGCGCAGGTGTGAATGATCGACATCACCTCGGTGGGTTCGTCGACACCCATGTATTTTTTCAGCTTTTCATAACCGGCGAGCGTGATGGTGGTGAACTCGGCGCCGCCGAAATCAATCGGCACGCGGTCTGGTTCTTCGTGATTGAGCGCCGCCAGAATGCGTTCGCGATGTGTCCATGTCATGATCCAGCTCCTTAATCGTTGGCCCTCTATTCAAATGCCGGCGGCCATGAAGGTGCGCGCGTCGTCGACCGCCGTCGGCGCATCGGCGCTGTAACCGTCGGCGCCGATTTTCATAGCGAATTCTTCGTTGATCGGCGGCCCGCCGACCATGGTCTTGACGTTCAGGTTGCGGTTTTTGTTGGCATCGCGGATCGCCACCACGGCCTTTTCCATCTCCGGCATGGAAGTCGTCAGCAGGCCGGAAAGGGCGATGATGTCGGCGTCGTTTTCCTGGGCCGCGGAGATGAATTCTTCGGGGTCGACATCGGTACCGAGATCGATCAGCTTGAAGCCGGCGCCTTCGAACATCATGCCGACAAGGTTCTTGCCAATATCGTGGAGGTCACCCTTGACGGTGCCCAGGATCACCGTACCGGCCGGCTTGGCGCCGGAATCGACGAGCAACGGCCGGACGATCTCAAGGCCGGCTTTCACGGCCTCGGCGGCCATCAGCATTTCCGGCACGAACAATGTCCCGGCGCTGAATTGCTCGCCGACGATGTCGAGGGCGCTGATCAGGCCGTCATTGAGGATTTTTTCGATGTCGGTGCCGGCATCGACTTCCGCCTGGACGAGCTCGGCGACATCTTCTTCCTCATAGGCCAGCACCGCATCGTAAATTTCTTGAATGGACATCTCCGTCTCCTTTTCCGCGCCGAAATCACTCATGATATTTCAGTGATATATTACTACAACGAAACGGGAAAAGCACTTTATTTATATGGATATTGGCTTTTTTGGCAACGGGGCAGGCAACAATGGCGGGGTCTTAGCCGACGGTGCCCCGGGTAAAGACCTCGACGTAATCGACAAGCTTGTCCGCCGCCGCCGCGGCGCCGTCCGGGTCGCCCTCGGCGATGCGGCGCGCCAGGTTGGCGTGGAGCCGGGCCGCCAGCGGCAAATCGGCGGTTTCCTTGTAATGCATATACCAAAACCGCCGCGACAGGCCATTCATCAAACCGATGGCGCGGGCGGTATAGTCGTTGTGCGCGGCTTCGGCGATGAGCTGGTTAAAAGCGTCGTCCAGGCGCATAAAATTAATATCGTCGTTGTTGCGGGCCGCTTGTTCCATGCCGTCGGCGATCTCGAAGAACTGCCGGCGTTCGTCCTCGGTGCAACGGATGGCGCCGGTGCGGGCGAGAAGGCGCTCCAACTCCCGGCGGACCTCAAGCAGCAGCAACTGGTTTCGGGGATTGATTTCGGAAACCAGGATTCCCTTGCGCGGCAGGATAACGACGAGCCCTTCACGAGCCAGGCGCTGCAAGGCTTCACGAATAGGCGTGCGGCCGATATCCAACCTATCGGAAAGCGCCGTTTCCGATAGCACCGCCCCCGGCTTGAATTGCAGCATCACGATCATCTCTTCGATAACCGCGTAGGCCCGATCCGTCAGGCTCGCCGCGACGCCACCGGCGTCGATGACGGTGTTGGTTGATTTTTTCTTTTGTTGCGCCATTCGTCGGTCCTCGGTCGGTTGCTGCGGGCTGTCTCTATTATAGCCAATCAAATCTGTTTGCGTTTTTCCACCATGGCGGTGAACTTCTCGAACTCCGCCTCGTCGACGCCGTAACTGTGATCATCGTCGGGGAATTTGCCTTCCTTGACCTCGCGCACGTATTCAGAGATGCCGGCGACGGCGACCTCGGTCAGCTTGGCGTAGCGCTTGGTGAACTTCGGCTTGAAATCGGTAAACACGCCCAGCAAGTCATAGCCGAGAAGAATTTGCCCGTCCGTGCCGACACCGGCGCCGATGCCGATGGTCGGAATTTCAAGTTGTTGGGAAATTAATGTAGCGATTTTCGCCGGGACCGCTTCGAATTCCAACATGAAACAGCCGGCGTCCTCGATCGCCAAGGCGTCTTCCAGAATCTTCATGGCGGCGTCGGCGGTGCGCCCTTGGATCTTGAAGCCACCGAACATGGCGACCGTATGGGGTGTCAACCCAATGTGCGACGCGGTCGGGATTCCCGCATCGACCAGCGCTTTCAGGATATGGGCCTGGCTTTTGCCGCCCTGCGGCTTAACCGCGTCCGCGCCCGCGTCCTGCATGAACCGTGTGGCGTTGCTCAGCGCCCGGTCAACGGTGTTGTAGCTCTGATACGGCATACAGCCGAGGACGAATGTGTTGGGCGCGCCGCGACGCACGGCCTCGCTGTGCAAGACCATCATGTCCATGGTCGCGGGGATGGTGTTGGCGTGGCCATGGGCGATCATCGCCAGGCTGTCGCCGACCACGGCGACGTCGACGCCCGCCATTTCCGCCCATTGCGCCGACGTATAATCGGGCACCGACATATAGACCATCTTTTCCCCGGTCTTTTTGGACTCGCGGATTTCGGTGATCGTGCGTTTCTTTTTTTCTTTTTCGTCGGCCAAGACCGTCTCCCTTACTACCCGTCAATGGGTCGCCCGCCGATGGGCCGCCCGTCGATGGGGGCTTGATATATAACACGTATGTTAATTGCGGATGGCGGTAAAGTCATCCATCCGTGGCGGGACGGCTGGCGGGTTGCCGTCGCCAGGTCAGCGTCGGTTGCGTGACCCGTGAACCGAAACCGGTGGTCGCCGCCCGATCGTCCTGCGGTCGTCATCCGGTCGTCCCCCGGTCGTCGGCGGGTCGTCATGGGGTCGTCATCCGGTCGTCCGGCGGTCGTCCAAAAGTCGTCCAAAAGTCGTCGGTTTTGACCGTGGCGTTCGCCGTAAGCCGTTGAATTTAAAACAGACGGCCCCGAAAAAGGCGGTGCAAAGTCGTCATTTTCCGGCATTACCATATGTGGTATAATTCCTAATGACGGTGCGGATTGCGCCCGGTGAAATGTACGCCTTGGTACGCAAATGTCCACATTTGTCGACATTTTGTTCTGTAATGCATTGAAAACAAACGCAATAAGCCGCCGGGGGCTTGGCGATTGGGTGGTCGTTGCCGGTGTTCCTATCTCATAAACCATGAGAGGAATATAGTCTGTTATGGGGTGGAGTGCAAGGGGGGAGGGTAAATTAATTGCAGAACGACGATGGGAAGGAAGGGGGAGCGACCGTCCGCTTTACCCCCGCCTGCCTGCGCGAAGCCGCGGCTTCGCTTCGGCGATGGCAGGAAAGCGGACCTTTTTCAGCACCGGGGGAAATGTCCG
>JABMOY010000089.1 GCA_013203955.1 Rhodospirillales bacterium | reverse complement strand
CGCTTGACCTCGCCATCGCGGAACTTGATCGTCCACATGATGGCGTTGTCGGTGCGCAACGGAATGACGGCGCCGCCCATGGGCACCCAATCCTGGAACGACCGAACCTCGATCGCCTGTTGCGGGCAGGCCTTGACGCAGCACTGGCATTCCCAGCACTGCTCCGGCTCTTGATTGAAGGCTTTCATGCGCTCGGTATCTAGTGTCATGAGATCGTGCGGACAGATATACATGCACGCGGTAACTTCCCCACCTTTGCAGCCATCGCATTTTTCGGTATGGACAAAAGTTGGCATTAAAACCTCCCTTGTTATCCTAAACCCCTGTTTTCCTTGGCCGCCGCTACCGGCAATAGAGTCCGGCGCGCACGTCCGCTGGGTTAACTTTAAAGACGCACAGGGACGGCGATTTATTCCCTACGAAAAAAACCTTCTCATCAACCCGCTTCAATTCCGGCGTCTTCTCAACATTGCCGTACATCGGAATTTCGTTGAGAGGGCGACTTTTTGCTGAAGACGGTCCCTGAGCCAATGCAGGGCCGAGTGATAAGAACAAGAAAGCGAGAACCAGTCCCGCCAATATTCGGGTTTGCATTACTCCACCCCAACCCAACCAACTTTTTGCCCGTGGTTACGATGAGTTGCATCGACTACCGATCTCGTTATCTTTTTCACTAAGGATTAATCGTCAGTGTAGTGGCGTCGCCACTTTCCGCCTTGATCTACGTCAATTTTGCCTTGGGTTCGTGGTCACTATGTGTTGCATTGACCGGTTGAGGCGGCAGACCGAAAGGGGATGATGTTTCGGGTCTTCCGCATAGGCGGTGACCGTCTTCGCCCGCCGCAAGCGGTCGAAAAAGGTGTTGCGCAGAATTTGGAAAAGCCAGGCCCGAAAAGCGGCCTCGTCGGCGGGTGTGTTGCGGGCCGACAGCGCCTTGACGGCGCAATCCTGCACCAGGTCTTCGTCTTGGTGGGGGTCGCGGACAAGGCTCAACGCATACCCGTAAAGCCTGGGCAAATAGCCTTCGATCCTGCCTCTCGCGTTCACCAATTTCCCCCCACGTCTGACCAGTGACAATTGAGCATCGCGCGTTATGATCTTGGGGGTCAAGTGGGCTTCAATTCATCGGACGGAAACCTTATGACAAAACGCTGGAAAAACCGGCCCGAGGGTTCGACCTGGGGCGATTGGGGGGACGACGACCAAAAAGGTCGGCTTAACCTGCTGACGCCCGAGCGCGTCAAGGCGGCCTGCGCCGAGGTCAAGGACGGGCTTAGTTTCTGTCTCAGCCTGCCCCTCGACTTGCCGGGCGGCAACGCCGTCAACCCGAAGCGCCATCCGCCCGAATTTAAACCCGTGTTCATCGGCGACGACGTTTATTTCAATTACGTCTGGGATAAGTATAAGCCCGGCGATATGGACGTCAGCTGCGACGAAGCGATCACGCTGTATTCCCAGTACTCCACCCAATGGGACAGCCTGGCCCATATCGGTTCGGTGTTTGATGCCGACGGCGACGGCGAGGCCAAGCCGATGTTCTACAACGGCTACAAACCGGGTGACCATGTCGGCGGAACACCCGGCGACGGGAAATTGGGTGCGCGCGCCCTCGGCATTGAAAACATGGCCGAAAGCTGCGTCCAGGGCCGCGCCGTCATGGTCGACCTGCATGCGCATTTCGGCGACGAACGGGTGGCGGTTGGTTATGATCAGTTGATGGGTGTTCTGGAAAAAGATGGGGTGAGCGTCGAAGAAGGCGACATGCTGTGCCTGCATACCGGATGGGACGACTTGATCGTTTCGATGGGTGGCGACCCCGACGCCGAAAAGCTGCATAACGCCTGCGCCGTTTTGGACGGGTTCGATGACAAGCTTTTGCAATGGATCACCGATTCAGGGCTCGCCGTCATCGTGTCCGACAACATGGCGGTTGAAAGTTCCCACGGCGACGGCGACACCCAGGGCGGGCGGTCGCATCTGCCGATCCACCGTCACTGCCTGTTCCGCCTCGGCGTGCATTTGGGAGAACTGTGGTATCTAAGCCGACTAGCCGCCGAACTCCGCCGCCAGGGACGTTTTCGCTTTCTTCTGACGGCGCCGCCGCTGCGCATGCCCGGCGCCGTCGGCTCGCCGGTCACCCCGGTGGGGACGATTTAAGGCCATGGCAACTTTCGACCCAAACGCCAAAGGTCCGCTCGCCGGTGTTCGCATCATCGACATGACGCGGCTGATCGCCGGCAATATGCTGTCCCTGCAACTGGCCGATTTCGGCGCCGAGGTCATCAAGATCGAAACGCCGGGCAAGGGCGACCCCTTGCGCGCCTGGAAGGACGACGGCATCGAATGCCATTGGAAGGTCTATGCCCGCAACAAGAAAAGCATGACGCTGAACCTGCGCGAGAAGGAAGCCATCGGCATCTTGCTTAAACTTGTCGAAACCGCCGACGGCTTGATCGAAAATTTTCGCCCTGGTCGGTTGGAAGAAATGGATTTAGGCCCGGACATTTTGTTGGCGCGCAACCCAAAGCTGATCCTGGCCCGGATATCCGGGTGGGGGCAGACCGGGCCTTACCGCGAACGTCCTGGGTTCGGCTCGCTGGTCGAAGCGATGTCGGGTTTCGCCGACCGCAACGGCTTTCCCGACCGGGCGCCGGTGCTGCCGCCGCTGGCCATGGCCGACATGATCGCCGGCCTTTACGGGGCCATGGCGATGATGATCGCGCTGCGCGAAGTCGAGGTCAAAGGCGGTAAGGGCCAAGTCATCGATCTGTCGTTGTTGGAGCCCATCATGTCTGTACTGGGACCGGAAGCCTTGAACCATAAAGTCACGGGCAAAGTAAAAGAAAGGTCCGGCAGCGGCTCCAACACGTCATCGCCGCGCAATGTTTACGGCACCCGCGACGGCAAATGGATTTCGATGTCGGGATCCATACAATCGATGGCCGAAAGGATCTTTCGGGTCATCGGCCGCGCAGACATGATCGATGATCCTAAGTTCCGCACCAACCCGGACCGGGTCGAGCACCGCGAAGAAGTCGACGCCATCGTCGGCGGCTGGATCGCCGAGCGCGATCAGGCCGAGGCCATGGACATTTTCACCAAGGGCGAGGTCACGGCGTCGCCTGTATATGACATCCGCGACATCATCGCCGATCCGCACATTCAGGGAAGGCAGGCCTTGGTCGACCTGCCCGATGACGATGTCGGAACCGCCCCCATGCACAACATCATCCCCCGGCTCGATCGCACGCCCGGCACCTTTCGCCTGGCGGCGCCGAAATTGGGGGAACACACTGGCGCGCTTCTGGAACAGTTGGGCGTTGACGAGGAAGCCCAGGCGGACCTAAAGGCCCGCGGAGTCATTTGACTTTGAGAGTTGATTGAAAATGAAATTTCTCCGCAACGTACGTATCAACACCATCGGCTGGGCGCTGGTATCGGTGATGGTTGCGGCCGGCATTTTTTTCGTTGCCTCGGCCTTGGTGACTGTTGACCGGATTTCAGAGATCAAAAAAACCTGGGACTCTTTCGAAGAAGGGCATTCGGAAGAAGCCGTCGCCTTTGACGCCCTTCACCGAGCCATCGGTTACGGCGGCATGGTCCATCATTTCAAGAATTACATCCTGCGGGGGGAGCGAAAAAATCTGCTTGCCGCCCAGGAAAGTTTCGTCGACGCCCGGGCCGCCATAACCCGCCTTCGCACGCTTGGCGTGAACGACGACGAGCTAAAGGCCCTGGCCGATATCGAAATAATGCTTTTGGATTATCGCTCTTCCATGACCGTGGCCAAAAATCTTTTCGAAGCCGGTCGCCCGATTCGGGAAATCGACCGCCAAGCCCAGGTTGACGACAAGAAGGCCCTTGCCGGCTTGGATTTTCTCGCCCGGGAAATCGAAAAAACCCTGGGCGGGGAAAGTGGGCGCCCAAGCAAGCTCAAGATCATCGCCTCCCTGCACCGGGAACTGGGCTACGGCGGCATGATCCATCATTTTAAAAATTATATTCTCAGGGGCTCACCGGAATTGTTAGCCGAGTTGGAGAAGAAGTTCTCCACCGCCCATGCCTTGTTGGGCGATTACCGGCAATTTCCGATAACGGATGCCGAAAAGGGGGCGATCCAAAGCCTCATCGATATGCTTCAGGGTTATGAGCGCAACCTTGATATAGCCTTTCGCCTTCTAGGCGAAGGGGCGACGCCTAAGGAAATTGATAAAGTCGCCCGCATTAACGACAGCCCCGCCCCCAGTAGCTTTATTATCCTTGTTCGCGAAATTGCGCTGCAAAACAAGGCCGAGGAGAAAAAAGTGACGGAAGCCTTCCTCTTGGTTTCTTGGGTGTCGCAAAATGCCGTATGGGTCAGCCTGATCCTGGTCGTTTTAATGATCACGTTTTCCTTGTGGATGATCCGCGCCCGCATTATCCGGCCCATTCGCGAGATGACGGCGATTATGACCCAACTGGCCGGCGGCGATTTAACGGTCGCCGTTCAGGATGTTGACCAGGAAACGGAGATCGGGGAAATGGCCCGCGCCGTCGAGGTTTTCCGCATCAACGCCATCGAACGACAGCGCGCCCGTGACGCCGCTCAGCGCATGGGTCGGATCGTCGAGGATAGTTCGAATGAAATCTATATCTTCGATGCCGATACTTTGAAATTCACGGACGCCAACAAGGGGGCCAGGGAAAATTCCAGTTATTCCTTGGATGAACTCTGGGACTTGACGATTATGGACCTGAAACATGAATTTAGCCGTGATACTTTCGAAGCCCTGGTCGCGCCGCTGCGCTCAGATCAGATCAAGACGCTTCAATTCGAAACCGTTCACAAACGCCAAGACGGCAGCTTGTATCCGGTTGAAGTGAACCTGCAATATGCGCCGGGCGAAATCCCCCCTGTTTTTGTCGAGATTACGCAGGACATATCCGACCGCCATCAGGCCGAGCAGGCGAAAAAAGAATTCGTGTCCACGGTCAGCCACGAGTTGCGCACCCCGTTAACCTCGATCATGGGGGCCTTAGGACTGGTCCGGGGAGGGGCCGCGGGGGATGTCTCGAAAGAGGCCGGAACCCTGGTGGAAGTCGCCTATGAAAACAGCAACCGGCTTATCCGCCTGATTAACGATATTCTCGACATGGAAAAAATTGAAGCCGGAAAAATGGATTTCAAGATGCGGCCTCTTCAATTGGGACCCTTCTTGGAAAAAGCCCTCGAGGCCAACAAAGGATACGGGGAAACCCAGAACGTAAGTTTTGTTCTTTCCGACAATGAACCCGGCGAAGCCAAGGTCACCGGCGATTATGACCGCTTGATGCAGGTGCTTTCGAACTTGCTGTCCAATGCCGCGAAATTTTCCCCTGAACACTCTGAAATAAAAGTTTCCCTAAGCCGCCGCGATGATATGTACCGCGTTGCCGTTTCGGACCAGGGCCCCGGCATCGATGATGATTACCGGGAGTTCATTTTTCAGAAATTCTCGCAAGCCGATTCCACGGACGCCCGTCAAAAGGGAGGCACGGGTCTGGGCTTAAGCATCGCCAAGGCTATTATTGAAGAACATGGCGGCTCGATCGGTTTTGAATCCCGCCCCGGACAGGGGGCGATGTTCTTTTTCGATCTTCCCGTGTCGACAAATACTTTAACGGACCAACCCACCGGCGTTTTAACCGACGGCTAAAAAACGGCGGGAAACCTAAGGAAGTTTGAATTGAACGCAAATAAGAAAAACGGGATGCAAGTTCCGGAACCGCCCGTCTGGCGGTCGATGCTTTATGTTCCGGCCAACAATCAACGCTTTATCGACAAGGCCCATACCCGGGGCGCCGACGCCATTATTCTTGATTTGGAAGACAGCGTGCCGATGACTGAGTGCCCCGGCGCTCGGGAAAAGCTGGCCGAGACCGCAGCCTTGGTCAGCCGCAACGGCGCCGACGTCGTTGTCCGCATCAATCGACCTGATGAAGAGGCCGAACAGGATTTACTTGCTGCCGTCATCCCCGGCGTCAGCGCCTTGATGCTGCCGAAGGTTCCATCCGCTACTCATGTTCAGGCTATCGCCGAAACTGTTTCGGGCCTGGAAAATAAACGGGGCATGGCGGAAGGCTCGATGATGTTCGTGGTCATGGTTGAAAGCCCGGCGGCCTTGCTTCGGGCCGAGGAAATTACCTCGGCTCATCCGCGCATCGTCGCCTCTTATTTAGGGGGCGAAGATTTCGCCGCCGCCGCCGGTATGGTGCCCGACCCGGAAACCTTGTTTATGCCGAAGGTCATGACGCTGTATGCATCGCGCGCCGCCGGCATCATGCCGTTGGGCATGATCGGCACCGTTGCCGATTTTCAAGACTTGGACGCGGTTCGGGAAATCATCCGCCGGTCCAGGCGGTTCGGTTTCGAAGGCGCGTCCTGCATTCATCCCAGTGTGGTGCCGATTTTGAACGAGGAAATGGCGCCGTCGGCCGATGAGGTCGCGGGCGCCCAGCGTATCGTAGAAGGCTATAAGAAGGCGGAAAGTGATGGGTTGGGCGCCATTACCATCGATGGCATGATGATCGACGTGCCCGTGGCCCAACGCGCCGAAGCGCTGCTTAAACGCCACGCCGCCATTAAGACCCGGGAGAGCAAAAACGGCTAATCATCGTCAGAATCTTCGTTGCCACCGGCTTTCTCCTGGTCTGAGACGCCTCTTTCCCAATCGCGGTATTCCTTCTTCAAGCCCTCGATCTTTTTGGCGAAGGCGATATAGGAAAGTTGCGCGCCCAAGGCCGCCAACAAGGGGGCGGCCAGCAAATTGAAGCCCCAGAAAATGATCTGCGCGGTGGTCAGGGCCGTGGTCGTCACGCCGTGGTAATAGGCGATGTAAAGGGCGAAGACGGATTCCGAAAAAACGGCAAGGCGGAAGGACGTGCGTGCCGTCAATTTACGCTCCTGAATGGCGCCGCCCTGCGCCACCAGGATGTTGCTGAGCAGCCCGCCGGTAAAATTGCCAAGCAAGATCAAAAGACAAACCATTGCAAGGACGGCCGAATCGTTTTTCGGGAATCCGAACGATTCAATGAGTTGATAAAAATCCTTCATGGGCCGGGCCTTAGTCTTAATCCGAATAAATCTAACAACCGTGTTAACTTATCGGGCTGGTTTTATCAAATCGTGAATACTTTAAAAGTCCGAAACCAAAACTCTAACGACGTTTTACCAGGGAAAGGGCGATGATGCCCCCGGCTGCCGCCATTGCGGCCATCGGCAGATAGGCGCCCGCCCCGTAAAGGCTGAAAAGCTTGCCCGAGGCAAGGGCGCTTAAGCCCAATGCCAACCCCATGACCATCGCCGAATAGAGGCTTTGCGCCGATGCCGACACCGAAGCCGGCATCCGCCGGGTGATGAAATAAATGGCGCCCAGGTGCGTCGCTGCGAAGGTAAACGCATGCAGGGCTTGCAGGAGAACCAGGACGCCTAAGTCGTCGAACATCCCGGTCAGGAACCAACGGGCCGCGCCGGCAAGCCCGCCCATGGCGATCAAGGCGACCGATCCAAAGCGGTTGACCAATAGGGTGCCGAAAATGAAAAGGATGATTTCGGCGGCGACGCCTTCGGCCCACAGCCAGCCGATGACGGTATCGGAATACCCCTGGGCCTGCCAATTGAGCGTCCCGAAACCGTAATAGACCCCGTGGCTGGCCTGGATCAGGGCGCAGGCGGTGATAAACAGGACAAACCGCCTGTCACGCAGGACATCCAACGACGCGAAGCGGCTTCCTGTGGTCTTCGGTGCACGTGTCGCTGGCAGCGCCCAAACGGCGGCAACGGTGAAGGCGAGGCCCAGCAAAATGATCCAGTAAATGATGTCCGGCGAGCGCCCCGATATAAGATGCCCGGCACCGATGGCGGTCGCCATAAAAGCCAGCGACCCCCACAGACGAATTCGCCCGTAATCCAGCTCTTTAGCTTTTTCTGAACCGTGTCCCGTCAGCATGGTCAGGCTTTCGCCCAACGGCATGATCGGCGACCAAACGGCGAAGAACATCACGGTGACCAGAAGGATTGTCCAAAAGTCTCCGGTCACGCCGAACAGTGCGAATATGAAAAAAGCCGTCACCGACAGCCCGATCATGATGGGACGGCGCTGGCCGCCTTTATCGGCCATATGCGCGATGATGGGGTTGAAGATGACCTTGGTGCCGACGCCGGCGGCGATAATGATGCCGATTTCGACAGGGCCCAACCCCTTGGCCGTCAACCACACCGGCCAAAACGGCATATGAACGCCGATCAACGCGAAGATGGCGGCGTAAAAAAGCGCTAAACGCGAGGAGATACCAAAGGTGGATTCGGGATTGGATTTTGGCATTGTCTTGATCCCGAACGCGGAGGCGGATAGAGGTAAAGGGTAAGGCGTTTCAAAGAACAGGTTCGCTTTTATCACAGAACCCGACGCGGAGGGATATATGAAAATTGCCGTTTTCGGCACCGGCGGTGTCGGCGGTTATTTCGGCGGTCGCCTGGCGGCATCTGGCGAAGATGTCCGCTTCGTCGCCCGTGGCGCCCACTTGCAAGCGATCAGGAAGGGCGGCCTTCGGATCAAAAGCGCCCTCGGCGACGTCACCATCGATGCGGCCCAGGCCACCGACGATCCCGCCGACATCGGCCACGCCGACATCGCCCTGGTCGCGGTCAAGCTTTATGACACCGAAGACGCCGCCCGCGCCATGAAGCCCTTGGTCGGCCCGCAAACGACCGTAGTGTCATTTCAAAACGGGGTCGGCGCCCGGGACGTATTTAGCGCCGCCTTCGGTGCGGAACGGGTGATTGGCGGAACCACCTCCATCGCTGCCGTCATCGGCGAGCCGGGGGTAATCACCCACACCGGCACCATGGCGTCGATGGCTTTCGGCGAATGGGACGGAAACCGGTCGGCCCGGACGGAATCCTTGTTGGCGGCCTGCGAAAAAGCCGGGATCGACGTCACACTTTCCCCCAACATCAATGGCGCCATCTGGTCCAAGTTCGTTTTTCTTGCCGCCTTCAGCGGCATCACCAGCCATTTCCGTCTGCCCATCGGGCCGATCAGGGAAGACGAGGAAAAGCGCGCCATGTTCCGTGACGCTATAGCCGAAACCTTCGCGGTCGGCCGCGCCAAAGGTGTTTCGCTGAGCGATAATCTTGTCGAAAAACGCATGGTATTCGCCGACGGCCTGCCGGAAGAAATGTATTCGTCCATGTACCATGACTTGGCGGCGGGAAAGCGGATCGAGGTCAAATGGCTATCGGGGGCCGTCGTCGACATGGGGGAAGATCTTGGGATCGACACGCCTACCCACCGAATTTTCCTGGAGGCGCTTTTGCCCTTTTCCGAGGGAACCTAAAAATCGCCTCGACGGGCCTTAAATAACCCCAAAAACCGCCATTTATCCCCCGAGAGCGGGTGTGGCCGCGGATTTTGGGGATATTCGGCATTTAGATAAAATTGTATCTTTTTTTTCGTCATAGTGACGGTCGTCACACGGTGAATACGTTCTTATTCCCTATATTAAGGCAATCAAATCAGCCAAAGATTGACTAATTTGGTAAGAAATGTTGTTTAATAATAACAAGTTGTTCTTTTTGACCAATTTTGATTCTATTGATTGGACTAAAGGATTGAGAAGCGCCTTTGTCGGCGTCGCCTGGGAAGATGTTACGAGGTCGAGTGAATAAAGACATTTCGTCTTTTTTTTGCCTTCATGGGATTCCTTACAGAATCCTTACAGAATCTCAGACGGATCTTAATTCAACCGCTTGTTTATCGTTCTGTAGGGCCGATGACTGAAAATTTGCAAAAACTCGCCGCCGCCAACGAGGCCTTGAAGGGTGAAATCGCCAAGCGCATCGCCGCTCATGCGCACGCCGACAGCATTGCCAAAATTTCCGAAGAAAACCCCGCCCCGGTAATGCGCGCCAGCAACGAAGGTCTTTTGCTCTATGCCAATGGCGCTGCGGCAATGCTGTTGGAAACTTTCAGCATGGTCGTTGGCGAAGGGTTGCCCAGCGATTGGTGTCGGGGCGTGATCGAGGCGTCGGCCAAAAAAACCGCTTCCGAAATTGAAATGGTTTGCGGCGACAGCATCTTTGCCCTGACCCTGCAACCCGTGGTCGATGCCGATTACGTCAATATCTACGGCCGTGACATCACCAAACACAAGGAAGCCGAGGAGCAATTCGTCAATTACGATGATTTGACCGGCCTTCCCAACCGGGCGCTTTTCCAGGATCGCCTGAAACAGGTCTTGGGTCATGCCCGGCGTAGCGGCAAGTTGGCCGCCGTGCATTTGATCGACCTCGACCATTTCAAGGACATCAACGAAACCATGGGCCACGATGCCGGCGACATCTTGTTACAAGCAATCGCCGATAGGCTGCTGGAATGCATCCGCACGTCCGATACGGTGGCCAGGCTCGGCGGCGACGAATTCGGGGTTATCCAGGTCGAACCCACGGACGCCGACGGCATCGCTGTCCTGGCGCAAAAACTCCTTAATTGTTTTGTCGAGCCCTTCACGATCGATAACCGCGACGTCCACACCAGTGCCTCCATCGGTATCACCGTCTTCCCCGATGATGCCGAAAACCCCGAACAGGTCCTGCGCAACGCCGACATGGCGCTTTACCACGGCAAGGGCGAGGGGCGCGGCACCTATCGTTTCTTCGTCACCCAGATGAACGACGACATCCAACGCCGCCGCACCATCGAAGACGACATGCGGTCCGGGTTGGAACGCGGTGAATTCGTCCTTCATTACCAGCCGAAGCTCCATATCGGGTCGAACCGCATTACCGGGATGGAAGCGTTAATACGTTGGCAGCACCCGGAACAAGGCTTCCTGTCGCCGGCCGAATTCATCCCCATTGCCGAGCGCTCGAAACTGATCGTGCCGATCGGCGAATGGGTGCTCAGGGAAGCCTGCGCCCAGAACAAGGCTTGGACCGACGCCGGCCAAGGCCCGATCAAGGTGGCGGTCAATATATCGGCGGTTCAGTTCCGCGAAACCAACCTGACGGCGGTCGTCAAAAGCGCCCTCGATGAAACCGGGCTCGACCCGATGCAATTGGAGCTGGAAATCACCGAAAGTCTGGCCATGCGCAACGCCGACGCCACCATCGAGCTGTGCGGCGAGCTAGGGGCGCTCGGCGTTTCACTGTCCATCGACGATTTCGGCACCGGTTATTCGAGCCTCAGTTACCTGAAAAATTTCCCGGTCCAGAGAATCAAGATCGACAAGGCCTTTGTCGATGACATCCTGAACGATGAAAACCCCGGCGTTATCGCCACCGCGGTAACGACCCTGGGCCACAGCTTCGGCATGGAAATCACCGCCGAAGGCGTCGAAACCGAAGACCAGCTGGCTTTCCTGCGGGCGCTGGGGTGTGATGAAATCCAGGGTTATTATTTCTCGCGCCCGCTGCCCGGACCCGAATTCGAGGAATTCCTGAAAAATTTCGAAGACACCTGGGCGCTTAAATTGAGCCAGGAACGCCGCCGCCTATCCGGCGACCGGCGCTTAGGCCCTGAATTGGCGACGTCTTCCAACTAATAAACCAACCCCTTAGTAATTCACCGCCTCACCCGAGCCGCCATCGACGGCGATCGACTGGCCGGTGATCATGCCCGCCAAGGGCGAGCAGAAAAACAACACGGCCTTGGCGATATCTTCCGGTTGGATCATTTTGCCGAGCGGAATGTCGGCCGTGCGCTTGGCGATGATGGCGTCTATATCCACCTTTGCTTGCTTAGCTTCCCCCTCGAACATCTGGGTTATCCGCTCCGTTGCGGTGTAGCCCGGATGAACGCAATTGACCGTGACGTTGTGGCGGCCGGCATAATTGGCGAAATGTTTGGTGAAGTTGGCGACACCGGCATTGGTGACGCCGTTGGTCATCCGAAGCGGCGCGACGATCCTGGCCGTCATGCCGCCGATGTTGACGATGCGGCCCTGGCCTTGTTGTTCCATATGCGGCAGCACCAGCCGCGCGATGCGGATATAGGCCATGAGTTTGACGTCGATATGGTAGCGGAACTCATCGTCGGTCAGTTCATCGAAAGGGGCGGTGGTCGAGGTGACGGCGTTATTGACCAGGACATCGACGCGCCCTGCGGCCTCAAACGCCTCGGCGACAAACCGCTCGACGTCTTCCAGGCGGCTGACGTCCGTCTGAAAAGTCCAGGCTTCGACGCCGAGCGCTCGAATGTCGATCGCTGTTTCGTCCAAGCTTTCTTGGGTGCGCCCGCAAATGGCGACGTTCATGCCTTGCCCGGCCAGCATTAAAGCTACCGCCCGCCCGATGCCCCGGCTGCCGCCGGTCACGAAAGCGACCTTATCCTTCAGTTGGAAATCCATCTCTCTATCTCCTTGCTAAACCTGTTTAACGCCTTCCCCCGGCCAGCTTTGCAGCATCCGGATGGGCGCGAAGCCTGGCCATCGCCCAAACACCGAACACCGGCCCCGGCACCAGCACGACGAAGGCATAGCGCCAGCCGACCCATTCGACCATCACCGGCATCATATGGATGGTCAACACCGTCAACACGAATCCCATGGCCGTCTGCATAGTCAAAACGG
>JABMOY010000088.1 GCA_013203955.1 Rhodospirillales bacterium | reverse complement strand
GGGAAATTGGGAGCCAAACCGAAATCGCCGGGGGGTTGGGGGCGTCCCCCGGATAAAAAAACCGGGGATTTTCGGTCCAACCGAAATCGCCGGGGGTTTGGGGGCGTCCCCCGGATAAAAAAACCGGGGATTTTCGGTCCAACCGAAATCGCCGGGGGTTCGGGGGCGTCCCCCGGATAAAAAACCGGAGATTTTCGGTCCAACCGAAATCGCCGGGCGGGGTTGGGGTCCGCCCGGCGATCCGGGGTTGGTCTGGCGCTCCCTGGGGGGGGGGCGAGGAGAGCGGGAAGCGCCGCCCGACAATCCGGAACCGGGGGGGTTCCGGAAATTAAATTCAGTTAACGTCGACCTCGATGACCGGCGGCACCGGCGCTGCTTTCGGTGCGGTGGCTTGGACTTTCGGCCTCACACTTACCATCGGCCTGGGCCCGGTTTTGAGGTCGATTTCGCCATGCGGGCCGATGCCCATGTTTTTCAGCAAGGCTTGCGTGCCCTTGGGGTTGGCGGCCTGGCGGGTAAATTCGTTTTTTTCGGCTTCGAGCTTAACAAGCTCAGGGTCGAGCCAAGGCAGTTCCGACACCTTGCCGGTCGGCGCCGGCCGGGGAATGGGTTCGGCGTCCTTGACCCAATAATTAATCATTTGCGGCGGCGAATGGGGCGCCGCTTCGGCGGGCTCGGGTTTGTCAAAACGGCTGGGGTGAGGACCGAAATAGTTAACGATCCGCTTTTCGTCGCGGTGATAGGGTTCCTTGTAACAAGCCACGCCGCCGATCGATTTGTAACAATAGGTCGGTTCCATGTCGTAAACCGCCTCTTCGTACTTATCGACGTAGCCACAAGCGCCCAACAGGGTTAACGCGCCCACCGTTCCCAAAATCTTGTACATCTCGCCAACTCCCGTAGCTTTGGCCGGGAAACGTCCCGTTTCCCATTAACCATATAAGCCGCTCAGGACAGGTAATTGCACAAAGGATGCCAGAATCGCCCCCTCCCCATTAAATTAACAGGAAGTTAACGATTCCAACTCGTTGGAGAGGAAGATCAGGTCTTTCGGGTGTCGATAACGGTGCGGCCCTGGACCTGACCCTGGAGAATCTTGCCCGCCAGATCGGTCAAATCGGCAAGAGATGCCGTGCTCGTCACGGCGGCCAGCTTATCGGTGGGCAGTTCCTTGGAAAGCCGGTCCCAGGCGACCAAGCGGCGTTCTTTGGGACAGGTATTACTATCGATGCCCAACAGGTTAATGCCGCGCAGCAAAAACGGCATCACCGTGGTTTCCAGCCCCGGCCCCGAGGCCAGGCCGACGGCGGCGCAACTACCCCAGGTGCGCAACGTCGCCAGCGCCGTATGCAGGGTCGGCCCGCCGACGCTATCGATGATGCCCGACCAGCGCTCACCCCCCAAAGGCCCCTTGGGCGGGGTCGATAATTCCTCGCGGCCGACGATCTCGGTGGCGCCCAGGCCCTTCAGGTAATCGTGGGATGCTTCACGCCCCGTCGATGCCGCCACCCGGTAGCCCAGATTGGACAAGATCGCGGTGGCGACGGAACCGACACCGCCGGCGGCGCCGGTGACCAGCACTTCGCCTTCGCTATCGGGGGTCAGGCCGTGGTCTTCGAGCGCCATAATCGCCAGCATCGCCGTGTAACCGGCGGTGCCGATGGCCATGCATTGTTCGGTGGTGAGGCCTTTGGGCACCGGCACCAGCCAGTCGCCTTTAACCCGCGCCCGGGTGGCAAAGCCGCCCCAGTGGATTTCGCCGACGCGCCAGCCGTTCAACAGCACCTTGTCGCCGGGTTTGTAATCGGGGGAGTCAGACGCTTCGACCGTGCCGGCGAAATCGATGCCCGGCACGTGCGGGTATTCGCGAACCAGACGGCCCAGCCCTTGGATGATCATGCCGTCTTTATAGTTTAGCGTCGAATATTCGACGCCGACGGTGACGTCGCCTTCGGGCAGCCGGTCGTTATCCAGCGTCTGGATGGCGGCGGTGACTTTGCGGTCTGCGTCTTCTTCGAGCACAAGCGCGGTAAACTGGTTTTCGTCGGTCATGATTTTTATTCTTTCAATCAACAAGGGTCCAGGCAAGCGCCTCTCCGGCGTGGAAGGGCTTAACCGTCTCGCCGCCACCAACCTCGACAGCAGCAGGTAAGCCGCTTTCGGTCTTTTTCAATGTCACGCGACCTTCATTTACGGGCAAGCCGTAAAAGGCGGGGCCGTTCAGGGAGGCAAAAGCCTCGAATTTATCCAGGGCGTCTTCGTCGTCGAACACCTGGGCATAGAGTTCAAGCGCGGAGGCGGCGGAAAACACACCGGCGCAGCCGCAATCGGCTTCCTTGGCGCTGACGGCGTGGGGTGCGGAATCGGTGCCGAGGAAGAACTTCGCATTTCCGGATGTCACCGCCTTCCTGAGGGCCAGACGGTGGCTGTCGCGCTTGGCCACCGGCAGGCAGTAAAGATGCGGTCTGAGCCCACCCTTGAACATATCGCTTCGGTTAATCATCAGATGATGCACGGTGACGGTGGCGGCCAGCGTTTGTGGGCCGGATGAGACAAAATCAACGGCGTCCGACGTGGTGATGTGCTCGAACACCACTTTGAGGCCGGGGAAACGCTCAAGCAACGGCGCCAGCGTGCGCTCGATGAAAACCGCCTCGCGGTCAAAGATGTCGATGTCGGGGTCCGTGACCTCGCCGTGCACCAAAAGCGGCATACCCGCTTTTTCCATACGCCCGAGAACGCCTTCGATGCGCGCTATATCGGTAACGCCGCCGGTCGAATGGGTGGTGGCGCCGGCCGGGTACAGCTTTGCCGCCGTGAACGCGCCTAATTCGAACCCCGGGATCAGGTCGTCCGGGTCGGTGTCATCGGTCAGATAACACGTCATTAACGGCGTAAACCCGGATTTTTCCCCCAATACCGCCATAATACGCTCTTTATAGGCTTCCGCCGCAGACGCCGTGGTTATCGGCGTTTCCAGGTTCGGCATGACAATGGCGCGGGCGAATTGGCGCGCGGTCAACGGCGCCACCGCCTTCAGCATATCGCCGTCACGCAGGTGGACATGCCAATCATCGGGCCTTATAAGAGTAAATTCGTTGGTTTTAGCCATATCAGGGCCCAAAATCACACGAAAGAGACGCTAAGGAAAGGCTTCGTCGCCTTTTTACCCATCGTTAACCATATTCTCTTACGATCAAAAAGCTTTGGAGGGAACATAACAACAAGATAAGGCGAGCTTTAAAAACGGATACAATAACCGTTGCGCAAATTGAAAGTGCCCCATTGAGGACTGTTTGAACAGTGAAAGGCACATGTCATGAAACGCTATACGACGGCCATATTGATCGCTTTTGTTTTCGCTTTGACTTTATTCGCCCCGGCGGCTTCAGCCCAGCCGGTGTGCGGTTCCCATAATTCCATTACAGCCAGTCTGGAAAAATCCTATTCCGAAGCCCCGGTCGCCATTGGGTTGACCCTGGATGGCGGCGTCGTCGAGGTTTATTCGTCGTCGGAAGGAACCTGGACCATGGTCATTACCCAGCCCACCGGCCTGACTTGCCTGATCGCCGCCGGCAAGGACTGGGAAAATCTGCCGAAATCGGAATTGATCTCCGGGACCGAGATTTAAGGGGTTTTTTCCGGCCTTCCCTAAAAACTTAATGCCCCAGTCGGCCCCGCGCCTACGGGAAAAACGCCTTGTCCGTGGGGCTTTTACGGCGTTTTCCAAGGTTAAGCCTAGCCCCCAACAACATACGATACTATGTATTCAATAAAATGAATGTGTCTGACTGCATACAAATTAGGTATACCCTGACCGGCTATTAGTTTTGAGTGCGATCAACTCTTAGGCGAAAGGACCAAATGGGCCGGATCGTGGGTCAATTGCCAACCGGGATACGTGGGATTTTTTCGATTCTGCGGATAGGGATATTTTTTACCCTCTGCCTGTGGATGATGTCGTTTTCCCCCGGGCTTTCCCGGGCGCAGGCCCAGGAAAAAACCCCTGAGGACGCCCAGCAAACGCCTAGCCACATCATCGCCGCCGTTCCCCGCACATGGCCACCCCAATACGACGTCAACAAAGACGGCAACCCCATTGGCTTCGCCATCGACGTGATGGAAGAAGTCGCCAAGCGGGCCGGTCTCAAGATCACCTACCTGATCAAGGACAACTTCGCCGATGCCGTCCAGGCCTTGAAAGACGGCGAAGCGGACCTCATCCCCAACAGTGGCATCGTACCGGAACGGCTAAAGGAATTCGCCTTCACGGCGCCGGTTGAAACGTTCGTCGTCTCCTTGTTTGTTCGGGACGACACCAACGATATAGGAGGCGTCGCCGACCTTCCGGGCCGGAAACTGGCCGTCGTCGAAACAAACATCGGCCTTTTCATGTTCGGCAAGCGCAAGGACATCGACGTTCAGGTCTTCCGCGATGTCCGAACAGCTATTTTTCAGCTTATCGCCGGGCGCGTCGACGCCCTGGTTTATCCGCAACCGGTGATCCGGATCCTGACCCAATCGATCGGTATCGAGGACCGGATCAAGGCCGTCGGCCCGCCGCTTCGGGAGATCAGGCGCGGCATCCGCGTCATGAAGGATAACACCCAACTGTTGGAGATTTTGAACAAGGCGGTGGAAGGCTTTGTCGGCACCCCCGCTTATCAGCGGATCTATTCAAAATGGTACGGCAAACCGATACCCTATTGGACCGAGCGGCGAATAGTGGGGGCCATGGGAGCCATGCTCGTCGTGGTTCTGATCATCATGGCGGGTTGGCGGTATCAGACGGTCGTCAGGCTGAGCCAGGCGCAACGCAAAAGCGAGGAAAGGCTCAGGGGCGCCGTCGAAAGCCTGCAAGAAGGTTTTGTCCTGTTCGATGCCGACGACCGCATTGTCGCCGTTAATGATGTTTACCGGCGGATCAATCCCAAGGCCCAGGGATTAATGGAGCAAGGCCTGCGGTTCGAGGATTTGATCCGGGCCAACGTCAAGGACGGGCGCATCGTCGAAGCCCAAGGCCGCGAAGAAGCGTTCATCAAGGAAAGATTGGAGCAGCACCGTAATCCCGGCCCGCCGATCCTACGCCGCCACAGCGACGGCAGTTGGCATATTCTCAAGGAAACCAGAACCCCCGAAGGCGGCATTGCGCTGACCTTCACCGACGTTTCCGACCTCAAGAGGGCCGAACAGGAAACGGCCCGATCCAAGGAAGTCGCCGAAGTCGCCAACCGCTCCAAGTCCGAATTCCTGGCCAACATGAGCCACGAATTGAGAACGCCTTTAAATTCCATCATCGGCTTTTCGACGATCCTGAAGACGGAGGAGTTCGGGCCTCTTGGTCACGAGAAGTACGAGGAATACGCCAAGGATATCAACGCATCCGGAACGCACCTTCTGGAATTGATCAGCGATATTCTGGATATTTCCAAGATCGAGGCCGGCGAAACAACAGTCGCCGAGGAAACCGTCGATCCTTGCGATTTGGTCGACGCTAGCGTCAAAATGGTAGCCGAACGGGCTGCCGCCCGCCACGTTGTTCTGTCACGGGTTTATCCCCCGAATTGTCCCGGACTCATTGCCGATCCGCGCCATATCAAGCAAATTATGATTAACTTGCTTTCCAATGCCATCAAGTTCACGCCCGAAGAGGGCGAGATCGTCGTCGAAACCGCACTGGACGATGAAGAGGCCTTCGTCATTTCCGTAAAAGACACCGGCGTCGGCATCGACAAAAAGGACATCCCCAAAACCTTGGAGCCCTTTGGCCAGGTCGGGGATGTGCTGACGCGCAAGGAAGAAGGAACCGGCCTCGGTCTGCCGTTGTCGAAATCCCTGGTGGAACTTCACGGCGGAACGCTGGACATCGAAAGCGAAGTCGGAAAAGGGACAACGGTGACGGTTCGTTTTCCGCCAGAGCGGACAACGGCTCGAAGCGCCGTAAAAAAGGCCTGATAAGGGTCCGGACCTAAACCTACCCGCCCAACACGTCGAAGACGCTGCCGTCAGGCGCTTGGCCAAAAATGTGACGGCGATGCCAGAGCGCGTAAAACAGCAGGCTCCAGGCCGCCTGCCCGGCTTTTTTTCCGTTCGCCGCGAACAGGCTTTCGACTTCGCCGGGGTGGCAAATTTCTTCGATGCCGGGCTGCTTGGCGACCAGGGGCCCGAGCCGACGACCTTCCAGGGCAATCCATTCACCCACCGGCACCGTGAAGCCGCGTTTCTTATCGAACGGTCGAGCCACCGGCAGCGCCGTTTCCAGCCATTTACGCAACAGCCACTTGCCCCGCCCGTGGCGGACCTTCAAGGCGTCCGGCAAGCGCATGGCGAAATCGGCGAGCTTGGGGTCGAGAAGCGGCACCCGGCCTTCGACCCCGTGCGCCATCAGGCAACGATCAAGCTTGGTCAATAAATCGTTGGGCAGCCAGTCGGCGCAGTCGGCGGCTTGCAAGGCCTGCAATTTGGTCCGCCCGCCCTGGGCAGCATCTTGTTCCGAGCGCTCAAAGCCCTGTCGCCACCCCGGCGCGGGGTCCCGCAAAACGCCGAGGCCATCGAAAATGCCTCTGTCCCGCATCGGCCGACCGCCCAGCCACCGAGGCCGGCGGGCGCGGCGGTAACGGCCATAGCCGCCGAACAGCTCGTCGCCACCCTCGCCGGTCAGCACCACCTTGAGCCCGGCCCTCTTGGCTTCCGCCGCCAGCTTATAAGTCGGCAGCACCGCGTAATCGGCCGCCGGATCATCCATGGCGGCGGCGATTTCCGGCAGCAGCGCCCAGAAATCGGCCTCATTGAATTCGACTTCGCTGTGATCGGCGCCCGTGGCTTTGGCGACAACGCGGGCATGGTCCCTCTCGTCCGCCACGGCGGTACCGGAAAAGCCTGCGGTAAACGCCTGCACCGGACGAACGTTTAAGCGCGTCATCATCGCCAGCAGCACGGAGGAATCGATGCCGCCCGACAAGAACATGCCATAGGGCACGTCGGCGCGTTGATGAACGCCGACGCTGTCGTTGAGAATTTCATCCAAGCGGCGAAGCGCGTCGGCCTTGGAAATTTGCACCGGGCCGCCCTCGGGCAGGGCTTTATGGAACAGCCTTTCGGCCACCCGCCCTTGGCGGACGACGGCGGTTTCGCCGGGCAGTAGCCGTTTGATGCCTTCGAACACCGTTTCCGACCCGGTGGTGAACTGCATTTGCAGAAGCTCGTCCCGCGATTTGGCGTTGAGCGACGGCTTGACCAGCCCGGCTCGGTGCAGGGCCTGTGGCTCGGACGCGAAGGCCAGCCCGTCATCAGTTTCGGCGTAATAAAGCGGCTTGATGCCGAAGGGGTCGCGGGCCAGCACCAGCGAATTTTCCACCGGATCATGCAGGGCGAGGGCGTACATGCCGCGCAGATGCCGGGCGAAATCGAGGCCGTGGCGAAGGTAGAGGTGCAACGGCGGTTCGCAATCGGATTTCGTCTGGAAATCCACCCGCCCCATGTCGAGCTTCAGCTCCACATAATTGTAGATTTCGCCATTGGCGACTAAGGCCGCCTTGTTTCCATTTTGGTCGCCGTAAAACGGCTGATCCCCAGTTTCAAGATCGATGATGGCGAGGCGCGTCTGCACCATGCCGACGCCATCTGAAACATAACGCCCCTGGCCATCAGGGCCACGGTGGGCAAGGGCGGCGGTCAAGGCATCAAGGGCGGCGGCATCGGGGGCAGAGCCCGAACGCGCCATGATGCCGGCGATCCCGCACATCAGCCGGCCACCAACAGGTTGTTCAGGAATTCCATGTATTTCCCGACGACGATCTTTTCCGTGAAGTCCTTCTTGTAGGCCTTGTAGCCCTCCTTGGCGATGCGGTTGCGAAGCTTGTCGTCCTCCAACAAGCCCCTGATTGCCTTGCCCATGGTCACCGCATCGTCCACCGGCACCAAAATGCCGGTTTCGCGTTGTTCAATCAGGGTGCCGGGGCCGAGGCTGTCGGCGGCGATGACCGGCACACCTTGGGCCCAGGCTTCGATGACGACGTTACCCAAGGGTTCGTGACGGGACGGGCAGACAAACACATCGGCGCTGGCCAAGATTGACGCCGTATCCTCGCGCCAGCCCAGAAACCGGGTCCTCGGCTTGACGGCATACTTTTCCGCAAGTTTTTCGAGGTCCTGGCGAAGCGGCCCTTCGCCGGCGATCCACAAATAGGCGTTAGGCACGCGCGAGACCGCTTCCAACAGCACATCAAACGCCTTGTTTTCATGTAGCCGCCCCATCGCCACCACCAGGGGCGCGGCATCGGGCGTATAAAGCGGCCCCCGGGCAAGCGGCTCGGCCTTGTCGCCGGTAACGAAGTTTGGAAGGTAGTGGGTCTTTTCCTTCGCCCGGCCCTGGCCGACCAAATAATCCTGGATGTCCTCGGTATTGCCGATCAGGTGTTGGCATTTTTTGTAGTACTTCAGATCGTAATATCCGCCCAGCCGCCCGACATGAACGAAATCGCCTTTCGGGCACATGTGGCTGGCCCGGTTCATCCAGGTCAGAACAATGTCCGGCTTAAAGGCCTCTATTTCCCGTTTCAGGGCGCGCGGCGTCTGCCAGTCCAAAAGCCCGCCGAAGGCCAGCTCGACCGGTGTGACGCCGCCGTCTTTCAAGGTTTTGGCGCGGACGGGATTGGCGCGGATAACGACCCGTTGGTCCAGCCCGGCCTTGTGCAGCGCCAATACGAGGCGGGTAAAGAACGCTTCCGCACCGCCGTATTCCGCACCCGCCATCGCCTGCAAGACCCGCATGATCAGGCTAACAACTTCTCGAACGCCGCCGCCGCTTGGCTCCAGCGCCAGCTTCGCTGTTGTTCGAGGGCCGCCAGATGCTGGGAGCGCCAAAGATCGTCGTCGGTGAGCAGACGCTTGGCGGCATCGGCGAAAGCAGCAGAACCCGAGACGACAAATCCTGTTTCGCCGTCGATCACGCGTTCACTGACGGAACCCAAATTCTCCACAACGGCGGGGACTCCCATGGCCTGGGCCTCGCCGACGGCCAGGCAAAAGGTTTCATTGATATCGCCACGGTAAAGCATGGTGCGGGATTGGCGCAACTCCTCGATCAACTGCTCCTTGGGCACCGGCCCGCGCAGACGAACGCCATGATCTTCCAACGCCCGGGCTTTATCCAACACGGCTTCCATCTGGCCAGCGCTTTTATCACCGACGCTGCCATAAGTGGCCGCACCGGCGAATACATGAAGCTCGGCGCCCGGAACGTGCGGCTGAATGTCCTTGGCCCAAATTTCCAAAAGCCAATCCAGCGAGCGTAGCGGGTTCGAGGTGAAGACGGCGCGGGGCGGTGGCGTTTCGGCTAAAACTTCGGCCTCGCAAAAAGCATCGGGCAGACCATAAGGAATGACCACCCGGTCGCCGCCGGGCGCCCACTTGGGATACGTGGTGGCATGATTTTCACCGATGAAAATGATGGCCGGGCGAAGCCGCCACAGCTTCGATAAGTATCGCCATTTGAGAAGATATTTCGCCGGATTGTGAATCCAAAAGACGGTGCGCTTGGCGCTTGGCATGCGGTCAATAAGCTTGTCGCCGCGATTGGCGATGTAAAGATCGGCGGCCTCGGGCCAGGGTGTTTCATCGATGGGCCGCCAACGGACGCCTTTGTGATCGAGGGGCGCTTTGCATTTGTTGAGGACAAGCGCGTCATGGCCGCGCGCCGCCAATTCTTCCATCAAGGCGATGACCGAGGATTCGACCCCGCCCAAAGGCCGCTGTCCGGGCGTCTGGCCGTCGAATTCGATGCCGTCGTCTGCGAGAACGAATTGCGCCATTCAATCCGCTTCCTCAAGCCGCGCCTTCAAGTATGACAACATCGGATAAAGCCCCGCGAAGAGCGCGATCAGAAACCCATAACCGCCTTCGCGGTAGCCCTTGCGAAAGACATAGCACTTGATGAAACGCGAAAAGATGCGGCGAACGTTCGAGGCCATGGAACCGATATCGCCCGATTGGCGCAGGTCCTTGGCTTTCGCCGTCGAATAGCTGTCGAGGCGGCGGATCATGTCGGAAATATTGCGGTCGACCAGATGGCGGATACGATTTTTCAATTGCGGCCCTTTGCTGGCGCCGGCGGCCCAGGTCAGCGGCGGGTGCACGCGGTTGCGTCCCCAAACCTTGACGCCTTTTTTGAACAGCCCCGGATAGGCGGCTTTTCCATATGACGCGCCCCAACCCCAACGCACCAGCTTGCCGCCGATATAATTGTCGACGAGGATTTCATGCCAATCGAAGGCTGTCGTGTTGACCACATTTCGGACTTCCCGGCCCAGTTCTTCCGATGCCCGCTCGTCGGCATCGATCTCGAACACCCATTCGCCCCGACACGCTTCGATCCCGGCGTTGCGGCGATCGCCTTCGACTTCCCAGGCGCCGTCAATGACGCGGTCGGTGTATTTGCGGGCAATGTCGCCGGACCCATCGGTGCACTTGTCCAACAGCACGACGATTTCATCGGCAAAGGAAAGCCCGTCCAGGCATTCGGCCAACTGCGCCTCTTCGTTGCGCACGGAAATCACCGCGGAAAGCTTGATGCCGCTCATGCCTCGCCCTCAATTTCCAACCGCGCCTTCAGGTGCGACAACACCGGATAAAGGGCGGCGCAGAGCGCGATGACGAAGCCGTAGCCGTTTTCCCGATAGCCCCGGCGCGCCACGTAGCATTTCCAGAAACGCGATAATATTTTGCGCACCATGTTGGGGAACGATCCGATTTCACCCGTTTCCACAAGATCGCGGGCCCGCCAAGTGGTGTTGCGATCAAGCCGCCGCAACAGGTCCGAGATATTACCGGCGGTGTGGTGGACGATGGCATGGGCCAAGGGCGCCCCCTTCAGCCCATTGACATAAAGATGAGGATGAACCCGCTGTCCGCCCCATTTTTTTATTCCTTTGCGGAAAAGTCTTGGCGTCACCGTCGTTCCCATGGCCGCCATCCAGCCAAAGCGGACAAGGCGGCTTCCGATATAATTATCCACCGGCACGTCAAAAATATCGGCGTCCGTTTCCCGGATCAACTTTTGGATTTCGTTGGCCAAATCAGGCGTTACCCGTTCGTCGGCGTCGATCTCGAAAATCCATTTTCCCCGGCAGGCCTCGATCCCGGCATTGCGGCGGTCGCCTTCTATATCCCAGGCGCCCTCAATGATGTGATCGGTAAAACGTTTGGTGATTTCGCCGGTCCCGTCGGTGCACTTGTCTAAAACCACGACGATTTCATCGGCGAATGTCAGGCAATCCAGGCATTCGGCAAGCTGGCCTTCTTCGTTATGGGCGACGACAAGCGCTGACAAACCGATACCTTCCCCTGTCATGCCGACACCCCTGCTGCCCGCCGCCAAAGGTCCTTGGCCGCGTCCTCGACAACATCAACGGTCAAGCTATCCATCAGGCTTCCCGTTTCCCGGTGGTCGAAGTTTTCGGGAAAAATCTCATCGAAGGATTTCTCGGCGCGGGCGACGGCGCAAAGCGGCCCCCAGGGCGCATAGTGTTCTTCCAGGCTCGGCCCGAACAGCCCCAAAGTCGGCGTGCCAACGGCGGCGGCCAGATGCATGAGCCCGGAATCGTTGCCGACATAAAATGCGGCCCGTTCCAAGCAAGCCCCGGCGGTCATCAGGTCGATGTGGCCGACCAGGTCGATGCGGCGGTCTTCGGGGATGGCGTCAATAACACGGAGCGCCATCGGCCGTTCGTCATCGCGGCCGAACACCGCGACCCGGGCCCCGGGCAGAATGCCCCCGGGCCCCGAAAGACGTTTGGTCAGTTCAACAAAATCCCCGGCCCGCCAGATTTTCGCCTGCCAATTGGCGGTCGGCCCGACGGCCAGCACCGGCGGCCCGTCCGGGATAAGGGTCTTGGCGGCTTCGCGCGCTTGATCCGTCAGCCAGACCTTCGGCGCCGGCGGTTCCCCCGTGACACCCATAACCGCCGCCAACTGGGCCACCCGGTGGCCGGAGGTCCGGGACCGGGTCAGGCGGAAACGCCTTCCGGCGGCCAGAGGATAAGACATCGGCGAATTCCTAAGATCGACGAGGATGTCCCAGAATTTCCCCACCGAAAGCCACCACATGGCCACCCAATGAAGCGAGAACGCCATTTTGTTGAGTATGATGATCCTTTCCAGGTTCGGCACCCCGCCGAACAGGGGCGCCGCCGCCGGTCCGCAGGCGATGGTGATGCGGGCTTTCGGGTTTTCCTCGATCAGACGGGACAACAGCCCGGTCGAAAGAATGGAATCGCCGACCCGGGTCGAGGTTATGAAAAGGATTCTCATGCCGAATTCCCCAAGTTCCCGCCCTTATACGACCGCCAAAATGGCTTGCAAAGGCCCCAGGGTTCCCCCGGAGTCCCCCGGCGTCCCCTGGGGGGCTTGCGCAGGGAGCTTTCCAGCCCCACTTCTAGTCCGACGAAGGCGTACAATTCTGCCATACTTACGCGATATTTAGGCCATTTCGAGGCACGAAAGGCGATCCATGAGCATTGAGCCCAATTTTTCCATCCTTGAGGACCGCGGCATCTTGGCAATTTCAGGCGAAGACCGGGTTTCCTTTTTGCAAGGACTGGTTTCCAACGACGTTAAAAAGGCCGGGCCCGGGCGCGCCATCTATGCCGCCCTTTTGACGCCGCAAGGGAAATACCTGCATGACTTTTTTATTGTTGAACAAAACGGGGCGCTATTGCTCGATTGCGAGAAAGCACGCCTGGAAGATCTGATCAAACGGCTTACACTTTATAAGCTGCGCGTCGATGTGACGCTGCAAGACCGATCCGATGAATTGACCGTGGCCGCCATTTTCGGCGATGGCTGGGCGGCCTGGGCCAAGGGCGCCGGGTTGCCGGACAGCCCAGGGGCGGCAGCGGCCTTTGGCGAAGAAGGTATTGTCTATGCCGATCCCCGGCTTGCCGACGTCGGCGGCCGCGCCATCGTGCTCGCCAACGGCGCCGAAATGGCCTTTGAATCGGCGGACTTCAAAACCGCCAGTGCCGCCGACTATGACCGCCTGAGGCTGCAACTGGGCCTGCCCGACGGCAGCCGCGACATGATCGTCGAGAAATCCATCCTGTTGGAAAGCGGTTTCGATGAACTCGGCGGCGTCGATTGGGACAAGGGCTGTTACATGGGCCAGGAGCTGACGGCCAGAACGAAATACCGGGGCTTGGTGAAAAAGCGTCTGATGCCGGTGACGTTTGACGGCCCGCCCCCGGCCCCGGCGACACCGATTATGCTGGGCGAAAAAGAAGCCGGCGAAGTGCGCTCATCGGTCGCAACCGAGGACGGCGGCGTCGGCCTGGCGCTGATGCGGCTTGAAGCCATAGAAGATGTAAGCGCCAAGCTAATTGCCGACGGCGTTTCCGTGGCGCCGTCAAAACCCGGCTGGATGACGGTTCAGGAGTAACCGTCGCCTCGCCACACGCCTTGCGCCATAATGCCGGCCATGAATAGGAAACAGCCTGAAACGGACGCGGCGGCGCTTTGCGTGCATGCAGCCGAATTGGCCGGCCAAGGGCGGCTGGATGAAGCCGCTGAAAGCTACCGTCAAGCGACCGAGGCCGATCCGGATTTCGCCGAAGCCCATTACAATCTCGGCGTCGTCCTGCAGTTGCTGGGCAACGCAGAAAATGCGGCAGACGCCTTTCGTCGCGCCATCAGTATCAAGCCGGACTATTTCCAGGCCCATACCAACCTCGGCGCGGCGCTGGAAACGATGGGCAATACCGAAGACGCCATAGTCGCCTATCGGCTCGCCATAGACGCCAACCCGTCGCACGCCCGCGCCTTTGCCAACCTTGGCGGCGCGTGGCAAAAATTGAAAAGACCGGACGATGCCTTGGTGGCGCTTGAAAAGGCGCTTGAACTGGAGTCGCAATTCCCCGAAGCGCTCAACAATATGGGCAACGTGCTTTGCGATCTCGGCCGTTTTGATGACGCTATCGATCATTTCCAGCGCGCGCTTGCCCTGATGCCCGATTTCAAGGAGGCCCACCACAACTTAGGAAACACGCATAAGAAAGCGGGCAGAATGGATGACGCGGCCACAAGTCTTGGCCGGGCCTTGGAGATCGACCCCGATTACGCCGAGGCGCATTGGAACCTGTCCCACGTTCTTCTCCTGCAAGGCCGGTTGGCGGACGGCTGGGGGGAACACGAATGGCGCTGGCGCTGCGCCGAGGCCCCGGCACAAAAAAGAGACTTTCCTCAAAGTTCGTGGCCGGGCCCGAATGCGAATAAGGATGCGGGCGCCAAGACGGTGCTTGTCTGGGGAGAGCAAGGCGTCGGCGATGAAATCCTCTTCTCAAGTATGATCCCGGACCTGTTGGACACAAATGCAAACGTCGTCATCGAATGCGACCGGCGGCTGGTGCCTTTATTCCAGCGCTCGTTCCCAGAAGCAAAATGCATCGCGCAAGTCCACCCGCCGTCGCCGGAAAGCATAAGCGGCGACATCGATTATCAGACGCCTTCGGGGAGCCTGGGGCGATGGCTTCGCCCGGATTTAGCTTCCTTCCCCGCCCGGACTTCGTATTTGATGCCCGACCCGGAACGGCGGGAAGCGATACGTGAAAAATACCGGGACGGCGAAACCCCGCTTCTGGTCGGGATTTCCTGGTCCAGCATTAATGAGTACATCGGCGGAGAAAAATCCGTATCGCTGGCGGATTTAGGGTTCCTGGGAAAAATTCCAGGCATCCGGCTGGTCGACCTTCAATACGGCAATACCGAAAACCAACGCCGTGCCTTCGAGGAAACGACAGGGGCGGCGGTTAACCACGACAATGATATCGACCAAATGGCCGACCTGGATGGCTTCGCCGCACAGGTGGCGGCGCTTGACTTGGTGGTCGGTGTTTCCAACACCACCGCCCACATGGCCGGCGCCTTGGGCGTGGAAACATTTGTCATGCTGAGCGCCGTGCCGTTGTCGTGCTGGATGCTGGAACGCGATGACAGTCCCTGGTATCCGTCAATAAAGCTATTCCGCCAAGGCGCGCCCGGCGATTGGTCGGCGGTCTTAAAACAAGTGGAGGCCGCGGTCCGCGCCCGAGTTACGAGACAAGCATCATGAGCGAAGATATTAGCCAGGCTATTGAGACCCTTAAAAAATCGCAAAAGATGCTGGGGCCTGTATTGGCGAGCTTCGAGGAACGGGTGGCCCGGTTCGGGGCCGACCCCAGGAGCGCCTTCTGGAAGAACGAGGAATGGCAAATCCGGCGCTACGACATCCTGAGCAGACTGTTCGCACCGGAAGACCGCCAGGGCGGTATTTCCATCACCGATTTCGGCTGCGGCTACGGCGCCTTCTTCGATTATTTGAAGGACCGCCCGGTCATGAACGAAAGCCGCTATATCGGCATCGATATTTCCCAGGCGATGATTGACGAAGCCGAAAATTGCACCCAAGACCCGCGCGCCAAATTTCATCGCCACCTGATCGCCACCGAAGAAGCCGATTACACTTTCGTCTGCGGCACCTACAACATGAACCTGAGCGCCGATGAGGGCGAATGGCTGGAATACGTCAAGGCCAGCCTGGAGCAATTGTGGAGCAAGACCAGGAAAGCGCTCGGCTTTAATTTACTGCGCGCAGATGCGCCCGACCAATACCCCGGCCTTTATTACGCCGACGGCAAGGCGTTTGAGGATTTCTGCCGGGAAAAGCTAAGCCCCGATGTCACCTATACCGACGACAGGCCGCTGCCGGACTGGACGATTTTCGTGCGGCGTTAGCGGCATTAATCCTCCTCACGTCATTCCCCTCCTCCCCTCACGTCATTCCCGCGAAGGCGGGAATCCAGCACCTTCCCCTGGACCCCCGCCTTCGCGGGGGTGACGATTCTAATTGTACGGTTTCCATACTAACGATTGAAGTAGGCGCCAACGCCGTCATTCAGTTAGCAGGTAAGAGGTCCGTCTCGAAGGGGGAGTGCTAATCCTACTCAACGTTAGCGGCAATGCGTTCCGCCAGTTTACCGATGGCGTCCATGTCGCCGGGCACCAGATCCCAGTTCATGGTCAGGCCGTCGTCCATGGTCCGGGGGATGACATGGACATGCAGGTGAAACACCGATTGCTTGGCGCCGGGGCCATTGGCCTGAACGACATTGATGCCGTCGGGGTTCAGAGTCTTTTGCACCGCCTGAGCGATACGCCCGGCGCCGGCAAAGGCCTTGCCCACCCATTCTGCCGGCGTAACCAGGATATCCTTGGAATGGTGCTTGGGAATGACCAACACGTGGCCCGGGGCGATGGGATTGATATCCATGAAAGCCAGGATGTCATCGTCTTCATGGACCTTGAAGCAGGGGATTTCGCCGCGAAGGATCTTGCAAAAAATACAATTCGTTTCCAAACGAGGGGGTTCGCCACTTTTCATAATATATCCTGTCACCAGTGACTGCGGATTACAGGGTAGAGTGGCGAGCTTTTTAGAGCCCCGTCAAGCCTCCGATTACGAGAGCACCAGTCAGGGCCCCTCTTGCCAGCTTTTTCTAGTCAGCTTCCCGCTCACACAAGAATGCACTGCCGAGCGCCATTTGCTCGAATCTCGGTTGGTCTTTCAGGCCAGGAAAAAGGTCTTTGGCTATTGCCTGCAACTCTGGAGCAATTTCAGGGTCATCGTCTCTCTTTGCAAAAAACCAGAATTGAAATACAGACATTGGAATTGAAAGCATCTCCGTATCGGTTTGGTTTTTATTGCGATCTTGCAATAATTCTAAATATTCGGCTATTGCAAGCATGATAATCATGTCATTGTCAGTCTCCTCAAACGTGATCGTGGCTTCTGGATCCCGGTCTGCATGTTTAAAAAAGTTCTGTGCAGTTGTGAGGATCCTGTGAACTTCGGCTTCCTCCAGGTGGGGATTAGCCTTTACGGCTCGATTTTTCCAAGACTCGATATCTTTCGATCCCAACAGATCCTGAAACACTTCTGCCGCGGCAGCGGCAAGCGTATGAACTGACACGACGTCCCCCGCATCGAATAGCAGTCGTATAGCTGCATCCAACTGCCGTACTGCAATTTGTTCCTTTGTAAGCAACAATCTGCTCTCCTAACTTAACTCTTAGTCCAATTGCTCCCGCCAGTACGCGATAACATCTTTCAGTACAGCTTCAACCAACAGGCCGGTATCGCCGATTTCGAGTCCATCGGGTGTTGTCGCTGTTACACCTGTCGAAGATGTGGCGATAAAACTGTCGGTAGGGGAGTATTTGCTCCCTTTGCGTGTACGGAGTTGATGTTTGACAGCATCAGTAACGTCTCGGAGCACACCAAGGTGTGGACGAGCTTGAATCAACTTGTCTCGAAATAGGTCAGCACTCTCCCTGGAGGGTTTACGGGGGGGTGATGAAACTTGGTTTTGAAAATGGTAGAGACGTTCCCAAAAGTGATAAGTCGTGACGATGGCGTTCACGGCCTTTCGGCGTGAAAAGCGGTCAGAACAATATTCTTCGAAATTTGGCTCTACGATAGTTTCGAACCACCACTTCGGGCTGCTGAGTTGTTCAAATTGGTTCACTGGCATGGCCTCTGAAAGGTTCACCACGACCCGAAATGGTGGTTCGATTCTGCCCTGAAATCCGCGTTCACTGCATATGACGTGAAAAGTGGCGAACCCCATTGATATTAAAGGAAACGCATCTTCTCTTGCAGAAGATGCAGTCATCGTCCAAGTGCATATCGGTCATCGGCGATCCTTATTTCCTAGTCTTTATTTGCTAACGCTGCTTGCGCCGCCGCCAGGCGCGCAATCGGCACCCGGTAGGGCGAACACGACACGTAATCGAGCCCGATTTCCTGGCAGAATGCGACCGAGGCCGGGTCGCCGCCATGTTCGCCGCAAATCCCCAATTTCAAATCAGGCCTGACGGCGCGGCCGCGCTCGGCGCCGATTTTGACCAACTCGCCGACGCCGTCCCGGTCGATGGTCATAAAGGGGTCGTCGGGCATGATGCCTTTCTTGTGATAGGGCTCCAGGAAATGGCCGGCGTCGTCGCGGGAAAAGCCATAGACCGTCTGCGTCAGGTCATTGGTGCCGAAACTGAAAAATTCCGCTCCTTCGGCGATTTCACCGGCCCTGAGGGCGGCGCGCGGCAACTCAATCATGTTGCCGGTCATGTAGATCAATTCATGGCCGGTTT
>JABMOY010000087.1 GCA_013203955.1 Rhodospirillales bacterium | reverse complement strand
CGGCAACGGCAACGGCAACGGCAACGGCAAGCCGACACTGGCGGCGCTGACCATCCGCTGCAAGAACTCGGCCAAGGCCAAGACGGCGTTCGCTGCCAGAGACAAAGTCGCCCAGGGCGTCTTCATGACCCGCGACTTGGTGACCGAGCCGCCCAACGTTCTATACCCTGAATCCATGGCCAAAAGATGCCGCGAGCTGAGCAAGCTCGGCGTCAAGGTCGAGGTGCTGGGCGAGGCGCAGATGAAGCGTCTCGGCATGGGGGCGATTCTTGGCGTCGGCCAGGGCAGCGTCCGCGAAAGCAAGATGGTTGTCATGCAGTGGAAGGGCCTCAAGGGAAATGCGCCGAAAAAGGGACTGGAAGCCAAGGCTTATCAAAATGTTTGTTTCGTCGGCAAGGGCGTGACCTTCGATACCGGCGGTATTTCGCTCAAACCGTCCGCCGGTATGGAAGAAATGAAATACGACATGGGCGGATCGGGCGTCGTCGTCGGCCTGATGAAGGCGCTGGCCGGGCGCAAAGCCAAGGTCAATGCCGTCGGCGTCGTCGGGCTGGCGGAAAATATGCCGGGCGCCAATGCGCAACGGCCAAGCGACGTCGTCACCTCGATGTCGGGGCAAACCATCGAAGTGCTGAACACCGACGCCGAAGGGCGTTTGGTGCTGGCCGATGCGCTGCATTACGCCAACACCCGCTTCAAGCCGAAGTTCATCGTCGATCTGGCGACCTTGACCGGCGCCATCATCATTTCGCTTGGCGACCAATATGCCGGCATGTTCGCCGACAATGACAAGCTGGCCGAACAGTTGACCGAGGCCGGCCAGAAAACCGGCGAACGGGTATGGCGGATGCCGATGGGCGATGAATACGACAAGATGCTGAAATCCGACATCGCCGACATGCAGAACATTTCCAGCGGTCGCGGCGCCGGGTCGATCACGGCGGCGCAGTTTCTGCAGCGCTTCGTCGGGCGCACGCCGTGGGCGCACTTGGATATCGCCGGCGTTACCTGGGCCAAGAAGGATTTGCCGCTTGCGCCCAAGGGGTCGACGGCCTTTGGGGTTTGCCTGCTGGACCGGCTGGTCGCCGATTATTACGAAAAGAAATAGACGCTTATGCGCGTTTTAGCGGGGGGGCTGTGACCGAAATCGCCTTCTATCATTTGGAAAAATCCCCGCTGGAAAGCGTCCTGCCCAAGCTCCTGGAAAAAACGCTGGATACGGGCAAGCGCGCCCTGGTGATGGCCGGGACGGACGAGCGCGTCGAAGCCTTAGCCAACCTTCTTTGGACGTATGAGCAGGGCTCTTGGCTGCCCCATGGCACGAAAAACGACGGCGGGCCTGAAGACCAGCCGGTGTGGTTGGCGAGTGACGATGAAAACCCCAACAAGGCGGATTTTTTGTTTCTGACCGACGGCGCCGCGTCGGACAAGATCGGCAATTTCGAGCGCTGTTTCGAGATTTTTAACGGCCGCGACGATGCCGCCGTCGAGGCCGCCCGCGGGCGCTGGAAAAGCTATACCGAAGCCGGCCACGACCTGACCTACTGGCGCCAGGGCCCCGGCGGTGGTTGGGAGAAGAAGGAAGGCTAGGGGGCTGCTGAAAAAGCGGATTTGCGGCAGCGCCCCTTCGAGACGGGCCTTCGGCCCTCCTCAGGGTGAGGCATAAGGAAATGTAATTCCTCATCCTGAGCCGCGAGCGAAAGCGAGCATGTCGAAGGATTGTCGCCGCAAATCCGATTTTTCAGCAGCCGACAAAGCATTTCACCCGAAGTACTTATCCAACTCCAGCCAGAAGATGGTGAACACCATCAAAAAGGCGAAAAATTCCAAAGCCGTAACGACCAGCAGCATAAAGCAAATGCGGCGCGCCATCGGCTGCATCTGTTGCCAGACGCGGCGCCTGTACCACTTCCATCCAGGGAACCACGACCATTTTTTCCAGGCCAGCAGATAGAGGCGCAGGTCGCGGCCCCATTGGGTCAGGCTCTTGTCGACCTCGTCCATGCGGGCTTCGCGCTCCTGCTTGCTCGTTCCCGAATAGTTGTCGGTGACGATCAAATCAACGGTGCCGTCCGGTTTGGGGTCGAGGCGGAAGGTCGTTGTCGTTTTCAGGCCTCCCCTATAAGTCACCGTAAGGGTGTTTCCTTCCCGGGCAGTCTTGATGCCGGTTTCCACGGTTTTATCATTGCTCAGGTTCTTGGCTTTAAACTGGTATTCGCCGTTGCCAAGGGATTGCCAGTTTTCGAACACCAACAGCGAATTGATCCTGAATAGCCGTTCCACATCATCCAGAAACCCGGACAGCCCCTTGGCATCGAAAGGCGTTTCGATGGTGACCCAGGCGGCGTCTTGATTATCCGAAGGGGGGGCGGGAAGCTCGCTCATCGATCCGGATGGGGCACGATCAAAAGCCGCGTCTTAAGGGAACGCGTCAGGTGTTCTAGGTCCATGCGCGAGCGGTAACCTTCGGCTCCCTTGGGCCGGGGCGAGCCGATCACGCAGAGGTCGAAGCCGCCCTTCTCACAGGCGTCGATCAGGCACGCCGCCGGTTTGCCGAGCCGGACGTCGTCTTTGTAGGCAATGCCGGCCTTTTTCGCCCTTTTAGACAGGCGTTCGACTTCGTCGGCGGTTTCCCGGACAAGCTGGTTTTCGACGTAGTTGCCGAAGCGGATTTGCGTGACCGCGTTGTTGAGCCAGTCGTCGCCCATCATGCCCTTCCAGAAGTCGGGAACGACCAGCAGATGATAAAGCGATGCGCCGTTTTCCCGGCATAAATCAAAGGCTAGGTCTTCGGCCGCCTTTGCGCCGGGGGTGCCGTGGCTGGCGAGGATGATTTTCTTGAGTTTCATGGCGTCATTTTTAACACATTAGATAGGCGGCGCGGACAAAGGAAAACCCGGCGCCCATTTAGACGCCGGGATTCCCTATTTAAGACGCCTGGACGTTAGTAATTAACGTAAACGAACAGGGCAACCGCCAACGCAAATATCAGCGCCAGAAAGTCCTCTAGACGGTCGCTGTGGAACAAAGACAGCGCCGAACCACGATGGAACGTAGCGCCGGCTTCTTCTTGAATGTCGATATCTTGTGAGTCGTTTTGTTCACTCATTTTCCATACTCCCGTTAAATGACTTCACGCACGAACATGAGGATCACGATTAACGACGCCACAGCTTTCACCGTGCCGACGATACCGCCGATGACAAGGGGCTGTCCGCCCGCCTGTTTCATGGCGGAGAGCGTGATCTGCATGCCGAGCCCGGTCAGACCGAAGGCGAACAGAAGCGTGATCCATTGACGGAACTTACTGATCTTCTTCGCCGTATGCCGAACCGCCTTGGTCGCGCTCTTGAGGATATTGTTGGAGGCCTTGGACATGACCTTGGCATTATGAACGCCGCGGATCAGTGTCTCGTCGTCGATGCTCATGATCTTCTTGTTTTTGATCATGCTTTCGATAGCCGCCTTCTGGTCGTTTCTCTTGATTTTACTCATCTCGGCGGAGAGCGCCGCGATGTCCTTGTCCTTCAAGAGCTTCGACGCCTTGACGTTGTTGTCGAAGTATTTGCCCTTGTAGTGCTGCGCCGGGGCGAACACGCCGGTCGACGACAGGGCGAACATCAGGATAAAGCCGAGCACGAAGACCGGGAATTTTCCGATGATCACTTTGCCGACGTCGACTTTCTGACTATCTACCTCACCCTCGTGCTTAACATACCAAAGGGCGAGCCAGAGCACGATGATCGGCAGGAACAGAACGCGGGTGATGTTGAAGATTTCGGCGACCTTCAACGTCTCGATGCCGTCCGGCTGATAAGCCAGGGCGGCGCCGGCGACCTGCGCCGAGTTGAGAATCCCCGTTCCGGCCCAAGCGCCGAACTGGATATGTCCGAGGTTAAGCATGTGCCCGACAACCGGGAACAAGAACATGCAACCGACGCCCCAGATCAGGATGGTGCCGATGGTG
>JABMOY010000086.1 GCA_013203955.1 Rhodospirillales bacterium | reverse complement strand
TCTCGGCAATGAGGGCCGCCTGCTTGCGCTTATATTCGTCGGACATTTCGCGGGCGTAGCCGCCCGAGGTCTCGGCCTGCTTGGTCTCGTCGTCGTCGACCATGACGAACTTCGCGCCCAGGCTTTCGACTTGCTCTTTGGTCGCGGGGCGCACGTCGGTCGCCGAGACGATGGCGCCCAAGCGGCGCGCGGTGGCGATGGCCTGCAAGCCGGCGACGCCGACGCCCATGATGAAGACCTTGGCCGGGGCGACCGTGCCGGCGGCGGTCATCATCATCGGAAAAGCGCGACCGTATTCGCCTGCCGCGTCCAACACCGCCTTGTAGCCCGCCAGGTTCGATTGCGACGACAGGACATCCATGCTTTGCGCCCGGGTGATGCGGGGCATCATCTCCATGGCGAATGACGTTATGCCCGCTTGCGCCAGGGCCTTGGCCCCGTCCGGGTTGCTTAAGACGTTTAGCGACGCGATCAGGATCGTGCCCTTTTTCATGAGGGCGATTTCGGACGCCATCGGGCCCTGCACCTTAAGGACGATTTCGGCGCCTTTCAGTGCGCTGGCCGCATCCTTGGCGATGGTCGCGCCGGCTTCCTTGAAGGCGTCGTCGGTAAAAGAAGCGCCGGCGCCGGCGTCTTTTTCAACGACGACTTCAAACCCAAGCCCGATCAGCTTCTTGACCACGTCCGGCGAGGTGGCGACGCGGGCTTCGTTTTCCAGGCGCTCTTTGGGGATGGCGATTTTCATCGGCGGCTAATCCTTGTCGTTCCGGGCCTATTTTGCGCGGCCCGTCTTTCGGAAAACTCGTGTTTGTTATGCCTTGTCAGACTGGGATTCACAAGTCCCCGTCCGGCCTCCGGCCAGCCCTCGTCCAGCCCCCGCCTGGCCAACTCCTGGAAGCCGTCCGGGAGTCTGCGGTGGGTCGCCCGCCGGTCTTCGGCAAGTCTTCGACGGGTCGTCGTTGGGTCGTCGGTGGGTCGTCGATGGGTCGTCAACGGGTCGTCGGTGGGTCGTCCGGGGGTCGTCGGAGAGTAGACCGAAAGTCGTCATTTTTGAAGCCCCAATCCACCATAACCTATTGATTCCAAACAATTGCCAACGGGAAAAGCGCCGGCAAAGCCGTCATTAGTCGTCATTTTCCTCGGCGAAACGCATGATTTCATAACCTATAATTCCTATACAAGATACTTTGGGGAATTAAATCATACTTCGTTGGAGAAATCAAGAACAAAATGGAAACTTTTTTTGGAGTGAAAAGAAGTCTTTAGCGGTCATTTTTTGACTGGATATAGGGAAGAATTTCTTCCGGCCCATTTACTAAGTCTAACCCTTTGTCTCCAACATCGAACTGCCAGCCATAGGTAACACCGAGAAAAGAAGCCCCTACAGTTTTAGCTGCTTCGTGGTCACGCTTCTGATCACCGACAAAAAGAACTTCTTCTATTTCAAGCCCCAAATACGACGCCCCCAATACAAGTGCAGCAGACTTGCTAAGTTTCATATCTTTGGTGAATACGCATCCAGGCGTGAAATGCTTAAAAGACTCAGCCAACGGCCCTTCGACATTTTTTCGGACATTGGATGTTACAATGCCAAGTGGCAACGTCTTGGTCATCTTCGCAAGCATGGCTTCGACACCATCGAAACAGGGCAAGTCAAATTTGTCCGAGAAATTATCATCATACCATGAAACCGCCTTATTGATTTCCTCTTCCTTGAAACCGACCGCTTTAAAAAAGCAGCGCATAGGGGCGATCTCCTTATCACCCCGGACGATCTTTTTTTTAAACTCTTTGGCCGTTGGAATAGAGCGTTTCAGGGGTTCATTTTTTTCGGCTAAGTTTTTGCAAACCTGGATATGTGCAGGCAACGTGTCCAGCAAAACCCCATCGACATCAAAAAAAACGGCCTTGAAAATCATATCAGCATCTCAATTAATTTTTCGAAAGGTCTTCACCGCCCATACAAACTACGAACCCAACGATAGCCCCCGCAAATAAAGTCTCCAAAATGAGAATGATGTAAATTATGTCCATCATTCCATCTTTAAAATTTTGGTTGATGAATATTGCCCAGGCGAAAAAAAACGCAACCGTGACAAAGGTTGGCATAACCGTTGATGTTCTCGCAGGCCAATGCGGCTTCATTCCGAATGAAACTAGGGGATTAGTGGAACCATTTTCATTCAGGGCCTTCGCAATTTTATTGATCTGGTTGGTCCAGAGGAAATGCATACGCCCCGCAGCGACCGAACCGACAAACCCAATTAAAGCCAGGGTGGCCCCAAGCGTCGATACCATGGCCGCAAGTGCCTCCAATTTCTCGATCTGGATTTGTGTAATAGGTTCTTCGTTCAAGAGTTTCATGATCCATGCAAGGGCCCCGAAGAGAACGCCTTGCGGCACCAACATCCAATTCAAGCGCTCGCTCATCCACGATTTTTCATTATGAGCCGCTTCTTGGAAACGTTCCCAACGCTCAAGGTCTGTATGGCACCCACACATACATTTATTTTCTTCGCCCATACTAGTCTCCTAAACTAAAATGAATTTCGGATAAAATTCTACCCGTTTTACGAGTGGGGGGGAAGTAAGTTAGGCATGGCCATTCCCCTCTTTGCATGGGTGCACACCAGGAATTAAGGGGGACAGCTTACGCTCAAGAGTAAGCTGTCCCCCTTAATTACGCCCCACCTCAGGAGGCAAAACCTCACCCCAACAACAACGCCCCAAGCTTTGCCGTAATTTCATTCATCACCGCGTTCGGAACCTTCCCCGCCACCTCAATGTCGCGGACGTGCCGATCCAGGCTTTTTACCTGATCGGATAACACCGCGCCAACGACGGGAAGCCCGTCGGGCAGCACGACCTCGAATGGGTATCCCTTGATCGTCGTGGTGATGGGACAGACAACAACAAACGTCGTTTTCTGATGGTATTCGCGGGGAGACAAGACAACCGCCGGTCGGCGCCCCGCTTGTTCGTGCCCGGCTTGCGGTGTGAAGGTTATCCAGACGAGATCGCCCCGATCCGGCGTCGCCATTACAGGATTTCCTGACCCATCGGGCTGGTGTCAAACGATTCAGGTTGGTTGTCTTTGGTGATTTCGGACAAAAGATTTTTTAGCTCATACGACGGCTTCGCCGGCGTCACGCGCAGATGCCCGCCATCAACATCCAAATCGACGGCGTCCCCTTCTTTCAAATGAAGATGATCGACGAATGCTTTGGGAAGCCGCAGCGATAGGCTGTTTCCCCATTTGGCGACGTGGCTCCTCATGGGTTTCTCCTGTTTGTAAATATGCCGTATTTTGCACAAATGTATATACTTTGTATACATTAAAAAGCGGGCATACCCCCTGCCGGATAGGTTTGGCGGCGCCAAGACCTTCGGCTATACCTCACCCATGCAGGACGTTGACATCATCATCATCGGCGCCGGGGCGGCGGGTCTTATGTGCGCGGTCGAAGCGAACAAGCGCGGACGCCGGGTAAAGGTGGTGGAACGGGCGGCCAAGGTCGGGCAGAAAATCCGCATCTCCGGCGGTGGCCGCGCCAACTTCACCAACCGGTATGTCTCGAACGGCGACTTTCTGTCCGACAATCCGCGCTTTTGCATTTCGGCCCTGAAGCGCTACACCCCCGGCGACTTCATCGCCCTGGTGGAAAAGCACGGCATTTCCTATCACGAGCGCGATCACGGTCAGCTGTTCTGTGACGGCTCCGCCCAGCAGATCATCGACATGTTGCTCGACGAGGCCGGCGGCGTCGGCATCCAGACGGCGACAAATGTGATGAACGTTGCAAAAGGCGAGCATCGATTCACCGTGGAAACGGATCGTGGATCGTTCACGGCTCAGTCTCTGGTTATCGCCACCGGCGGGCCGTCCATCCCGAAGATGGGGTCGAGCCGCTTTGGCTACGATATGGCGACGCAGTTCGGGCTCAAGGTGATCGATCCCCGCCCCGGCCTCGTGCCGCTGACCTTCGACGCAGACACGCTGGCCGCGCTCGATGGGCTGGCGGGAATTTCCTTGGAGGCGACGGTGACGCTCGGCAAGGTCCGCTTCACCGAGGCGCTGCTGTTCACCCACCGGGGCCTCAGCGGGCCGGTGATTTTGCAAATTTCGTCGTACTGGCGCCAAGGCGACACGATCACCATCGATATGCTGCCGGGTGCCGACGTCTATCAACATCTTAAATTGGCCAAGGAGAAGCACCCCAAGAAGGCGGTGCGCACGGCACTGGCCCAACGCTTACCGACGCGCCTGGCGCAACGGATGGTCGAGTGGGCGGATTGTGACGGTCGCCTGGCGGAGACTTCCGACAAAACCCTGCGCCTCTTGGCCGCGCGCATCAACGCTTGGCGCATCACCCCCAATGGCTCGGAGGGCGAGCGCACGGCGGAAGTCACCGTCGGTGGCGTCGATACCAAGGAATTATCGTCAAAAACCATGCAGGCCCAATCGGTTCCCGGCCTCTATTTCATCGGCGAGGCCGTTGACGTCACCGGCCATCTGGGCGGCTTCAACTTCCAATGGGCGTGGGCGTCCGGCTATGCTTGTGGGCAGGTGGCTTAATCGCCAATGCCGCACCCTTGGGACAACCGACCCTTGAGCGTTGATTTCAGTTGGCGGATCGCGCATCGTCCTCAACCGCTTGCCCTTTCACAATAAGCCAAGAGACCAACCATGACCGAAGGCGCCCTATCCGAACTCACCGATCCCGGCCGGCTGCGCGTCGGCATCAATCTCGGCAACATCCTACTGGTGACGGGAACCAGCGCCACCGGCGATCCGCAAGGTGTGGCGCCGGATATGGCGGCGATGATCGCCGAGCGCCTGGGCGTTGGCGTTTCCTACGTGACTTTCGCCACACCGGGCGAGGTTGCCGATGCGGTGGAACGCAACGAATGGGACATCGGCTTGATCGCGGTGGAGCCGAAGCGCGCCGAGAAGATCGCCTTCTGTGACGCCTATGTTGAGATCGAGACCACCTACCTTGTGCCCGCAAATTCGCCTATTCAGTCCATCGCGGATGTGGACCAGCCGGGTGTGCGGATCGCGGTGTCGGACCGCGCCGCTTACGACTTGTACCTATCGCGCACGCTGAAGCATGCGGAATTGCATCGCGCGAAAGGCCTTGCCGGCGCCTTAGAGCTGTTCGTGACGGAAAAGTTGGATGCGCTGGCGGGCTTGCTTCCGGCGTTGAAGGAAAATGCTGAAAACCTCCCCGGTTCGCGCGTTTTGGACGGGGGCTTTTCATCGGTGCGCCAGGCCATCGGCACTAAACCGGAGAACGTCGCCCTGAAAGCCTTCGTCGAGCAATTTATCGCGGAAGCCAAAGACAGTGGATTGGTCGCAGACTTGATCGAAAGGCACGGCGTCAAAGGCAAACTGCGAGTGGCAACCGGCTCTTAAGTCGGCATCGCCCTGCCGCTTTAAGGCCGCAGCGCTTATTCGATCTTGCCGGAGCCCAGCTTGACGATCGTCGTCTCGCCTTCTTTTTCATGAGACAAGACAATCCCCGTCACCGTGATCGCCTGCCCCGGCCTGTAGTTTTCGGCCGCCGACGGATTGATCTGGACTTCGGCTATGGCGCCCTTGCCAAAACCGGGGTCGAAGCGGAGGAAGTATTCCTTGACGAATTCGTCGCCATGGACCATCAGCACCTTTTCGACGCTGCCCGCCCAGCGGACCTTTTTCGAGCGCACCGCGTCCCAGGCCTTGTCGTCGCCGCTGCGGATCGCCTTAATGGCGGCCGGCGCCTTGATGTCAGAAATCGGTTGTTCACTACAAGCGGCAAGGCCCATCAACAACAGGGCGCAGAAAGCCGCTTTTAAGAAATGTCTGAGGGTCTTGGTGGGCATGAACAGGTCCTTTAATGCATATTTGCCGGATAGCCCAAACAGCTTTAAGGCCGCTTGGCGATCATGTCTATTTCGACGAGCGCGCCACGGGCCAGGGCGGTGACGCCGACGCAGGTGCGGGCCGGGCGGCGGTCGGCGGGGAAGTATGACGCATAGGCCTCGTTCATGGCGGCGTAATCGCGCTCGAAATTCACCAGATAGGCGCGGGCCGACGTTACGTGCTCGAGCCCCAGGCCTAATTCCGCCAAGACCAGGCCTAAGTTATCCATGACGCGCCGGGTCTGGGCATCGATGCCGTCGGGCAAGGGTTTGGCGTCATCATCGGGGTCGGTCGGCATCTGGCCGGTCAGCTGCACCCAGCCATCGGCCTCGACGGCGTGGCTAAAGGGTGCAACCGGTTCGGGCGCGGACGAGAACAGGTGAAACAGCGGCCCGCTCATCCTCAGCTTTCGCCGGCTTTGGTCCGCGTTTTCGTGATCGGAAAGGAGTCGGAAGGTTTCATGACGCTATCGCGCTTATCCTCGTGGAGGACGAACTGTTCGCGCAGGACATCGAGCTCCGCTTCCATCGCCTTCAGGCTTTTCAGCCCGTCGCCCGACGGGTCGGCTTCTTTGCTGATTTCCAGGTATTTGATAAACCCGCCCATGTGGAAGGTAATGGCGTTCATGTAATCCCGAACGCTGCGCGGGCGCATCATGTAGGCTTCGTGAACGGAACGCAGATTATCGGCTAAAATCTGGATCAACGTTTTGACCATGGGCGGCTGTTTGCCCAACATGGATTCCAGCCCTTTGCGAGGCAGGCTGATGACGACGCTGTCTTCCATGGCGATCGCGTTGGCCATGCGTTTCGAGTCGTCGATGATGGCCATTTCGCCGAACATCTCGCCTTCCTTCATGGTCGCCAGATGAACCTTCTCGCCTTCGACGGTTTTGAAGATTCCGATCTCGCCCATTTCGACGATATAGGCGGCGTCGCCCTTTTCGCCTTCCTGAAAGACGAGATCGCCTTTGGAATAGAAATTTTTTTCAACGTCGGCGCCGTCGAAATACATGCGCTTTATCCTGAAAAGGTTTCGGAAACCGCCCGCCCGGTATGGTTGCCAGGAATACTACCTTTATGGAAGCGGGCCGCACAAGCAGGCCATTAGATAGTATGCACCCGGCTTACAATTCCTCTAAATCGCCCTTAAAAGCCGCCTTCCAATTCGTCGATAAAGCCCGACACAATGCCAAGCCCACGCTTCCAAAAGGCCGGGGCGGAAGCATCGAGCCCGAAAGGCGCCAAAAGCTCCTTGTGCCTTAGCGTTCCGCCGGATTTCAGCATGTCGAAATATTTATCCTGGAAACCGGCGTGGCCTTGTTGGAAGACGTCGTAAAGCGAATTCACCAGGCAATCGCCGAAGGCATAGGCGTACACGTAAAACGG
>JABMOY010000085.1 GCA_013203955.1 Rhodospirillales bacterium | reverse complement strand
CTACGATGAGCCAGAAATCCTCCCTTATGCAATCCCGCTAATTTGTTCCATAGGCGCTGACGTTAGACAAGGCCCAACCTTCGGTCTGTGCGGGGGAACCGGGTTCCGGAAACCTATCGTATTTGGTGACTTGATCCTGGTGTGAAGACATCAAAGTATTTCCATGCATTTGTCTGTCCTATCTTCTCTTTTTTCTCAATCAATTTCAATAAATAAGCATTGATTTGGCGGATTGAGCATTTTGTTTCAAAGGATTACGCCATATTTCCTAGGGTTTAGCAGTGATAACGATCACAATTTGTATAAAAGCCTCTTTATTGATTTCGGTTTCTTACAAGAAATTCACAAGGCTCAGCTGCCCGATTCTGGCCAATGCCTGAAAAGACGCTTCCAAGGCCCGCTGATCGTCGAGCAATCTGGTTATGGTTTCGAGCGGGTCGACGTTTTCAACATCGGCAACGCTGGCATCCAGGAAGCCGATGAAATCGGTATGTAATCTGTTGGTGTTTTGGACAAGAACCTGATCGAAGGCTAAGTCGATCTGCATTTGGTCGACATTTCCTACTAATTCGGTGCCGAATGGCGGCGTTCCCCCGACGGCGCGATTTAGGGAACTCAGGACCATAAATTTCGCCTGGTCAATTCTTTGTGCATTCTGGTCGAGCCCGCCTTCGGTGCCGAAGGTGCCCTGGAGGATAAGCTTTATTCCCCTAATCGCTTTTTCAAAAGCGGGATCGATGGCGTTAATATCGAATTCGAAATCGCGGTCGGAACTGACACGGTGGGTCAAGGTTATGGCATCACCGCTGTAATACGAGTTCGAGGCAACGGTGCCGGCGGCCTTGGTTGTCGATACCGTGCCGTTCTGGTTGGCGGCAGCGGTTACGGCATCGGTTGTAACCAAGGTTACCGTTGATTTGTCGGCGGAAACTGAAGCGATGGTATAGGCGTTGCCGTCATTGGCCGTGCCGGTACCGGCGATGGTCAGTTTCAGGCCCGCGACCAGGGCAGCCCCGGAGGCGTCTTGGAATGTGTTCGCGGGTGCCGTGATGGTATCGGCGCTAGCGCCGCCATCAACGAAACTGAGGTTGTTGGCGGCCGTTGTGAAAGTGAAATACGGCGCGCCGCCCGTGCCCTGGTCGGTAAAGCGCTTGCTTTCGACCACCAGGTTGGCGCCCGCGGTCTTGACGGTAAAGGAACCGTTGTTGGTTGGCGGCCCGACTGCGGCGCCGGCAATGGTGATTTTTGTCCCGACCGGTACGCCTGTCAGCGCATCCCCCGATGAAAAAGCGATGGTATCGGTGGCTCGGGTAAAACTGACCGACGAATTCAGGGTGATGGTATTGTTAACATTGTTGGGGTCCTGATAGGAGAGGGTCACCGGCGTGGCGGCCTCGTCCGTCAGCTGCTCGGTCTTGATGTCGATGGTGGTGCCGGCAACCGCAGTGACTTCGAAGGTGCCGTCGTTGACGCCACCGGTGCCGGAAATGGTGATGGTTGACCCGACGGTAACGTTTGAAAATTCCGACGACGAGGCGGTGACACGGCTGACGCCGGTGGCCCCTTGGTCGCGCTCGAACTGCAGCCAGTTTGCTGCGTTTGTGTCGGAACGCTTGTTGAACGAGAAATCTTCTAATTGCGCGTCCCGGGTCGTCGGAATGGAGACCCGCGCCCCGTCGTAAGTGGATTGGAAATTGGCAACCGTCGACAAGCCGAAACTGACCGGCTGGGTGTCCACCCGGGCGCCGGAAAAAAGATACCGACCGTCGATGTCGGTATTGAGATAGTCTTCGATTGATTTTAAAGCGCGGAAGGCATCGTCCTGGATGGTTTTAACGCGGGTTTCATCCTTGGTCGCGCCCTGGCTGTAAACGTCCAAGTTCTTGCGGAAGTCATCGATGGTTGTCCGAATGGCGTCGACGACCGTGCCGGAGACGTTCAGCCGCGTATCCATCTGTTCATTGTTCTGGATGAATTGCTTCAGGTTGGACGTGGTATTCTCCAGATTGAGCAGCCGTTGAGATTGCACGGCGATCCCGGAATAATCCTGTGATACCTTTTCGCTGGAGACTTGCGTTTGAAGGTTAAACAAGCGCGTCTGCGTGCGAAGCAGCTGGTTAACCAGGGCATTGTTGGCGGCGAGGCTGGAAATCCGGGTCATCGCTTATCCCCTATATGGTCCGTTCCAGGGCATCGAACATGCGCTGGATGACTGCAATTACCCTTGCGGCGGCCGAAAAAGCCTTTTCGAAGATGATCAAGTCCGACATCTCTTCATCCAGGTTCACGCCCCGGACGGTGTCGGATTTAAATTTCAATGAGTCGGTCAAAGACCGTTGGCGCTCGACATCTGCGCTGTTGGTGTCGGCCAGGCGGGAATTTTCGGAAACGATGTTCGCGGCATAGGAAGAAAACGTTGTCCTGAGGGAAGCCAATCCGCCGGCGGTATCGAAAGTATGAGACGCGGAAAATACTTCGGCCAATGCCTCGATTGCGGAATTCTCGCCGACGCTCATGAAATATTCGCCGGCGCTGCCAAGTGCCGCGTTCCATTGAACGACACCTGTCGTAATATTTCCGGGTGTCGAGGCAATGTCCGAGCGAACGTCCAGGGTCGACCCAGTCCGGACGTCTGCCAAATGCATGCCGATGTCGGTCAAAAACGAATCGGCCCCAGCTTGGGTGACGGTCATGCTCGACCCATTGTCGTGGGAAATCCGGAGGCGAAAACCCGATCCATCGGGAATTACCTTGGCGGTGACATTGGTCACGTTGGTCGTAATTTGCGTCGCCAGATCCGTAAGGCTCGTGCCGGCGGTAACGGCCAGCGGACTGCCGGTGAGGGTGCCGGTGGCGTCGCGGAAGGTCAGCGTCGATGCGCTGGCCGTGAACGAACTAACCAAAACATTCGACTCGTAAATGTTTTCGGCAAGACTGCCGACGAAAAAGTCATTTAATCCGAAAAAATTGGAAAACCCGTTGACTGTTTCATCCGTAACGCCATCACCATTGGCATCGTAGGCAATAACTGCATCATCCAACGTGCTGCCATTGGTGCTGGCGGTTTCATCCCGGAAAGCCAGGTTTACCGATGTGGTGTTCAAGGTGATATCGAGCTTGCCGGTGCTGCTGACGGCTGCGGTGGCGGTCGCCGCGCCATTGGCCCTAAGCCAAGTTTGAAGCTGGGTCGCCGTGGCGGCGATTGTCCAGTCATTGCCCGAACCCCGCGCCGAAAGACCGGCGCCGGTCATGATGGTATTCAGGGTTGTCGTGGCGGTTTGGTTGCCGGTGCTATCAAACAAGGAAATGGTTGTGTCGTCGGAACTACTCGTGGGATCGAGCTTGATGGTCTGCTCGGTGGGCCGGACAAAAACCCGAGTGCCGCTATAGGACTGCGCCCCGGGGAAGGCAACGCCGCGGTTGTGTATTTGGTTAAAGGTATCGCGAAGCTCCGCCGACAATTCGTCGATCTGGCTTTGCATATTGGACAGAGTGGTGTCGCGAAGATCGACCAATCCCTTCAACTTACCACCCCGAAGCTCGTTCGTGATGTCATTATTGGCTGTCGTTGCGCCGACGAAAATCCCCGCAATTTCACCGCCGGCATGGGTGGAGGTCGAATCAAGGGACGACGCCGTGGTGTGGGTAATCGTCGGCGGCAGGGTATCAACCAATGTCCGGCCGCCGGATGTAAAGACGACCGCATCGCCGTCGCTACGGAAGAAATAGCGGATGTCCACCAGTTGCGCCAGATTGTCGATTTCCTGGTCTCGCTGATCCTTCAGGTCCGTTACGTCGCGGCCCGAGGAACTGTTGGAAATGATATCGTCATTCAACTGGTCGATTTTGGCGACGATCGCATTCATTTCCGTAACGCCTGCCCCGATGGCGACGTCGGCTTGCAGGCGGAGTTCCTGGACCGTTTCGCTCATTTTCTTGAGCATCAACGTCAAGTCTTGGGCGGAGCGGACAACCTCGGCTTGTTCAAGGGATTTATCCGACGAAACGGCAAGCAATTCCAAAGCGGAAGCGAAATTTTCGGCAAGATGCGCCAGGGAAGAATTATCACCCGGCGCGCCAAAAAGATCCTGTGTTCGAGCATAGAAATCGGTTTTGACGGTAAGGGCATTCAAATCGGCCAGTTCAAGCCGAACGCTCTTCATCAACCCTTCGTCGACCCGGCGGGTGATCTCGGAAATTGTGACACCGGCACCGACTCCAGCGACGACCCTGGACTCGGTTTTGACGATCTTCCTGGAATACCCTTCCGAGTTGACGTTGGCGATGTTGTTGGCAACAGCATTCAAGGTCTGCTGGTTGACCAACAGCCCGCTTTGTGCGGTTCGAAGAGCTTGCGTAATGCCGGCCATCAGAAATTGCTCCGAATCAGGGACTAAAGGGTGTGGTCAACGGAAATAGCGACGTTTCGGGGGGCGGCGTGGTGGTCAATTGTGTCGGCGGCGCCCGTTGACGAATAAGTCCCGGCGCTGGGAACGCTGGCCTTGACCGATTCGGCGATCAAGTTAACGACTCGCCGGTTGGCTTCGATGGCAACCTTCAACAGTTTGGCGTTATCCTCGATCAAGCCTTGGACCTTTTCCCCGATGCCGCGTAGACGTTCGCGCAATTCTGGATCGACAGTGTCCAATTCTTCGGCGTTTTCGGTCAGACCCATGATCCTGGTTTCGTATATGCGGCCAAGGGTCACCTTCTCATCCAGGATATCGTTGAGGTCGTGGTTCTGTTTGTTGCGAAGGGCGATGTTTTCTTTCTCCAATAAGCTGGCAAGGCGACCGGTGATGGAGATGAGATCGTTAACGCGGTTTGTCGGTTCCATTTTTATCGTAGCTCCTGCGTTTTTATGATTTCACGGAAGACAGCGTCGGCAATGCCTATACCCCCGGCCTTGCTGATCGCCTTCCCGTATTCTTCCACTTGCATCGTCCGCCACATCTTCTCAGAGGGGCTGCCGCCAAAAGGCTTGGCCGCCTCGATATTCTCAAACATCGGTTGAAGCATCTGGCTCAAGAACACCGCTTCAAAATCTTCGGAAACCTCTTTTGCTTCGCGAAGGTTTTCGGCTCGCCGAACATTCGGGAGCCCCCGGCCCTGAGCAAGCGCATTACCGGCTTGCAGTTCGAACAGGCTGTTGTTGGCCAGTTCGCCCATTACATCACCTCGATTTCTGCTTGCAGGGCGCCCGCCGTCTTCACCGCTTGAAGAATGGTGATCATGTCTCGGGGGCCGATCCCAAGGGCGTTGAGCCCGTTAACCATTTCCTGCAACGTGACCCCGGATTCAAATACCGTTAGTCGCTTATCTTTGTCCTGTTCGACTTCGGCATTCGTACGGTCGACCGTTGTCGTGGTGCCGACTTCGGCAAAGGGACCCGGCTGCGACACTTGCGCTGCTTCGGTAATGCGAATGGTCAGGCTGCCCTGGGCAATGGCGACGGTGCTGATGCGCACGTTTTCACCCATTACGATGATGCCTGACTGTTCGTCGATGATGACGCGCGCCAACTGGTCGGGTTCGATGCGAAGCTGTTCGATATCGGTCAGAAGGTTGACGACTTGGTTTCTGTAGCTGTCCGGAACCTTGATCTGCACCGTGGTCGGGTCGGAAGCGGCGGCGGCAGGGGTGCCGAGAAAAGCGTTAATAGCCTGGGAAATGCGCCGGGCGGTCGTCAGGTCGGAATTCCGGAGGTTCAGTTTGATGGTTGCCTTATTGCCGAATTCGTAACCGACTTCACGCTCGATTATGGCGCCGTTGGCGATACGGCCACTGGTCGGAACGCCCTTAGTGACCGTTTCGGCGTTTCCACCGGCTTGAAAACCACCGACCGCCAATTGTCCCTGAGAGACGGCGTAGACTTCACCATCGGCACCTAGGAGCGGCGTTACCAAAAGGGTGCCGCCCAACAAGCTTTCCGAATCGCCAAGGGCGCTAACGGTAACGTCGATGCGGCTACCCTGGCGGGAGAAAGGGGGAAGCGACGCCGTCACCATGACGGCGGCTACATTATCGGAGGCCAGGCCGGCATTCGTGGGCTTGACGCCAAGGCGGTTCAGCATGGCTTGCAGGCTTTGCTTGGTGAAATGCCCATCCGCCAGCGAGTCGCCGGTGCCGTTCAGGCCGACAACCAATCCATAGCCGACGAGCATATTGTCACGAATGCCTTCAATTTCGACGATGTCCTTGATGCGCGAGGCAGCGTTCGCCGTCGCGGCTGAAATGATCACGAAGAGCATTGCCACCAACGAAAAGACGGCAACTTTGCGCAACGCCTCTTTCCAAGGGGCGGTGCAGCCTGTCCGAATAATTGTTATTCCCGTCATTCTCATTCTTCCGATCCGCTCTAATCCATTGGCTTTCCGGGCGGGTTCGTGATTCCGCCGGCTTTTTTGTTGCGAATTTCATGCCAAGGGTAAAAAACTAATAACTTATTGAAAATATTATATTTTTTTGAAGTTCAAGGGGCGATTTTCGGGGTGCCCCGGTAAAGAGCGTTGCCGGGGGGAAATTTTTGCCGGGTAGGGGCTTTAACAAAGGAAATCCAATCATCCCGGTTTGAAAGCTCTAAACAAAGTTCCGGGATCGGGCCCAAAAGGATCCGATTTGAAAAGCATTTCAGAAGGAGAATTTAATTGATTATTTTCTTAGGTCTTCAAGTCGCGGGCCGCCATCAACATTTCGTCCGCGGTCTTAAAAGCCGTCGCCGACGAATTGTAGGCCTGTTGAACCTGGATCATCTGGGTGAATTGGGTGGATATTTCGACGTTTGAAAGCTCGACCGTATTGGGCGCCAGAAGCGCAATGCCGCTTTCGTCTGAGAAAACACTTCGTGCAGCGCCCGAGGTCTGGGACTCGGCAAAAGTATTACCATTCTGCGTTTCAAGGCCATTGACGTTGGGGAATGTGGCCAGCGGGATTTTAAAAATACTCCGGGATGTTCCGTCCTTGAACTCCCCGATAACGCGGCCGGAATTGTCAAACTTGACGCTGCTGAGGGTGGAAGCCGAGAGGCCGTTTTGGGTGATAATTCCAAGCGTAAAATCGCCGTTGAGTTGAGTGCTGTTAGAGATATCGAGCGCGAAGCTGTTGGTGGCGCCGTCGCTCCAGGTAAGGGCGGGCGTGAAGGTGGTTGGGGACGTCAGCTTGCCCGTGGCGCTGAAAATCATATCGCTACCTACGACCCTGGTTGAAGACACGTTCGCCGTCGTAAGGTTTTCCGTGAGGCCAGCCAGGGGCGTTCCCGTGGACACCGTTACGGTCGTGAAATCGGCCGAAATCGCGGAAATAGTAAAGGTGCTGTTGTTGCTAGTCGTCCCGCTCAGGGTTATCGGATCCCCGACTTTAAGACCCTGGAAGGCCCCCGGGTATCCGGCGGAGGGAACCTGCTCCGAAAAGGCTTTGATTTGGCGCGCCCCAGGCGTGATGGTTAAAGTCCTTCCGGATCCTGGTGCTACCGCCAACGAGAACGCAGCCCCCGGTGCAAGCGCGGACGTTGTCAGGTTGTCCCCGGACAAATCCATCTTCCATTTATTGGCCGTTGGGGTTTTTGAAAAAGAAGCCGTCAAGGCGCGTCGTTTGCCGTTGGAATCAACGACGGTCAAGCTAATGCTTTCGGGCGTATCGCCAAAATTGGTTCCGGATGGAAGGTTGACGGCCAAGGTGGCGGCTGTCGTCGCCGAGAATTGGTTGGCGAACGCGAAGCCATCAACCCGCATAGCCGTCAAGGCGCCGGTGCTTAAAAAGCTTCCGTCGGTTTCCGGGGCGATCCCCAGAAGGAAATAACCGTTCTTGTCGGTCAAAAAGCCTTGTTTGACCTGGATCGTGGATCCGTCATCGGCAATGGCGGGTACCGCCGTACCGGATGCGTTGACCTCGAAACTACCGTCCCGGGTGAATAGGATTTCCGTGCTGACGGCTTCCGTCCGGCTGATTTGAAAAAAACCGTTACCGGCGATGGCTAAATCCAAATCCCGTTCGGTAGATTTCAATAGGCCCTGTTGGTTGATCGTCGCGAAATCCTTTGGCTTAACGCCGCCTAAGCTGCGATCAAGGCTGGTTCCGGCACCCTGGGTGAGGGTATCGCTCAGCACCGTCGAAAAGCGGGTGTCGGTTCTTTTGTAGCCGCCGGTACTGACATTAGCGATATTACTGCTGATGGTATCCAGCGCATGGGCCTGCGACATCATGCCGAGGGTGCTGGTTGTGAAAAGCGAAAAACCCATGGGTGCGCTCCGGCGTGGTTGGGCTCGTTAAGGGCCAATTGACAAATCCAGGCTTTTAAAAGCAAGAAGGGTGCCAACCCAAAGGAACCTCTATCTTATTGATTTTGCTATAAATTTTAAGGGGCAAGCTAGGCATTTTGTGCCGAAAATAGTGGTTGTCGGCTTTGATCTAAGCAAAATTTGCCGGGCAGGGGTTTTTCCGGTGGGTATGCGCGGCTGTTCTTTTTAACTTATTAACCTTTATAATTAAGAATGCTTTTCAACTGCCTAAGAGGCTAAGAAGCCTTTGCCGAAGGGTCCGGTTCAAAACGTCCGAAGCCAAATGGTCGGATTGTTCTGGCTTTCGTAACTCGGTTTAGGCAGAATCCAGGCTGGTTCCTCACCCGGCGGGCTGAGGAACCTTTACGAAAGCATTGCCCCGTCCTTTTAGTCTCATAACCAAATAGCCCCCGGATGAAAATCTCTAAGGTAGATTCTTCAAAACAGGCTGCCTCGACGAAAAAGAAAAAAGCGGTGGCGACAGACGGTGAATTTGCCGAGCAGGTGTTGGGCCTTGCCGGAGTGGGCGCCGCTGATGCCCCGCAGGCTATGGAAGGGGCCGGTTCGGTTGGCGCCGTCGATTCCATTTATGCCGTACAGGAAGTGCCGGACGCGACGGATGGCCGTTCCAAGGGGCTTCTAAAGCAATTCGGCAACGATATCCTGGACAGCCTTGATGAACTCAGACTGGCTATTCTTACCGGTGCAATTTCGAAGGAAAAGCTTCAGGGCTTGGCCAAGAAGTTGCGGGAAAAGCGCCAACTGAGCGATGATCCGAGACTGAACGAAATTATTGATGAAATAGAACTAAGAGCGGAAGTCGAAGTTGCTAAATTGACGCGCGATTTTTAAGGGGCCTAAGCCCAAAAACCCCGGATATTCTATATAATCTACTATTTTCAACACATTAACGTGACTGGGCGTCTTTAAATTGACTCTTGCGGCGAGGGCCTCTCCCACCTATATTCCGGCCTCTAAAAAAAATACGAACTGGGAGCCCTTTTAGGATGAACGTCACGCTACCCCACGATTATAGGCCGACTAAAAAAGAGCCCTTTATGAATGACCGGATGCGGGAATATTTCCGCACGAAGTTGTTGGATTGGAGGGCTGAGCTCCTGAGCGAGTCAAACGGTACCATCCAACAGCTTCAAGAAGGGGGGATCCTGGAATCCGATATTGCCGATCGCGCGTCGATCGAGACGGATCGTTCCCTGGAACTCAGGACCCGGGACCGCGCCCGAAAACTTATTACCAAAATCGATGAAGCCTTGGAGAGGATTGACACCGGGAGCTATGGGTTTTGCCTTGAAACCAGCGAGCCGATCAGCCTTTCCCGTCTGGAAGCGCGCCCTATTGCGACGCTTTCCATTGAGGCCCAGGAACGTCACGAGCGGATGGAAAAAACCCACCGCGACGAATAATCTCCGTCCTTCTTAAAAAGCAAAAAGAGGCCGGTGCGAATGCACCGGCCTTTAAGTTGCTAGATTCAAACCTAAGCCGAACCTAGAACGGGAAAATGATATCCCAGATTTGCGTGCCCCAACGGGGTTGCTGCAGTTGGCTGATGGTGCCTCTGCCGCCGTAGGCCACGCGCATCTCGACTATTTTTTCATGTGAAATCGTATTGTCGGAATCGATATCCGATGGCCGGATGACCCCGGTCACCATAAGTTCGCGAAGCTCGGCGTTGACCCGGATTTCCTGTCGGCCAACGATAACCAGCGAACCGTTCGGTAGAATTTGGGTGACCACGGCGGCGAAAGTCAGGGCCACCGTTTCACTTCGGGTTATGGTGCCGTCACCGGATGTGGAAGAGGTGCTGTCGAAATCAAGCAACGTACCGGGGACGACCGCCTGGGGCAGAACCTTGGTAAATTCCGCTTCGAGGCCGAGAAGTGCGTCCACGCCCACGTCTTCGCTGTCCGCCCGATCCCGTTCGGTCAGGTTCGAGAAGTTAGCGCTTTCACTGATATCCAGATTGACCGTGACGACATCGCCGATGTCCTTCGCCCGGTGGTCCTTGAAGAAAGCTTTCGCCCCGCCCCGCCAAAGCGAATTGGGGTTGTCTTCAGCGACTTCCGGCGCCGGCATCGGAAGGCTGACCGGTTTGTAGTCAGGGCGTGCCACCGGATTGACGATTTTCGTCAGTTCCGGCCCGTCACCGATTTCGGAAAGACGGCTGAGCGCGTTACAGCCGCTGACCGATATGGCAATCAGGCCAAGTGCTGTCAGGCGCAACGCATTGCGAGCGGTCATGGGTTTCATTCTTTATCTACTCCTTATTCGTCGTCTCGAAGCGGCACGTTTAATTCATCGCCATCAAATTTGAGGCCAATACGGCGACCTTGCCGTTTCCAATGACTTCAGCTTCGATGACAGTTTTGCTCTGGGTATTGGTAATCTTAATAACATCTCCTTCGCTGCCATTTTCGAGCGATTTTCCTTGTGCCGTGATGGTCATTTTCGGCGTCTTAAGAAGGATTGTTACCAGCGACCCCCTGGGGACCAGTATCGGCCGTTGAACGGACGAAATCTGAACGGGAATGCCCGAACGGAGCCCTCGTTTCGCGGCCTTGCCGATTAATTCGTTGGCATCAAGGATGGTGTCCCTGCGAAGCCGGTCCTGGCGAACTTGAATCCATTTGATATCGCCCTTGCCGATCAATTCTTTAGTCAGAATCCGCCTATTCGGAACCGGAACCTCCGAGACCATGAATAGACGGCCCGTGACCCGCGTTCGGGTCGCCGCCGGGGACCCGGCTGGGGCGATAAGGACTGCCGTAAAGCGCCCTGTCCTTTTTTCGTAAGCGACATCTTCGACACTGACAGTTGCCTTGGCGTCCCCTGGAATATGGAGTTTCATCAATCGGTTGCTTAGCTCAATGGTCATCGCGGGGTCGACGCCTCTGTCGATTAGGGCGGCGCGGACATGATCGATAATTTCCTCGCGTGTTATGATCTGACTATCGCGTTCGACGATGATCTGGTCTTGAAGGCCGACGGCACGCCAATCCAGGCTATAGGTGCGGGCGACCCGGCTAAGCCAGCGAGCATCAAATACAGCGCGCTTTCCCGGCGCCGGAGCGTAGGCCACGGTAATGTCGGCTTTCTTGCCGGTGTTGGTGAACAAATCGCCAAGACGGACAAGTTTGCCTTTGACGGTGATGGCTTCGTTCAACGTTACCTTTGCTTCGTAAGTAGGGGCGGCCCCTTTGGAGGGCTTTTCCCCCGCCCACACCGCCACCGGCACCAACAGGGCGGTAACGAATATGGCGACAGCGATCTTTTTCATCGAAAATCTCCTTAGCGGATCGTCGTCAAGGTGCCCATCATTTCGTCGGAGGTCTGAATGACCTTCGAGTTCATTTCATAGGCGCGTTGTGCAGAAATCAGGTTTGAAATTTCTTCGACCGCATTAACGTTGGAAGTTTCCAGGAAACCCTGAAGGATGGATCCTAAACCCGTGGCTCCGGGGTTGCCGGTGGTCGGTTTTCCCGATGCCGGCGTTTCCGTCATCAAATTGCCGCCTTCGGCCTGTAGGCCAGCTTCGTTGGGGAAGGTGGCGATTTGAATCTGGCCAACGTTGGAAAAGTTAACCTGGCCTTCGATCTTGACCAAAACTTCACCTGATTGATTGACGGTAACGTCAATGGCGGTGCTGGGAACCGTGATCTTGGGTTCCAACTCATACCCGTCATGGGTAACGATGTTACCCTTCGCATCCAACTGAAATGTGCCGTCACGGGTATAGGCCGTATCCCCGGCGGGTAATTTCACTTGAAAGAAACCCTTGCCCTGAACTGCTAGGTCCAAGGTATTGTCGGTGGCTTCCAGGTTGCCTTGTTCATGGATGCGGTAGACCGCTGCCAGCTTGACGCCAAGACCCAACTGCACGCCCGAAGGAACGATGGTGCCGGCATCGGATGACGTAGTGCCGACGCGCCTAAGGTCTTGGTAAATCAAGTCGTGAAATTCCGTTCGCCGCCGCATGTAGGCTGTGGTGTTCATGTTGGCCAGGTTATTCGACACGACCTCAACGTTCCGTTGCTGTGCCAGCATTCCTGTCGCAGCGATGTCTAAAGATCTCATAATTCCCGTCCTTTCTTCTCTTCTTTATTTTTAGGGTCAATTTCCCGTCGTCTTTTCGGGCTTTAAACCGTTTGGCCCATCTCCTTGACCATGTTGCGCATTCTTTCGTCTTCGCGATCGATAAAATCCCTGACGCCGTCATAGGTGCGCTGGACGTCGATCATTTTTGCCATCTCTAAAATCGGCTTCACATTGGATCCCTCCAACATGCCTTGTGCGATGTCGGGTGATTCCACGTCTTTTGGCCTCTGGCCCTCGGCAGGGGCGAAAATTCCGCCTGCGGAACGCTTGAGAAGCTGAGGTTTTTCAAAGGTTACGAGCTTGAGCCGGCCCAAATCGCCGTTGTTGGTGGATACTGTTCCATCTCGTGAAATAGAAATTTCAGTATCTTCCGGGCTCAGAAAGATTGGATTGTTGCCGCTGGAAAGAACGGGATCGCCTTTCTGGGTGACCATTTGGCCGCCTTCATCAAGTTTAAAACGACCGTTTCGGGTGTAACGCTCTCCCTTATCCGTTTGGATGACGAAATATCCTTCGGCACGGATCGCCAAATCGAGAGGATTTCCGGTTCTTTCCGATGGACCGTCGCTGAAATCAGTCATCGTGGCGATGTCGCGCACGAAAGACAGCTTCGATCCCAGAAGTTTCTGGCCGCCTTGGCTTTTCACCAGATGCTCTACAAACATCATATTTTCACCCTTGAAGCCGTTGGTGTTCATATTGGCGATGTTATTGGCGACAATATCCATTTGGCGTTGCAACCCGCTTTGGCGGGACATTGCGATAAGTGATGTCGTTTCCATAGTTCCACCTAAACCTTGTTTAATTCACACGTACCCGCCGATTACTATGCATAGCCCATGCCAATATAATAAATTGTTTAAAAACAATGCATTAATGTCTTTAGACGGACGATATGAAAATGCCATTTCGAGCCCCCAAGGTATGCTTTGCCCGGCATTTATTGCCTGACCCGAATTTACTGAAAGCCAGGGAAACGCAGGGATTGTTGCTCAAGGGGGGGGTTATTTGGTATTCTCCGATTCGGCCTTGCCACGGGGCTCGGAAAAGGTTGGGCGCCGTGGCCTGAGCACGACAAGAAAGGGCATTCGATTGGACCGATTGGGCGCCCTTTCTCAAGAAGTTGTTAACCAACCCAGCCTAATATTCCCCCAGCGGCGGAACTCACTTAGTGGGTCCTGTTGTTTTTTGAGGTTGGGTAATGGCTAAAGAAGAAATTGACGAAGACCCTAATGACGAAGAAGACGAAGACCTTGAGGGCGAGGGTGATGAAGATGATGGTTCTTCAAAAGGGTCTGGTGGTAAGAAAAAGCTTATTATCATTGTCGGCGCCGTCTTTCTTCTGTCCGTAGGCGGTATTGCTGCGGCTTATTTTACCGGTCTTATTCAGCCGCTCATTGATTGGATAACGGGAGAACAAGAAGCGAAGGTAGAAAAGGTAGATGATGGGAAAAATGCGGTTTTCTTCCCGTTGGAAGAACTGATCGTCAACCTTAATACCGGAGGCCGTAAGTCGACTTTTTTGAAAATTCGGGTCAGCCTGGAACTTGCCAGTGCCGGTGATGTCTCGAGAATTGAAACCGTCATGCCCCGCATCATGGATAATTTTCAAGTTTATTTGAGGGAATTGAGGATAGAAGATTTGAAAGGTTCGGCGGGTATGTACAGGTTGCGCGAGGAATTGTTGACACGGGTTAATGCCGCGGCTGCCCCCGCCAAGGTGCGAGATGTTCTTTTTAAGGAAATGTTGGTTCAGTAATCCGCCAAATTAGGCCAGGAATTTAAATGCTATGACCAGTCCCGCTGATGATGATGTCGATCAAGACGCTATGGCTGCTGAATGGGAAGCCGCTGCCGGAGGCGAAGAGGCAGAGGCAGAGGCAGAGGCCGGTGATGGCGATGAGCAGGATGATCTCGCCGCCGAATGGGAGTCCATGGTCGGAGACGGTGATGAAGAAGAATTAGGCGCCGATGCCGAAGCCGATGCCGCCGGTGGCGGTCGTGAATCGACGAGGGTCCTCAACCAGGAAGAAATTGACAGTCTGCTGGGCTTCGACGAGGAGCACGAAGAAGGCGGCGAAAAATCCGGCATCCAAGCTATCTTATCCAGCGCCTTGGTTTCTTACGAACGCCTACCGATGTTGGAGGTCGTTTTTGACCGCCTGGTGCGTTTAATGTCCACGTCTCTCAGGAATTTCACCTCCGACAATGTCGAGGTGTCCCTGGACAACATTGCCTCCATCCGGTTCGGGGATTACCTGAATTCAATCCCGCTGCCCGCCATGTTGAGCGTTTTCAAGGCCGAGGAATGGGATAATTTCGGGCTTATCACCGTCGATTCATCGTTGATTTATTCGATCGTTGACGTGTTATTGGGCGGTCGGCGCGGCACCGCGGCAATGCGCATCGAAGGCCGTCCCTATACCACCATCGAGAGGTCCCTGGTCGAACGCATGGTGCATGTCATGTTGGGCGATCTCAGTGCCGCTTTCGAGCCTTTGAGCCCCGTCACATTCCGCTTCGACCGTCTGGAAACAAACCCTCGGTTTGCAACCATTTCCAGGCCTTCCAACGCCGCTATCGTCACCCGCCTTAGGATCGACATGGAAGATCGTGGGGGGCGGCTGGAATTGTTGCTGCCTTATGCGACCTTGGAGCCGGTCCGCGAGTTGTTGCTGCAAATGTTCATGGGTGAAAAATTTGGCCGAGATTCCATTTGGGAAACCCATCTGGCGCAAGAATTGTGGCTGACCGATGTTGATTTGGAAGCCGTCGTTGACCAGCAAACGATGCGGCTGAGCGACGTTTTCGACCTCAAGATCGGCTCCAGGATCATGTTCGCGGCCACCCCAGAATCATCTGTATCCCTTACCTGCGGCGATGTCGCTATGTATTCGGGCCGAATGGGCCGCAAAGGCAATCAAATCGCTATCAAGATTGAAGGCAAAATTGAAAAGAAACCCCGGACTTAAGGCAAAAGGATAAGAAACCACCGTGCCCTATTCGTTGATCGTCGATATTTTAGTAGCAATCCTTTTGGTCATCACCATCGGTTATGCAATTACGCTCAACAAACGCTTAGGCTTGTTGCGAAGGGATAAGGACGAACTTGAAAGGCTTGCCCGCACTTTCGGTGAATCCACCTCCCGCGCCGAGGAAAGCATCGAAAAACTCAAAAATACCGCCGACATGCTTCAGGAACGAACGGAAAAGGCACAGGCTTTGAGGGACGATTTAGCCTTTCTGATCGACCGAGGGGGACAAGCGGCCGACCACCTGGAAGATTTGGTGAGAAGTACCCGCAATACCGCTGGGACAGGTCCCGTTAAGCAACCTGCCCCAGAGCCGGAACCGCAAACCAACAAGACTTCCCCCTTGACCGCCAACCGCGAGGAACCGGCTTTCGAGGATTTCGAGGACGATAAATCCGAAGCCGAAAGGGAACTCTTAAGAGCCATCAGATCGGCGAGATAAAACCAAGGGACGAATTGGGACGTAGGTTAGAGGTTGAAGGAAGTCAAGATGATGAAAATCCTTTCAAGGATTAGGTTTCTGCCGCTTACAATTTTTGCGGCCACCTTGATGTTGACCGTTAAGGCCGGCGACATTTGGGATGGCGTGGATGGCCTGGTGAACGGCACGATCGAGGTCGCCAGCGCCGTTGCCCAAACCAAGGGTGAAAAAAAGAAAAAGATGGAAGTTCAAACCCCCGCCTCGGAACAGGGAACTAAGAAACCCACAGGTAAAGCCGCCGAGTCAAAGGACGGTGTTCCCGCCCCGTTGAAGAAAGAAGCCCCGGAAGAAACTTCAAAGCTGATCACCGATGACCCCACTCTTTTGACCCAGGCTGAAATTGAGCTCTTGCAACAACTGTCAGAACGCCGGCGGATTTTGGAATCGCGCGAACAGGAACTGCAAATCCGCACGGGCCTGTTATCGGCGGCGGAAAAGCGAATCGACAAAAAAGTCGAGGAACTAAAGGTTCTCAAGGAAACCATTTCCGGCCTTATTAAGACTTTTGATAAACAACAAGATGCCAAGATGCAGAGCCTTGTTAAAATTTACGAAAACATGAAACCCAAGGATGCGGCCCGGATTTTCGAAGATTTGGAATTGGATACCTTGCTCGACGTTGCCGAACGGATGAAGGAACGCAAACTTTCCTCCATCATGGCCAAGATGAACGCCGAAAAAGCCCGTCAAATGACTGTTGAACTGGCTCGGCTGCGCCAACTTCCCGCCACCGGCGCGCGGTTCGGGGGTTAGAGGCCACCAGGATTATCGCCAGGATTATCATATGGTTTACTGCAATTTAATCTTTTCAGGTGAAACCGTTAACCATGTTTTGAAATGAGTTCGTGATGGTTTTGTTTTCTAAAACCGTCTTCGACGAATAACAGATTTTTTGAGGGAGTTAACGATGGCTGTCGACATGAATATGAAGATCCTAATCGTGGATGACTACAACACGATGCTGCGTATCCTCGCAAACCTGCTCAAGCAGTTGAATTTCTCCAATGTCGATACGGCCATGGACGGATCCGAGGCGCTGCGAAAATTGCGAGCTGAAAAGTTCGACTTTGTGATTTCGGACTGGAACATGGAACCGATGACGGGGATAGAACTTCTTCGGGAAGTCCGCGCCGACGATAAATTGAAGCATCTGCCTTTCATCATGATTACCGCCGAAAGTAAGTCCGAAAACGTTATCGCTGCTAAGGAAGCCGGTGTTTCCAACTACATCGTCAAACCCTTCAATGCCGAAACCTTGAAGGGCAAGATTGCCAGCGTTATCGGGGAATTCTAAACGGTTTTAAGTGGCGCTATTAAATCGCTGAAGTCAGCACCTCGGCAAAAAAATTGATTAGGAGCGCATGGACGATTTCTCGACACCGCCAGGCACTGTACCGGGCACTGTATATGACGCTCGACAAGGCACCGTCGTCATTTTCTTGTCCTTGTTCCTTATGGTGCTGGCCTTCTTCATCGTTTTGGTGGCCATTTCAAGCATCGAGGAAGTCAAATCCAAGGCCGTGATGAACAGCCTGTCGTCCACCTTCACGACCTACCAGCCGACCGGGGCCAAGCCGACGGATTTTACGGCAAAGGAAGGTGATGTCCTGGGCCGCCAGGAATTTCAGGAAGAAGTCACCGGTGTTTTTTCAACCACCCTTCAAGTCGCCAAGGTTGAAATCGTCAAACCGGGCCGTTTGATGCGGGCCCGGATGCCCACTGGCGCAATGTTTTATGAGGGTGAAAACCGGATAAAGCCGCATGTCGTGCCGTTTCTCGACCGCATGGTTGCGGCCTTGGGTGGCCGGCCTCCGGGAATCCGCTTCGATATGGAATTCGTCATCGGCGTCCCCAGCTCGAAAGACGCCTCGGAAGACGGGGCATTGCCGGTCCAGGAAAGCCTGGAAATGACCCGTAGCGGCGCCTTTGCCCGCGAGATGATTTCGAGAGGCGCACCGCCGGACAGCATTGCCATCGGCTTAGCCCCCGGTGATCCGGGGCAAATCACCATGCGTTTTTACGCCCGGAATCAGAAAGACCTGCGTCTCCGGGAATTTTTACCGCAATGAAGAAATTTGGGTTGGACCAGCTGTGGACTTCAAGGGACTAAAAATTCAAGAGCACCCCCCCGCCCAAGATAAGGGTACCCGGGTTTGGCTCATCACCTTCACCGACTTGGTCGCCCTGATGCTGACCTTTTTCGTCATGGTCTTCGCCATGTCCAGCGTCAAGGTCAGCAAGTGGCAGAACGTCATCGACTCGTTGTCACAGACGCTGCGCCCGACGCAGGAGAAAACCGTACCGGCGGCGACGTCGTCGTTCAACATCGGCACCATCTTCCGCAAGCGTGCCATCAACCTCGACTATCTGGCGTCGGTTTTGGCGGAATCCTTTGAAGGACATGCGTTGCTTTCCAATGGCCGCTTAATGCGCCTGGAAGACCGGCTGATTATTTCCTTACCCGGAGATCTACTGTTTGAGACCGGACAGGCGGAAACGACGGAGCGCGGGCGCGAAGCCATGTTCGTGCTCGGCGGCGTCTTGCGTAATATCGGTAACAGCATCGGCATTAATGGCCATGCTGGTCCCGAGGCGGCAGTCGGTGGCGGGTACGCGTCCGAATGGGAACTGACCACTGCCCGGGCGGCGGCGGTGGCGAATGTGCTCAGCCATTCGGGGTATACCGAGGACATTACCGCCTATGGCTACGGGGCAAGCCGCGCCGGTGACCTGTCGGATTTGCCCGAGCCCACGAGAACATCCCTCAACCGGCGCATCGACATCGTCGTCCGACCGACTGCGGGGGGCTCATGATGGCGTGGCGTCGGGTAATGTCGATTGTTCTACTTTGCGCCCTCGCCGTCACGGTCGCCAGCGCCGCTTGGGCCGAGAAGGTCCGGGTGCGGGCCGGCATCAGGGACGATTACGGGCGCATCGTTTTCAGCTGGAACAGCCCGGTCGGCTATAAATCCAGCCTCAAGGGCGGGGCCTTTACGATTAGCTTTGCCCGGCCCATCGAGGCAACATACGGGCCGGTCACACGCTCTTTAAAGAAATTCGTCAAATCCGCGACCCCGGGCGAAGACGGTCGCAGCGTGGTCTTCGCCCTGAGCGGTGATTTTGACGCCTATAGTTATGATTCGGGGTCTGCCATCATCGTCGAGATCGCTCAAAAGGAGGGCGGCGTGCCCGGGGCTCCCCCTGGCCCCAAAAAGTCTGCAACCAAGGATACCGCGGCCAAGGAATCCGCGGCCCCGAAACAGCCGGCGGTGCAGGTTCGTATCGGCCAGCATCCCAAATACACCCGCCTCGTTTTTGATTGGCCCCGGAAGGTGCCTTACACCTTCAAGCAGGACGGTGGCATCGCCACTGTCACTTTCGCCCGCTCTGCCCGCATCAACTTGAAATCCCTTGTATCGAAGCCGCCCCGGTTTGTCGGCGGCGCCCGCGCAAAGAGCGAAGCCGACAGCGTCACCGTGACCCTGTCGGTGCCTGCGACATCGACGGTTAAACACTTCCTCGCTGGGTCCAAGATTGTGCTAGATATCGGCCAACCCAGCGGATCGGAGAAGGTTGAAAAACTACCGCCGCCTCAAGAAACCAAAAAGGCTGAGGCAAAGAAGGCCGAACCAAAGCAGGCAAGAGCGCCCCAAAAAACCACGGAAAAGAAAACCGACGCCCAGGAGACCACCCAGAAGGCCATCAAGACGGCGGCTAAACCGGCCACCAAATCAGCGGAGACCAAAACCGTTCAGACAACCCCCGGCGCCCCCCCCGGCGCCCCTAAGGCCCTCAAGCCGGGGCCAACCCAGGCTGAGCCATCCGGCCCCATTGCTGGCCCCGCGACTGGTAAAACGCAAACGGCCGCTTCCCAAGTCAAAACCGCCGCAGCTGGGACCCAGCCTCCGACTCCTTTGACTCCCCCGTCTGCAACCCCGTCTGCAACCCCGTCTGCATCCCCGGGCACAGCCCCGGCGACCTTGGCGCCGAAGCCGCTGTTGCCGAATGCCGCCCCGCCGCCCTTGCCGCCGACCGCGTCGCAGGTCTCGGCGGTTGTGTCCACGGAAGACAATATCGTTTCGTTGCGCTTCGATTGGAGCGAGCCCGTCGGCGCCGCCGTGTTCAACCGCGCCGGCTTCCTGTGGGTCGCCTTTGACAAGCCGACCGCCATCGACATCGACAAATTGCTTGTCGCCGGCAACGAAGTCCTCAAGGGCATCGAGCAAATGGGCACGACAGAGGCTACGGTGCTAAGGATGTCGACGGCTCCCGGCATCAACGTCGGGCTCCGTCGCGACGGCTTGGCGTGGCTTCTTGATTTTCACAAGAATCCCGTCGGTGTGGCAACCGCGCTGGCGGTTAAGGCGCAGCCGGATTCGCCGGTCGGCGCGCGCCTGTTCGTCCCCGTCACGGAACCGGGAAAGCCCATCGCCATTACCGACCCAGAAGTCGGAGACAATCTTGTCATCGTGCCGGTTATTCCGCTTAACCACGGGATCGATCTGGAATACACCTACCCGCAGCTTCGTTTCCTGCCAACGGCCCAGGGCCTGGTCATTCAACCCCGGGCCGACGACATTCGGGTCCGCCCGCTGCGCCAAGGGGTGGAGATCACCAGCGGCAACGAGCTTCTGATTTCCGCCGTTTCTGCCGAGGCCGAGGCCAATCGAAGCTTGGCTTCCATGAAGCCGCTGAGCAGGGTCTTGGACCTTGAAAAGTGGGAAGTCAAAAATTTCAATTCGATCATCGACCGCAAGCACGAACTCCTTGCCGCCATCACCGAGGCCAAGGGGGCCAACCTGGAACCCGCGCGCTTGAACCTGTCCCGGTTCTATTTCGCCAACGGGTTTTTCGTCGAAGCCCTGGCCGTCTTGCAAGAAGTTGCCAGGGACCGCAAAGAAATCGAACAAGACCCCGAATACCGGGTTCTCCGTGGCGTGGCCCAATTCATGATGGGGCGTTATGGGGAAGCCACCGCCGACCTGACCCTGGACAAGCTGAACCTGATCGACGAAGCGGCTTTTTGGCGCGCCGCCGTGCTCGCCGGAAGCGGCGATCTGGCGAATACTGCGGGCGAACTCCGGCGCACCGGCCAAATCATCCGGCCTTATCCGAAGGCCATGAAAATGCCCTTGGGCGTGTTGGTGACCCGTTCGGCGCTTGAGATCGGCGACATCAAACAAGCCAGGCGTTACTTGGAAATTCTGCGCCTCGATGACCTGACGATGGAAGAGGCCCTGCAGCTTGACCTTTTAGAAGGCAAGGTGATGGAATTGACCGGCGATTTCGAGGGCGCCATCGGCAAGTGGGAAAAGGTCAAGCAAGGCCACCATCGCCCCTCCAGCGCCGAGGCCACCGTCCAGCGCATGGAATTGTTGTTGAAACTCGGCCGTTCCACTCGCAAAGAAGCCATCAAAGACCTCGAGGGGCTCCGCTATGCCTGGCGCGGGGCCGAGTTCGAGTTCACATTGCTGCGGCGCCTTGGCGGACTTTACCTGGAAGAAGGCAACTATCGCGAGGGGTTGGAACGGCTGCGCCAAGCGGCGACCCATTTCCGCACCCACCAGGATGCCCCCCAGGTCACACAGAAAATGTCCGATGCCTTTTCCGATTTGTTCTTGAATGACAAGGCCGATACCTTGGCGCCGGTCACCGCCATCGGCATATACGACGAGTTCAAGGAACTGACTCCCGCCGGCGCCCAGGGCGATGAAATGATCAGAAAACTCGCCGATCGGCTTGTCGGTGTCGACCTTTTGGGCCGGGCCTCGGCCTTGCTGGCGTCGCAGGTCCGCTTCCGGCTTAAGGGTTTGGACAGGGCCCGGGTCGGCACGCAGTTGGCGCTGGTCCATATCCTGGCCCAGGAATACGCCCCGGCGTTAAAAGTGATGGCGGAAACCGCCGTTCCCAACATGCCCGAGAAACTGTTGGCCCAACGCCGCCATATCAGAGCCAAGGCCCTGTTGGGCGGAGACCAGCGCGACCAGACGGTCGAACTCCTTAAAGATGACAAAAGCCAGGATGCGGAACTGCTCAGGACCGAGCTCTTCTGGTCGTCCCGCCAGTGGCCCAAGGCGGCGGCCTCCCTTCGCAAACTGATGGCCTTCTACGGTGCCAAAGCGGGTGCGCCGTTGAATGATAAACAGTCATCGACCGTGCTTAGCTACGCCATCGCCATGGGATTGAGCGGCAACGATCGGGGCCTTAACCGGGCGCGGGTGGATTTCATCAACGCCATGGACAAAACCAAATTAAAGGACCCGTTCCGCCTGATCGTCAGCCCGGACAGCCTTGGCCTGATTGACCCCAAGGACGTTTCCTTCCGGGTCAAGGAGGTCGAGAAGTTCCAAACCTTCATGGCGGCTTACCGCGAACGGCTGAGGAAGCAGAACCTCAGCGAGTTGGTTCCCGGCCTTGCGCCCAAGGGGGCGGAGAAACCGGAGCTCAAGAAGCCTGATGCAACGAAGCCGGATACAATGAAACCGGGCGCCGCTAAAAAAGACGCAAAAAAACCGGCGGGCAAAACCCCGGCGAAACCCACCAAGAAACCGGCCAAGGCGGCGCCCCAGGCTTAAAACCCCCGTAAAAACGTGTTAAAGGCGGGGTTTATTATGGGGACACCTTACTTAATTATCTCGCCCCGCCTCTTTTCGGCCCCGGCTTCCCTTTCTTGAGAGACCGCTTAAGTTTTCCCTCCAGCATGGCGATAAAGGCATCTCCCCCTAAGGGCCTGCCCGTTCTTTCGGCGGCCCTGATGGCCTCGGCGTCGTCCTCGGCCAGCCCTTCATTGAGGAACCCTCGCCAATCGTCCACCTCCGTTAACGGGGAGGGCGCCCCGATTAAATCGTCGCCCCCTCCCGCCAGATGGGACCGGGCGCTCGACCACGGCCAGGACTCGGGCGTGTCGGTCAGCCCGGCGCGCACCGGGTTGAGTTCCACATACCGGGCGGCGGCGAGAAGATAGGCTTCGTCCATAGGGAAGGAGGCAAAGCGGCCCTGCCACAGGTGTCCGCGCCAGCCCTCGCGGAAATTGACGCGCCGCGTATAGCGGCGGTGGGCCTCGCTGACGGCGCGGGTGAGGGCGTCCGCGGTTTGCGGCACGCAGATCAGATGAACATGGTTCGGCATCAGGCAATAGGCCCAGATTTCGACGCCCGAGCGCCCGCACCACTCGGCCATCAGGCCCTTATAGGCCCGGTAGTCCTCATCGGAAAAGAACGTCTGTTGGCGGCGGTTGCCCCGCTGGGTGACGTGATGGGGAACGCCGGGAACGACGACGCGCGCGAGTCTGGCCATGGCCGAAGACTATCCGGGGGGCGGCGAGGCGGCAATAATTAAGTAAGGTGTCCCTGGAACTTCCTGGAACTTCGCTGGAACTTCGAAAAAAACCGGCGAGCAAAACCCCGGCGAAACCGGCCAAGAAACCGGGAAAGGCAGCGCCCCAGGCTTAAAACCCTCGTAAAAACGTGTGAAAAGCGGGGGCCTACCCCCCGAACGAGCGCACCAGCGAGCCGACGATCATGAACCAGCCGTCGACGAGGACGAAGAAGATGATTTTGAACGGCAGGGCGATGATGATCGGTGGCAGCATCATCATGCCCATGGCCATCAGCACCGAGGCGACGACCATGTCGATGATGAGGAAGGGCACGAACAGCAGGAAGCCGATCTCGAAAGCGCGCCTGAGTTCCGAAATCATGAACGCCGGGATCAGCACCCGCATCGGCATTTCTTTTTGAATCTCGGCGTCGGGGATCTTGGCGATGTCGATGAACAGGTTCAAATCTTTTTCGCGCACGTGGCTCATCATGAAATTCCGGAACGGCACGATGGTCCGGTTGAACGATTCGGCCTCGTCGATATCGCCGGCGATCAGCGGCTTGATGCCGGTGTCGTAGGCTTTCTCGAAGGTCGGCATCATCACGAAGGCGGTCAGGAATAGGGCCAAGCTGACCAGCACCTGGTTGGGCGGTGTCTGCTGGGTGCCCATGGCCGTGCGCAGGAACGACAGCACCACCATGATGCGGACAAACGACGTCACCATGACCAAAATCGACGGCGCCAGGGTAAGGACGGTAATCAGGGCGATGATCTGGACGATGCGGGCCGTCGCTTCGCCGCCGCCGTCGCCTAAATCCAGCGATAACGATTGCGCCGCTACGGGGTCGGACGTCCACATCAACAATGCCACCAGCCCGGCCGTGGCTGCGGCCGCCGCGGCAAAAACGAGAAATGCAGACGTTAAGGGTTTCAGGCGGCTCACGTTTTATCCTCGATCTTTTCAAGGTCACCGGACGGGGTGATGCCGCTTTCGATCAACAGCTCGCTGTTCGGCCCCAACAGCAGCAGGTGTTCGGTATTGTCGCGCCGGACCAGGACCAGCCGCCGGCGGCCGTCAACTTGTGTGACCTCGACGATGGAAAGGCGTTTATTACGCCCGCCTTTGAGGGCTGCGGCGGGAAAGCCCAGGCCAAAGCGCCGGGCCATAACCGTGGCGGCGCCGATCAGCCCCAAAACAAAGAGCAGCGCGAAAAGAAAACGCAGGTAGCCCCCAAATTCCATATCTAAAAGCGATCCCTATTAAGGGGCACCTTAATGGGTGCCTCCGCCTTGGTCTTTTTGCTGCTGGTTGATTTCCTGAGCCAGGGAATTCAAATCCTCGACCAGGGCCTCGATCATGGTGGTGATGCTTGTGGCGTCCTCGCCCTTGGGGGGGTTGGCGGCGAGGCCGTTGCAGAATTCGCCGACCTTGCTCGATAATGCGCCCAAATCTATGGAATTGCCGTCGGCGACCAATTCCCGGGCCTGCGTGATCAAGGTCGCCAGGGAGGCGATCTCGTCGGCGAGTTCCGAAGCGCTGCTGCCGATTTCAGGATTTTCAGGCGTTTCATTCATCAATCTTGTTCCTTTGACCATTGAGTGGAAAGGCCACCATCTTTCTTGTTGTCGGGACCGGGGGTTCCGGCGTTGGCCTGATAGACATACGTCAGGATTTCGGAGACGGCGGCGAAGGCTTCCACCGGAATTTCCGTATCGATGTCGATGGAGCTTAAGAGTTGAGCCAGGTCCGCGTCCTCGCGCACCTTGACGCCGTTGGCAAATGCAATTTCAAGAATCTGTTCGGCGATATGGCCGCGACCGCCGGCGACGACTCTGGGTGGACGGCTGTCAATAAGATCATGGGCCAGCGCTACCGCCACCGCCTGTTTTTTGTCGCCGCTATCGTGGTTTTTTTCGGATTCGGACAAGAGGTTTCTTTCAGCCGGTGCGCCCACCATCGCCGGGCCTTTGATAACTATAAAGGTGCCTGATCGAGCTTAAAAAACACTTAAACCGAAAATCTTAAATAAATCGTTTTAATACAATACATTAAGGTGCTTTCGCCGGCCATTTTCGGGGTCTTGCCCGGGCCGGGGTGGGGGCCTTAAGGGCCCGACTCGGGACAAGGTTTATTTAACCGGTTGTTAAGAAACCCGGCAGATAATGCCTAGCGGAATTAAGGGAAATAGGCTTCTTTTTTAACCGAAGCCGTTCCTGGAACGGGACAAAACAAACGAAGGGTTAGGGTTATGGAAGCCGGTAATTCAACGCTTTTCACCGCCATCAAAAGCAGGCTGGGCTGGCTTGGCAAACGCCAAGAGGTCATCGCCCAGAACATCGCCAATTCGGACACCCCCAATTACAAGTCACGGGACCTGAAGCCCTATAAGTTTTCGGATATGGTGCGGACCAGCGGCAAGACACTGCAACTGGACGCCAACGGCCCAGGGCATTTGGGCGGACGCCGGGTCCGGGAAGCGGATTTCAAGCCAAAAGACGACCGCCTGCCGTTCGAGACAAGCCCGAACGGCAATTCGGTCATTTTGGAAGAGCAGATGGCGAAGCTGAACGAAACCGGGCTCGCCCACAGGCTGACCAACCAACTTTATAAAAAGCATCTGACCATGATCCGGATGGCCATCGGCAAATAAGTTCCCTCGGCGATAAAGCCGACCGTTAGGACGAGTTCAATAGGGCCTGGGTTTAATAGGAATAGCAAAAGGGTAAAACATGGACGACCTTATGAAGACCATGCGCATTTCCGCCGCCGGCATGCGGGTGCAAGGCAGCCGGCTGCAGGTGATTTCGGAAAACCTGGCCAACGCCAATTCATTGCCGCAGGATCCCGGTAAGAATCCCTACCGGCGCAAAGTGATTACTTTCAAGAACGAGTTGGACCGGAGCATCGGCTTGAAAACGGTCCGCGTCGCCAAGGTTCAACCGGACAAATCGGATTTCGGCAAGCAGCATAACCCCAGCCATCCGGCGGCCGACGCCGACGGCTACGTGTTAACGCCGAACGTCAATTCCTTGATCGAAATGACCGACATGCGCGAAGCGCAAAGGTCTTATGAGGCCAATCTCAACGTCATCAAGGCATCGAAAGCGATGTTGTCGTCGACCATCGACCTGCTGCGTTAGCCAGGGCTAGAACGGGTAAAAACGGGTAAAAGGAGCGATTAATGCTGACGCCTGCACAAAACATCTCCAACGTCATCGACGCCTATTCCCAGGCGGCCAAGGGAAAGCCGGCGGCCAAGCCATCGGCGGGGCCATCGGGCAGTGATTTCGCCTCGCTGGTCAAGGGCGCCATCGAGGAAGCCAAGAAAATCGGCGAACGCAGCGAGAAATTGTCAATCGCCGGCATTACCGACCGCGCCGACATCAGCCAAGTGGTTACCGCCGTCGCCGAGGCCGAAGTGGCCCTACAGACTGTCGTCGCCGTTCGTGATAAGGTCATTGACGCGTACAAGGACATCATCCGCATGCCCATCTAGGTGGGCGATAGGGGCCCTCCGTGAACGAAGCCGCCGTACTTGAAATCGGACGTTCCGCTATCTGGGTGGTTTTGCAATTGGCCGGCCCGATCATGATAGCCGGGTTGTTGATCGGCTTGCTCATAGCCCTATTCCAGGCGCTGACGACAATCCAGGAAATAACCCTGACATTTGTTCCGAAGATTCTGGTGATCTTCGTCGCCCTCATTATTTTCTTACCCTTTATGATGACGACGCTGATCGAATTTTCGCAGCGGCTGTTCGGCGTCATCATCAGCATCGGCTGAATTTAAGGCCGTAATGCTTGAAGAAATCCTCACTCTCAACATTTTCGGGTTTTTCCTGATTTTTTCACGTGTCGGCACGGCCCTGGGGCTGATGCCGGGCTTCAGCGCCGCTTTCGTCCCCGCCCGGATGCGCTTAGCGATGGCGTTGTCCGTATGCTTCGTGTTGGCGCCGGTGCTTATCGGCAATTTGCCGGTGCGCCCGCCGTCGGCGGTCGCCATGGCCGTATTGATTATCGGCGAAGTGCTGATCGGGGCTTTTTTCGGCACCATCGCCAGGGTCCTGATGGGCGCCCTGCAGACGGCGGGCACGGTGATCGCCTATGTCGCGTCCATGGCCAACGCCCTTATTCAGGATCCGATTGCCGAACAACAGAGTTCGACCATTGCCGGGTTCCTGCTCACCATGGGGGTGGTTTTGGTGTTCGTCACCGACCTTCACCACTTGATGCTCACCGCCGTTGTCGAAAGTTATACCCTGTTCGAGCCGGGCAAAGGCTTGCCGGTGGGCGACTTCTCGCAAATGCTGGCGCGCCTGGTCGCCGACAGCTTCGCCTTGGGCCTCAGGATGGCGGCGCCCTTCGTTATCGTCGGTTTGACGTATTATATCGGCTTAGGGCTTTTAGGGCGTCTGATGCCGACGTTGCAGGTGTTTTTCTTCGGCCTGCCGTTCCAGATTGGGGCCCAGATATGGGTGTTAATGATCACCGCTTCGGGAATCATGGTCTTGTTCCTTCGCAGTTTCCAGGAAGGCTTCCAGAGCTTCATATTGCCTTAACGGGTTGGCGGTTACATTTAACGATTAGGCAGGGTTAGCCCGGGGTAAAACGGATAATTTCATGGCCGAAGAAGACGACTCACAAAAAACAGAAGATGCCTCCGACAAAAAACTTGCCGAAGGCAAAAAGAAGGGCAATGTCGCCCAGTCCCAGGAAGTCAAAAGCTGGCTGATCCTGATGGCCGGGTTGGCTGGGCTGGCGCTTCTGGGCCCCTATATGGCGAACAATATCAGGATGACCATTTTTCCTTTTATTTATAATGGTTATGCCATCCCAACAAATTTCGACAACATGACCAATTTGCTGATCGATATGTCGGGTCGTATCGGCCTGATCGTAGCGCCGCTGTTGGGGCTGCTGGTCGTCGTCGCCATCTTCGCCAACATTGTCCAGATCGGGTTCGTTTACTCGCCTGAAAAGATCCAACCCGACATCAACAAGCTGTCCTTGAAAAAGGGCTTCAAAAAGATGTTCTCATCGAAGGCGTTTGTGGAATTTCTGAAGGGTATTCTCAAGCTGATCGCGGTCGGCATCATTTCCTTCATGATGGCGATGCCGATGCTGAAAGACCTGACGTTGATCCCCTTTATGGAGATCGACCAGTCGCTCGACCGCATCTATATCATCGCCATTTTGTTGATGGTCGGCACGGTAATTATGATGACGCTGATATCGGCCATGGATTTTGCCTTTCAGAAGTTTTCTTTCCTCAAGGAAATGAAGATGTCGAAACAGGAAGTGAAGGACGAGCACAAACAGTCCGAAGGCGACCCCCATGTAAAGGCTCGCATCCGCAGAGTCCGGACCGAGCGCGCCCAGCAAAGAATGATGGCCGCCGTGCCCGATGCCGACGTCGTTATCACCAACCCGACCCATTATTCCATCGCCCTGGAATACAAGATGGACGACATGCGCGCGCCTAAGCTTGTCGCCAAGGGCGTCGATCATCTGGCCTTCCGTATCCGCGAGGTCGCCAAGGCCCATGACGTGCCGTTGGTGGAAAATGCGCCCCTGGCCCGCGCCCTTTACGCCGGCGTCGAGCTGAACGAGGAAATACCGCCCGAACACTTCAAGGCGGTGGCCGAGATCATCGGCTTCGTCATGCGCCAAAGGGGCGATCTTCCGCCTGCAGGAGATCCGCAAATACAGTAAACTAGTTTGCGAGGAGGCCGTTTCTTAAGTCAGAGGCCGAAGGGGGACCCGTGGCGACAGGTTCAAAAGACAATCGAGATTACGATGACGGGCAGGCTATTCCGCCTTCACGTCCGCTTTTCCGTCGCCCCGGCCTGTGGGTGGTGATCACCACCTTTTCGGCGTTCTGGGCCGCCTACCTTCATCTGCGCGGCCTCGACCTGTCGGCGCTGGCGCTGGCGGTGACGGGCCTGACGGTGGGGTCGCTCGCCGCCCTGACCTGGACGTTGGGGGCGTCGGGGAACGCGGACCCGGTGTCGGCGCTTTTGCGCCGGGCCGTGGACGCAGCAGGGGACGGTGTCTTGATCACCGATCAGGCAGGCGACTTCGTCTACGCCAATCCGGCCTTTCATCGCTTGTTCGATAAGGCCGCCTCCCTGGATGCAATCGAAAAAGCACTTGAGGGGGATGGCCAGGATGCCGGGAAGGCTGAATTCAAGCGCCTTCGGGCCAACGCCGAAAACGGCCTCGCCGGCCATACCGAACTGGCCCTGGTTACGGCGTCTGGCGCCCTCGAATGGCGGCGGCTTAACGTAAGCCCCACGACGGGAGCCAGGGGACAAGGTGGCGCGTTGTGGCGGGCCGAGGACATCACCGCCGGGCGCGAGGTCGACGCCGCCCGGCGCCAACAGGAATCCAACCTCGCCGATTTCCTCGACCTGCTGCCGGTCGGCTTTTTTTCCGCCGACGGTGATGGCCAAATCCTTTACGCCAACCAGACGCTGGCCGATTGGCTGGGCGTGACGCCCCAGGAAATGACGTCGCGGCCGCTGGAGGATTATCTGTCGGGCGGGACCAAAGGCGAAGTCACGGTGCCGGCCGCCGAAGGCTCGGCTGAACTGCACTTCCGCCGTCCCGACGGCGGCGCTTTTAAGGCCCAGGTGGTGCAGACCTTGTGCATCAGTGACGACGGGGACGAAGACGGCGCGCCCGCCTACAGCCGTTCGGTCGTTATTCCCGATATGAAATGGCTCAATTCCCCCGGCGGCGAAGATGCCCCCGGTAGCCCGGAAATCCGCCTGCACTGGTTGTTCGACGAGGCCCCGGTGGGCATCGTGCTGCTCGATCTGGACGGCAACGTCGCCGAATGCAACAGCGCCTTCCTCGGCCTCATCGGGCTCAACCCGGAAGACCTGATCGGGCGGCCGTTCGCCGACCGCGTCGCCCAGGAAGACCGGGGCGATATCGCCACTGCGCTTTCCAAGGTTGTCATGGGCACGGCGCGCGCCACCCACATCGAAACCCGCATGCCCGGCGCCGGCGAGCGCCAACTGGTGACGTCGCTGTATGCCAGCCGCTTGGAAAACGCCTTGGGCGAAATTTCCGGTCTGGCGCTGCATTTCATCGACACCACCGAGCAGAAGAACCTGGAGGTGCAGTTCGCGCAATCCCAAAAAATGGAAGCCATCGGTCAGCTGGCGGGCGGCATCGCACATGACTTCAACAACCTGCTGACGGCGATGATCGGCTTTTCCGACCTGTTGTTGACCCGCCACGGGCCTGATGACCCGTCCTTCGCCGATATCCAGCAGATCAAGCAGAACGCCAACCGGGCGACCAATCTGGTGCGCCAGTTGCTGGCGTTTTCCCGTAAGCAGACCCTGGCCCCGGTGCGCATCGACGTCACCGAACAGTTGAACGAGCTGACCAGCCTGTTGGGCCGCTTGATCGGCGCCAAGATCGAGCTTTCCATGGACCACGGCCACGACCTACCGCCGATCCAGGCCGACCGCGGGCAGTTCGACCAGATCATCGTCAATCTGGCGGTCAATGCGCGCGACGCCATGCCCGGCGGCGGCCAGATGACGATCCGGACGCAAGCGCTGGACATCAAAGAGCCGGTGCAGCGCGGCCCCGACCTGATGCCCAAAGGCAAATACATTCAGATCGAAGTCATCGACACCGGCACCGGCATCCGCAAAGAAGACATGGAGCGCATCTTCGAGCCCTTCTTCTCGACCAAGGAAGTCGGCGCCGGCACGGGCTTGGGCCTGTCCACCGTTTACGGCATCATTCATCAATCCGGCGGCTACGTCTTCGTCGACAGCGCGCCGGGCGACGGCACCACGTTCAGCATTTACCTGCCGGAATACACCGACGCCGTCGTCGCCGATGCCGCGGCTGTGGAAGCCGCCCTCGACGCCGCGCAGGCCCAAGACCAAGCCCAAGATAAGGCCCCGGCCAAAACACCTTCCAGCAAAGCCGGCGACGCCGACCTCACCGGCGCCGGCACCGTGCTGTTGGTCGAAGACGAAGACGCCGTGCGCATGTTCGGCGCCCGGGCGCTCCGCAACAAAGGCTATCATGTGCTCGAGGCCGACAACGGCGAGGGCGCGCTCGATATCATTTCCGCCACCGATCAGCCCATCGACCTGATAATCTCGGACGTCGTCATGCCGGGCATGGACGGCCACACCCTGGTCCGCCTAGTCCGCGTTGAACTGCCGGACGTGAAGATCATTTTAATGTCGGGCTATGCCGAAGACGTCTACCGCGACGAGATCGGTCGCGACCCGACAATCCACTTCCTGGCCAAGCCGTTCTCGCTGAAGGGGCTGGCAAGCATGGTCAAGGACGTGATGGCGGGGTAGGGGGCCGGAACTTTTCGTTCTTGCCTTAAATTTTTCCAAACAAAAAAAGGCGGCACCACCGGCACCGCCTTTTCCTGTCTACTTGGAAGAAAGATTACACCTTCTTCGGATACTCCAACGCCTTGAAGCTGATCTGATCCGCATTCGGCGCGCGGCCGATTTTGCGAATACTCGCCCAGACGTTCTTGTAGTTGGGAATACGTAGCTCGTTGCAGTGCTCGCTGACGATATTTCCCATTTGTCCAACGGGAGATGCGAACAACATGAAACACTGCCCTGGCTTGGCCGTTTTGATGGGATAGGCCATGGCCTGGGTCGAACCGACGTTGTTGTGGACCTCGACCAGGTCTCCCGCTTTGAGCCCGAGCTTCTTCATGTCGCCCGGATTCATCTCGATGGGCGGCACCGGGTAACGCTCGCGGGCGAACGGCGTGCGAACATCATAAAAGGCGTTCTGCCAGATCATGTTGTTGCGGCCGTTGTTGATGAGGAACGGATACTTCTTCTTCTGATCCTCGCGGCCTTTTGCTTGCAATCCCCGCCAGACAGAAGGCGTGAAGTGCGCCTTACCGTCCTTGGTTCCGAACTTGCCGTCAGTGTACGCACGCTTGGTGCCGAGCAGCTTGCCGTTTTCGTAACCGACACACGGCTCCTGAACACCGTTTGTGCCCATGGCGCGGAGACGGTCGTAGGTGACGAATTTACCCCCGCCTGCATGCTTGTGATAGCCGTCCATGAAGGCGTCTTCCTCGGTTTTCCAGTCGTAACCCTTGAACTGGTCCGCGTATTTGGCGTTACCGGCCTTGCGGAAGGACGCTTCCAGATGATTGGCCAAACGCGCCGCAATCAGGCAGTCGGGCATCGCTTCGCCCGGCGGGTCCATGTACTTCTCGGTCAAGCGAAGCCGCCGCTCGCCGCTCATCGACGTGAGGTTCATCTCACCCGACGTTGCCGCCGGCAGCACCACATGCGCGCATTCACCGATTTGGGTCGGCAGAATGTCGACGTCGACGCTGAACAACCCTCCCCGGCGGATGGCGTTGATGATGGCTTCCACCTGGGCTTCCCGGTCACCGTAGGGGATCGCCTCCATCGCTTCCTTGACGATGTTGGTGCGCCGCCGATAGACGCGACGGAACTCCTCGGCGTTGAGCGTCGATTTGAAGTGATCGTTCGCCCAGATGTGGTGGATGCCGCCCTCGCCGTTGATGAGAAGTTGATCAACATAGGCAGCCGGACGCCCGACATGGCTGTCACCGGGCCTCATGTAGCCTTCCTGATGACCGCCGAGACGCACACAGCCGGTTCCTTTCCGGCCGACGTTGTGGGTGGCGAAGCAAAGGTTGGCGATTGCCGTGTTGGTGCGATAGTTGTCGTTGCCCCAAATCAGGCCTTTCTCGTAGCACAACATGGTCCGGCGCAGTTTGCCACCGGCCTTAGGTTCGGCGATCCACTTCGCCGCCTTCTTGATATCACTGCCCGAAATGCCGGTGATCTTTGACGCTTCTTTGACGCTTGTCTTGATGGCCGCCAGAGTTTTGTCCAGACCGCTGGTGTGTTTGGCGATGAAGTCCTTGGCCTGCCAGCCACGGGCAACAATTTCGGTCACCAGCGCGTTGAGCAAGACCATGTCCGTTCCAGGATTGATCTGGAGATGCAGGACGTTTTTCTTGCCGGCTTCCTTTTCGGCGGCGTTGATGGTCACCGTGCGCCGAGGATCGACGAAGATGGCCTTGCCCGGAGCATGCGCTTCGCCGGGTATTTCCTTCTTCTTCTTGTCCATGCTGGAACCCCTGAAATTGGGAATCCAATGAGCCAGGAAGTAGTTGGTCTGGTTCTCCAGCGGATTAGCGCCGAGGCAGAAGATGGTATCGGCGAGTTGGGCATCCTCGTAGCAGTTGTTCAGTTCCCCCATGCCCATGTCGCGGGTGGCGTGGACCTCGGAGTTATAAGCCGGACGATTGTGGATGCGGATATTTTTGACCTTCATCGACTCGAAGTAGAGCTTGCCCGTACCCCAGGTGTTCTCATACCCGCCGGCGGCGCCGCCGTGATCGAAGGCCGAGACGATCAATCCGTCCTCACCCCACTCCTCGACGACGCGGCGTGTTACGTCGGCGACGAGCGACAAGGCGTCGTCCCATGACGCCGGCATCAGTTGCGAGTAGCGCCAAATCATCGGATGGGTCAGGCGGTCGCTCATGGTGCCGGTCTGTTCCGAATACCGGGTTTCGCCCATGCGACCGCCACGAGTGGAATTGAGGCCGCCGTTAACGACGCATTCCTTGTCCGGCTTGATGATCAAATTGACGGGGTCACCGTTCTGTTGAACGATGTTGTACATGGCCGGGTTATACCAAGAAGCCGCATCCGGGCCCGCCTGTTCGTTCAGGTCGACCCCAAAGGCGTTTTTGCTTGCCTTGGTGTCGCCTTCCTTGCCGATCGGCCAGGAATAAGCCTTGTAGCCACAGCCGACGATGCAGAAATCGCAGGTGACGTTTTGGACCTTGGCATCCTTCGGTGGAATGGGAAGCCGTTGGGTTCCTCTTTTATATGTCATGTCGTCCTCCCCTAAGCTCTAATGTTGGCAACGCGCCCGTAGATGAGCTCGTCAACGCCTTCGGCATGAATGTCACCCTTGCTGTCAACGCGGAGTGAAAACATCGGAAGGCTCTGGTTTGAGTGACCGAAGACCTGCTGGCCCTCCATCTCGCAGTCGAAGCGAGAATAATGGCCTGGGCAATTGAGCGTCTTGTCGGAGGCATCGTATTCGAGCGTGTAACCCTTGTGCGGGCACATTATGGAATAGGCAACGACGTCCCCATCCGGTCCGGCGCCGCCGTCTACACGAGAGCCAAGCTTGATCAACACACCCGGCGAGTCGTCATCCGGGTATGAGATGTCCATCGGCTTATTCGCCTTCAGGTCTTTGATGTTGGCTAAACGGGTTGATGGATAATTGGCGCGGTCCCCCGCTGCTTGGGCTGATCCCGTGGGAACAACCGTGGCGGCGGCGACACCTGCCGCTGCGACGCCGGTCCCGCGCAAGAATTGACGCCGACCAAGGTCGACGCGCTTAGGGCACTTCTTCATGACGATCTCCCTGTTAAATTGCGTTTGATCTTTTATTATTAATGTCTCGACTCGCAATTAACGTGCCATTGGAAAATGACGGGGGAATAGAGGGAAAGAGCACAACATGATGATGTGTCCGTTCGGATTTGCAGAAGTGGAGATCGTAACTGTTCGGATTTCCGAAAAAAGGCAGGCGTGCTCGGGTTCAGATTCCGAGCTTTTTCATCTTTTCCCAGAGTGTGGTTCGCGATATCCCAAGAAAATTGGCGGCGGCGCTCGCATTGCCATCGGTACGGTCTAAAATCCGTCGGATATGGCGTCTTTCGCTGGCTTCTCGAACCTGTTGTAACGTCGGAATTTCACCTTCCGCCTCGGTATGATCCGTGTCGGGGAATAGGTTATGGGCTCGCAAGCAAGGCCCATCGGCGAGCGCCACGGCGCGCTCGATCCGATTGCAGAGCTCCCTAACATTCCCTGGCCAATCATAGGCGAGGACCGCTTCCTCGGCGGCTTCGGACAAAGTTCCGACATCGCGTCCGAACTGCTCGGCGAAATGGGTGATGTAACCGCGCACAAGCGGCAGAACATCGTCAGACCGATCTCGAAGCGGTGGAACGGTTACCGGAATGACGTTGATCCGGTAGAACAAGTCGTCTCTGAACCTACGTTTTGCAACCGCCTCATGAAGGTCCCGGTTGGTGGCGGAGACAATGCGAGCCTGGAAATCGATTTGTTTTTCGCCGCCGACGCGGGTGAATTTGCGCTCTTGGATTAGATGCAGAAGCTTCCCCTGCAGATGAAGTGGCAGATCCCCAATCTCGTCGAGAAATAATGTCCCATCGCCGACCCTTTCCGCATAACCGAGATGACGCCCGTGCGCCCCTGTGAACGATCCGCGCTCGTGACCGAACAACTCGCTTTCCATGAGTTCGGACGGGATGGCGGCGCAATTCACCGAAATAAAGGGTTCCTGGGCGCGTCCGGAGACTTCATGCAGGAATCTGGCGGCGACTTCCTTTCCCGACCCGCTCTCGCCGGTCAACATGACATTGCTCTCGACGTCCGCTATCCGTCGCAGCGTGTCTTCAATTTCACGCATACAGTCCGAGACCCCCAAGGTATTGTAAATGCCGACCGGCGAAATTTCCTGGCGGGATGACAACGATTCAATCCGGCTAAGGAAGTCCCCCATCTCGAAGGGCTTTGTGATGTACTCGTCCGCTCCCTTTCGCATCAGCCGAACGGCTTGCTCGATATTGCCAAAAGCCGTGATAAACAGAACGGGAGTCGATTCGAGTTGCAGCATAGCCTGATTAAAAACGTCTTCGCCACTCATGTCGGAAAGCCGGATGTCGCAGATCATGATGTCCGGCGTTGCGTTCCCAAGGGCCGCCAAGGCTTCCGTTCCGGTCTTCCACCAGATCGGCTCGTAGCCTTCCAAACTGAGACGTTGAACGAGGGATTCACCCATAATCGGATCGTCCTCCAGGACGCCGATTTTAATCGGCTGCGGAATCGGCTGGGTTCTTGCTGTGTTTTCAAGCAACGGCATTCAGCACCTCTATTTCTTCGATAGGGACACGGAACTCAAGGTAGGTTCCGGAACCTTGTCCCGTTCGGACGATGAATTCACCGTCAAGCCTTGCAATCAAGCGGGCTGCCGTCCAAGTGCCGAGACCCGTTGTTCCAATGGGTTGGATCGTGTCGGGTTTGGCGGTCTCGAACAGCTTTTCTATGGCCGGCGGCAACCCTGGGCCATCGTCTTCTACGGAAAAGAAAACCGAGCCGCTCTCGACGCGCGCGTTAAACCGCACTTCCGCTCCTACCGGGGATGCCTCACACGCATTGAGGAGAAGATTCAAAACGGCTTGGCGGATTGCGCCGCCGTCTACCGTCAAATCATCGGGCAGTTCGTTGCGCCATTCGATACGAAGTTGACGCCGTAAAATTTCGTGCTGCACGAGGAACTTTAGATCGTCGACATCCTTCTTCGACAAGGTCTCCGAATCCGTCGTCCCTTTGGTTCCTCTATATGTGACGAGAGCGGCCCGCACCACATGCTGTATTCCGCGCAGCCCCCGATCAATCAAGCCGAGCGAGATTTCGCGCACTTTTGGATCGGCGCCATGTTTTTTTAACGTATCGACGGCGTTCATCATGCCGCCCAGGGGGTTGTTGACTTCATGGGCCATGCCCGACGCCAACTTGCCCAGCAGCGCGAGTTTCTCTTCATCGGACAATCGTTGCGCCATCTCCTCGCGTTCGTTGAGTGCGTCTACCATTGAATTGAAGCGGCGAAACAAGGAAGCGAACTCCGCTCCCTGGCGCTTGATCGCTTGGTCAGGAATACGGACAAGACTGCCACCCTTGAGCCGCTCCATATGATGGCCGAGCACCGAAACGGGCTGAACCATGTGGCGTACGATCAGATACCCTGCTATCGCGAAGATAAGGGTGAATATGCTGTTTACGAAAATCAGCGTTTTCAGAACCTCCCAACGTTCCAACATCAGGAGTTTCAGGTCGAATTCGGCGTAGATATTCCCGATGATTACGTCGTCTTGGGAAAGGGAACGCCGCATCCACCCGCGCCCCTCGTCTTCTTCAATCACCAAGTCCTGATCACCGGGGAACTGCTTGGTGATCGCTAAGGGCACGATTGACGAAATGGGGAACCGAACCGGGTCGGAGGCCGCAAGCACCGTCTGGTCCTCCAGGGTAACAACCACGGACCGGGCGTTGAGACCTTCGTACAGTTCGCTCGAGCGTTCGAGCGCATCGTAAGTCTCCCAGATATCCCGGCGGATCACATGAGGCTGTACGGCGGTCGAGACCCCATCAAGATAAGCGCCGGCAAGTCGGCGAAGGCTCAATTCCTGGCTATCGTTGAGCCGCGTTAAAACGATCTGCGATATGACGGCCGAAAGCGCAACCGTGAGCGCCGCAACAATAAGCGGAACTCTGATCCGAAGCGGCCAACCCAACGAATGATGCCAAAATCGTGTCATGCCTGCTTCTTCACGATCTCGTATAGCTCGGCGATTCGATCAAATAGCGTCGCCGAACCCGTTTGAAATCCGTCCAGGTGGAGGGTGCCCAGAACTTCCCTTCCAAGTTTGTCGTCGGGCATGGAAATCAATGCTTCTGAGATTGCCTGCGTGGTTTTTGAATTCCGCACCGCCTTATTACAGGCGACCGGGGGGAAACCGAGAAATTCCGATTTCCGGATCACCCGTGTTCGCGCCGTCATGGTTGGATCCGTCGTGTTCATGACATCCCAGACATAACCATCGACGCTGCCGCTCTGAGCGAGACCGGAAGAAACGGCCCGGATGACGTTTCTATGGCCATAGGTAAAGAAGCTTTTCGAAAAAAATGTTTCCGGGCGTTCATTCAGACCCGCCAGCAGAGACCGCGTAACCAGGAAACCCGAATTGCTGTCCGGGTCCGAGAAAGCATGTGAATGTCCGCGTAGGTCTGAGAACTCGCGGGCGTCCTGTTTTTCGTTAACGATCAGATATGATTGATAAAGTGGTTTTCCGTTGTAGACAGGGACGGCCATGAGAGACAGTTGATCGCGATAGTGGACGAATGGGAAACCGCAAATCCAGGCGGCGTCGAGTTGCCCCGACAGCAGCATCAGCGTGATCTCTTGATAGGTTCGCTTTTTGACGAGCGTGACGCGCCGGTCCAACCGTTTTTCGAGATATCCTTTGAGGGCGGCGAGAAGCTTGATGTCCGAATCAAGGAATACCGGAGTCAGACCGAACGTAACGGCCTTCGGTTGCGGCCAAGCCACACCCGACCATCCGGCAATCGCGCTACCCGCGATTCCACTAAGAACCGTGCGTCTCGAGGCAACTTTGCCCCCAAACCTTCTCCCTGCCATATAAAGCTCCCAGAGCTTTAGAGCCCGTTTTGGGCTTCCTATTGCTTTGCACCTTACTGGTTGTAGGGTTTTTTTTCAATTTCTCGAAAGAGGCCGCTTCCGGCGAAGGTGCGATGCTGATCTTACCGGCGTCCATGGTCAAGGACGTGATGGCGGGGTAGGGGGGGTGGCGCCAAAAACTCCTGGAACATTCCGCGAATACGACTAAAATTATCTTTCTATTTCAACGCATTATAAAAAACGCTTGCGCATGAGAACAAAATAGGTACATTAGCGGATATCGCATTCTTTTAACCTTCGTTGTGCCACAGACGAACATATGAAATAAGTGAGAGGGAGATCATGTCGGAAGCAAAATTACACGTCGTTGAAAACGAGAAAGATAACGTGAACAAAAATAAAGCCCTGGAAGCCGCCGTCATCCAGATCGAGCGCGCCTTCGGCAAGGGCTCGATCATGCGTCTCGGCCAGCGCGAGGTGGTCGCCACCGAAGTCGTCTCCACCGGCTCCATCAATCTCGATATCGCGCTCGGCATCGGCGGCCTGCCGCGTGGCCGCGTCGTCGAGATCTATGGCCCGGAAAGCTCCGGCAAGACGACGCTGGCCCTGCACGCCGTCGCCGAGGCCCAGAAAGTCGGCGGCACCTGCGCCTTCATCGACGCCGAACACGCCCTTGATCCTTCGTATGCCAAGAAACTCGGCGTTAATGTCCAGGACCTGCTGATTTCGCAACCCGACGCCGGCGAACAGGCGCTGGAAATCGCCGATACCCTGGTCCGTTCGGGCGCCGTCGACGTGCTGGTCATCGATTCGGTGGCCGCCCTGGTGCCCAGGGCCGAATTGGAAGGCGAAATGGGCGATCATCACGTCGGCCTACAGGCCCGGCTGATGAGCCAGGCGCTGCGCAAACTCACCGGCTCGGTCTCCAAGTCCAACACCACCATCATCTTCATCAACCAGATCCGCATCAAGAT
>JABMOY010000245.1 GCA_013203955.1 Rhodospirillales bacterium | reverse complement strand
GTCTTCGGTTTCGCCCGAGCGGTGCGAAATCACCGTCGTGTAACCGGCCTTGTGGGCGATTTCGATGGTTTCCAGCGTTTCCGTCAACGTGCCGATCTGGTTGACCTTGATCAGGATCGAATTGGCGACGCCCTTTTCGATGCCGTCACCCAGCCGTTTGGGGTTGGTGACGAACAGGTCGTCGCCGACCAATTGCACCTTGTCGCCGATGGCGTCGGTCAGCGCCTTCCATCCGTCCCAGTCGTCCTCGTCCATGCCGTCTTCGATGGAGCGGATCGGGAATTTCGAACACAGGTCTTCGTAATATTTGACCATACCGGCGGCGTCCAAGGACTTGCCTTCGCCGGCCAGTTCGTACTTGCCCTTCTTGAAGAATTCGCTGGATGCGGAGTCCAATGCCATGACCACGTCATCACCCGGTTTATAGCCGGCTTTCTCGATAGATTTAGAAATAAAATCAAGGGCTTCCGTGGCACTCTTAAGACTTGGTGCGAAGCCGCCTTCGTCGCCGACATTGGTCCCGTGGCCGGCGTCCGACAGGGCTTTTTTCAGCGCCTGGAATATCTCGGCGCCGCAGCGCACGGCCTCGGCCAGGGTATCGGCGCCGACCGGCATGATCATGAATTCCTGGATGTCGATCGGGTTGTCGGCATGGGCGCCGCCGTTGATGATATTCATCATCGGCACCGGCAACAGATGCGCGTGGGCGCCGCCGATAAACCGGTAAAGCGGCTGTTCGGCATCGTCGGCGGCGGCATGGGCGCAGGCCAGCGATACGCCCAGGATGGCGTTGGCGCCCAGCCTTTCTTTATTGGCGGTGCCATCCAATTCGATCATCGTCTTGTCGATCAAAAATTGGTCTTCGGCGTCCATGCCCGACAGCGCATCGAAGATTTCGCCGTTGACCGCATCGATGGCCTTTTGTACGCCCTTGCCGCCGTAACGTGCGCCGCCGTCGCGCAACTCGTGCGCTTCGAACTGGCCGGTCGATGCGCCCGAGGGCACCCCGGCCCGGCCCATCGCGCCGGTTTCAAGAATGACGTCGACTTCGACGGTGGGATTGCCCCGGCTGTCGAGAATTTCACGGCCGTGAATATCGATGATGGCGGTCATCTTGTGGTGTCTCCGGTAAGTTAAGTTAGGCCTTCGCGAGGCGGTCGAATTCCATCAAACGTGACAACAGCGCTTCCATCTCAGCGAGCGGCACCATGTTGGGGCCGTCCGAGGGGGCGCTGTCGGGATCGGGGTGGGTTTCCATGAACACGGCGGCGACGCCAATTGCGATGGCGGCGCGCGCCAGCACGGGGACGAATTTGCGCTCGCCGCCCGAGGTCTCGCCCTGCCCGCCCGGCTGCTGCACCGAATGGGTGGCGTCGAAGACCACCGGGTGGCCGGTTTCGGCGAGGATCGGCAAGGATCGCATGTCTGAGACCAACGTGTTGTAGCCGAAGCTGGCGCCGCGTTCGGTCAGCAGGACATTGTTGTTGCCCGCCGCCGTCACCTTGGCGGCGACGTTCTTCATGTCCCAGGGCGCGAGGAACTGGCCCTTCTTGATATTGACCGCCCGGCCCGTCGCCGCAGCGGCGAGCAACAGATCGGTCTGGCGGCAGAGGAAGGCGGGAATTTGCAGCACATCGATGACATCGGCGACCGCCGCGCAGTCCTCGGCCGTATGCACGTCCGTCAGCACCGGGCAGCCAAAGGTGTCCTTGACCTCGGCGAAGATCGGCAGTGCTTTTTCAAGGCCGATGCCGCGTTCACTCGACGAACTGGTGCGGTTGGCCTTGTCGAAGGAGGATTTGTAGATCAGGCCGATGCCGAGCGCGTCGGTCATGCGCTTGAGCTCGCCGGCGGTCTCCATCGCCAGTTCTCGTCCCTCCATCGCGCAGGGCCCGGCGATCAGGGTCAGCGGGCGGTCGTTGCCAACGCTGAGGTCGCCGATCTGGAC
>JABMOY010000084.1 GCA_013203955.1 Rhodospirillales bacterium | reverse complement strand
GCCGTGCCGACCTTGCCGACGACGATGCCGGCGGCGACGTTGGCGAGGGCCGCGGCTTCGGCCAGCGTCGCGCCGCAAGCGAGTGCCGCCGCGATCGCAGCGGCGACGGTGTCGCCGGCCCCGGATACGTCGAACACTTCTTGTGATTCGGCGGCCAAGTGAACGGCGCGGCCGGACTTCGGGACCACGGTCATGCCGTCGGCGCTGCGCGTTACCAAGACGGCGCCGAAGCGGTGCTTCTTAATCAGGCGTTTCGCGGCGGCGACGACGTCTGCGTCGGTTGCGATGGGCTTCGCCGTCGCCAGTCCAAGTTCGCTTAAGTTGGGGGTGATCACGTCGGCACCGGCATAGGGCGCGAAATCCGAGCCCTTGGGATCGACGATGACGGCTTTTTTCGCGCGCCGCGCCGCCTTGATGATCTTTTGCGCGATACCGCCGGCCAGCACACCCTTGCCGTAATCGGACAGCACCACCACCTTGCAGCCCCGCATGGCGGCGGAGGCAGCACGCACCAGTTTCGCTTCGATCTTCGCATCGAGGGGGTGGGCGGTTTCCTGGTCGGCGCGCAGCACCTGCTGAACACCGGCGATATAGCGGGTCTTGGTCGATGTTTGGCGGTTTTCATCGATGATTGGTTTGTCGGCCAAGCCCAGTTCCTTGATTTGGCGGGCGATGGTTTTGCCGGCATTATCCTCGCCCGTAACGGTAACGAAACGAGTTTGCGCGCCGAGTGCCGACAAGTTACGCACGACATTGCCGACGCCGCCCAGCATGGCTTCCTCGCGCTCTACCTTGAGCACTGGGATCGGCGCTTCCGGGGAGATTCTATCGACCGTTCCGTAACGGAAATGATCCAACATAACGTCGCCGACGCAAAGCACCTTGGCCTTGCTTAAGCCCGGCACCAGCGCCGCCAATTGGGTGCGTTTGGTCATATCAGGCCAAGCTCCTGTTCCAGGGCGCCACACAGCATGTGGCCGAGGGTGATGTGCATTTCCTGGATGCGCGCCGTGATGTCGGACGGCACCAGCAACAGAGGATCACAAAGCCCGACCATGCGCCCGCCACCCTTGCCGCTGAAGCCCACGGGCACGACGCCCATTTTCTTGGCTTGGGTCAGGCCGCGGATGATGTTTTCGCTTTTGCCGGACGTTGAAATGGCGATAGCGACGTCGCCTTTGGTGCACAAGGCTTCGATCTGGCGCGCGAACAGCTCATCGAAGCTCCAGTCGTTGGCGATGGCGGTCAGCATCGACGAATCGGTGGTCAGGGCGATGGCGGCGATGGGCGCGCGGTCGGTGATGTAACGCACCGCCAATTCGGTGGCGATGTGCTGGCAGTCCCCGGCGCTGCCGCCGTTGCCGAACAGCACCAATTTGTTGCCGCCGCGAACGGCGTCGGCGCAAACGCCGATCAGGTGCGAGAACGGCTCCATCAGCACGTCCCGGCTGGCGTCAATGACGGCCTTGTGCTCGTCGAATTCGGAATCGTAAAAAGCGTTTAAGTCCATGGGCTTTATGTACCCTGTTTTGCCGGCCTTTGGCAAAGAAGCACCGTCACAGCACGCCCTTGAAATAGGCGATGGTTTTTTCAAGGCCGTCATCCAAGCCGACCGTCGGCGCCCAGCCGAGCTTCGATTTTGCCAAGCCGATGTCGGGACAGCGCTGCGTCGGGTCGTCGCCGGGCAGCGGCTTTTCGACCAGTTTCGATTTCGCCCCGGTCAGGGCGATGACCTTTTGGGCCAACTCGCGGATGGTCATCTCATTGGGATTGCCCAGGTTCACCGGTCCGGTCACTTCATCGGGCGCGTCCATCAGCCTGATCAAGCCGTCCACCAAATCGGACACGAAACAGAACGACCGGGTCTGGCTGCCGTCGCCGTAAATCGTAATGGGTTCGCCCTTTAGCGCCTGGACGATGAAGTTGGAAACCACGCGCCCGTCGTCCGGGTGCATGCGCGGCCCATAGGTGTTGAAGATGCGCGCCACCCGGATGTTGGTTTTGTGCTGGCGGTGGTAATCGAAGAACAAAGTCTCGGCGCAGCGCTTGCCCTCGTCGTAACATCCGCGCAGCCCAATGGCGTTAACGTTGCCCAGGTAGTCCTCGGTCTGCGGATGCACTTCCGGGTCGCCGTAAACCTCGCTGGTCGATGCTTGCAATATCTTGGCGTTCGTTCTTTTCGCCAGCCCCAGCATATTGATGGCGCCGTGCACGGATGTCTTGGTCGTCTGCACGGGGTCGTATTGGTAATGAATGGGCGATGCCGGACACGCCAGGTTGTAGATCTCGTCGACCTCGACATAGAGAGAAAACGTCACGTCATGGCGCATCAACTCGAAATGCGGGTTGTCCAGGAGCTTTAAGATATTGTCGCGCGTGCCGGTGAAAAAATTATCGACGCAGAGCACATCATTGCCGCCTTCGATTAGGCGGTCGCACAGGTGCGACCCGACAAACCCGGCGCCCCCGGTAACGAGAACCTTTTTTCTGACTGGCATGGCCGGACCTCATGAAAAACCGCGCAAAACCTAACAGGGCAGCGGGCGCCAACCAAGCGGAAAGGTCTCGAGAGTCCGATTTCAGGTCTGCAAGAACCTAACGCTTGCGCCGTCCAGCACCAGCGCCGTCAGCCGATTGGTGCGCCAGGCGCCGGTGTCGAGGCCGACGCGGTTTTTGCGGATGTCGGGCACGGGGCCAGCCGAATGCCCGTGAACAACAAAATGACCCAAAAGCCCTCGCCAATCCCCGTCCCAATCCAAAAAGTCCTCGCGGATCCACATCAGGTCCTGGGCGCTTTGTTCTTCCAAGGCCCGGCCGGGGCGGACGCCGGCGTGAACGAAAAGGTAGTCGCCCTCCTGGTGGTGGAGCCCGAGTGCGGACAAAAAATTCCGATGGCTTTCAGGCAGGGCATCCACGAACGCTTGACGGATAACATCCATATTCCCGATTTTTGGGCGAAGGTCCGACCACCCGATGCCGTAACTATCCAAGGTTTCGATCCCGCCGTTGAGTATCCACTGGGCGGCATCGGAGGCGTCTTCGAGGAAGGTGAGCATAATGTCCTCGTGGTTGCCTTTGAGAAAGACATTTTCGAAGCCTTGCAAAGGATCGTTCACCAGCATGTCGATGACGCCGAAACTATCAGGCCCCCGGTCCACGTAATCGCCCAAGTAAACGCAGACCTTGCGCCCGACTCCTGCGTCGCTGGAATCCCCGGCGTCGTCTATAATCCGCTTGTGTAGGCGGCGCAAAAGATCGGGACGCCCGTGAATGTCGCCGATGGCGTAGATGCGGCAATTCTTGGGCGTCCGGGGCCCGCCCGGCAGGCAATCGCCGCCGTCTTCCCTGAGGCCTTTTGGGCCGGTTTTCTGGTTTATGGGTGTCATCTCTGGTTATATGATGGCCTGAGGTGGTGCCCGGGACAATGCCCGGGACAATGCCCGGGACAATGGCGGTAAGCTGTTTTTAATGGTTAACCCCTAGTGTTTCCGCCAGGCTGAGAGAAACTTGAGCTAAGCACGCGCGCACTTTAAGGGGTACCCACCCAAAACGAGCCACCGAAACGCCGTTCGGGGCTGCAACGACAGGATGGATTATGGCCGAATACGGTCAAACGAGCGGCGGATTCCGCGAACCGGAAACAAGCGAGGAAGGCTTGCTTCTCAACCGCCTGAAGCGGATTGAAGCGAACCCGACGGGCGTTTACGCGGTTCACATATATCTGTCCAAGCTGAAAGCCTCCAACCGCCAGCCGCAATTCCTGAAAATTGCGGCGCGCAATTTCGATCCCCTGGTCGAAGGCTTTGAAGCGACGGTCTTTCCCATGCACAACGACGATATTGTGCTGATCTGCCGCAACGTGCCCATCGATGATACCGACTCTGCCGTTGATAAGGTCCGCGCGCTGTTCAACGAGGACCCCCTGCTGACCGCCGAGGATAACGACTTCGAGGACGCCTTTTCGACCTGGTACGACCTCTCGCAACCCGAGGATTATTCGACATTCGTCGGCACGGCCAATGAGCTGGCGATCGAATCACAACGCAACCGGATTAAACGGGTCGAGGAAAAGGCCAAGGTAGAACAGGATGTGGGTGAGCCCTTGGGCGCCCAGAACCTTGTCGCCATTAACCAGAAACTTCAGGGCACGCGGGTCGCCGACCTGATCAAGGAACAGACTTGCATGTTGATGGGGCCGGGCGGGCCGGGCGGGATCGTGTTCAAGGAACATTTTGTTTCCATGGCCGATCTTAAAAAACGTATCGCGCCCAAGGTTAATTTGTTCGCATCCCCCTGGCTGTTCCAATATCTGACCGAGACATTGGACAGGCGCGTCCTGGCGGTGCTCGGCAACCGGGACATCGCAGGCATGTCCCACCCGGTCAGCCTCAACCTCAATATCGGCACCGTGCTGTCTCGGGATTTCCAGAATTTCCACAAGGCCGTCGGCAAAGGCGCTTCCAAGGTGGTTGTGGAAATGCAGGTGTTGGATATTTTCGCCGATATGAACACATACGGCTATGCCCGCGATTCGCTTCAGGAACGGGGCTATAAGGTCGTCGTCGATGGGCTTAGCCCGCTGTCGTTGCAGTTTATCGAACCCGGGTTGTTGAAATCTGATTTCATCAAGATCAACTGGGGTCCGGAATTCGAAGGCGATACCGAAGAAAGTCGCCTTACCCAAATGCGCGACGTCATTTCGTCGACCGGCAAGGACAGCGTGATCTTGGCCCGGGTCGACACCGAAGAAGCGGTCAAATGGGGGGTCGGGCTCGGCATCAGCCGCTTCCAGGGTTATTTCGTCGACGACCTGATGGCGAAATTGGCCGACGCCAGGATGGAAATGGCGCGGGCGCAAAAGGCGAAGGCGCAAGCGCCCGCCCCGCCGCCAGCTCAACCGGCGCCCGCAGCGGCTCCGGCGCCAGCCCCGGCCCCGGCCCAACCCCGGCCCGCGCAACCGGCGCCCGCTGCGGCTCCGGCGCCAGCCCCGGCCCCGGCCCAGCCCCGGCCCGCGCAACCGGCACCCGTTGCGGCTCCTGCTGCGGCCCCGGCGCAACCGGTTCAACAAGCTGCGCCCATCCCGGCACAAGCCCCGGCACCCGCCGCGCCGCCGCCGCCCCTGAAACCGGCACCAAAGGCTTAGAGAAATGGCGACATCCCCCGAAAAACAACTGCCGAGCCAGGAAAATCTGCTTCTGGATTACATGCGCCGCCTTGAAAATAAAAGGGAGGGCCGCAAGGTCGTGCACCTGCATCTGTCCCTGCTCAGGCCCGGCAACAGGCGCGAACAGCACATCCGCACCGCCGCCGCCAATTTCGAACAGCTGGTCCAGTCCATGGACGCCCAGGTCTTTATCATCAAGAACGCCGACATGTTCATTGCCTACAAAGACACCGCCCACCCGCAGGTCGAAACAATCGTCCAACAGATCCGTTATCTTTTCGACGGTGATCCGCTGATCGTCGATGAGGATACGTCCGAGCAAAAGTTCTCCACCTGGTTCGATGCCGAGCAGGATTACGACGTCATTCTCAGCACCGTCCAGGGCCTAGCCCAGGCCGAAAAAAAACGCCACGCCGAAGTCCGCAACCGCATGGATGCCCGCTCCGCCTTGAAGGCCAAGCAGGAACAGGGCGAACCGTTGACGCCGCGCGTCTTGGCCCGGGTCGAAACGGCGCTGAGCAGGGCCGATCTGTCGAACCTGGTGCGCCGGCAGTTCATCTGCCGGGTCGATGATGAAATGGTGCCCGAACAAATTTTTTCGGAGCTGTTTATCTCGATCAAGGATTTGCGGGAAACCATGCTGCCGGACGTCAATCTGGTGGCCAACCGGTGGCTGTTCCAGCATCTGACGACGACGCTGGATATGCGCATGTTGTCGATGTTGACCAAGACCGACGGCATTTCCCTTTCCGGCGACATCAGTTTCAACGTCAACGTTGCCACGATCCTGTCACCGGAATTCCAGAGCTTCGATGACAACATTACCGCCGGGCGGCGCGGCGCCATGATCATCGAGCTGCAAAAGGAAGACATCTTTTGCGACCTCAGCGCCTATGTCTTCGCCCGCGAATTCGTCCAGGAAAAGGGCTACAAGGTCCTTCTCGACGGGTTGACGGTGGAAACCATCGAAATCATCGATCGCGAAAGTCTCGGCGCCGATCTGGCGAAGGTCATCTGGCATCCCGATCTGGTCGATGGCGGCGACGATCTGCATGCCAAAATCCGCAGCATCGTCAAGCGCGGCGGACCCGACCGGCTGATCATGTGCCGCTGTGATAACCGCGAAGCCATCGACTTCGGCCGTTCCATGGGCATCAACATGTTTCAGGGCCGTTATGTCGAAGGCCTGATCGCCGACGACGGCAAGCGCCGCGAACTGCTGCGCCTGAAGCAACGCATCGACCGCGACGCCGACGACGCGGCTTTCGGCGAGGGATCGTACGCGGATGATTAGGGGGCGATTGAGTCCGCTTATTTGGATTTGTTGCTGACGGCGGCCTCGTCAAAGGTCGCCATGCCGGTGTGGCACGCCACCGCCCCTTTTAAGACTTGCACCGCCAGCACCGCGCCGGTGGCTTCGCCGAGCCGCATGTCCAAGTCCAGGATCGGCTGTTTGCCGATTTTATCCAACAGGCGCCGATGGCCCGGTTCCGCCGAAACGTGACCGGCCTGGCAATGGTCGAGCGCGCCGTTTTGCGCGGCCTCCAGCACGGCGGCGGCCGCCGTCGCCACGTAACCGTCCAACACCACCGGCACTTGCCTGAACCTTGCCGCCAGAACGGCGCCGGCAACCGCCGCCAGCTCACGCCCGCCGAGACAGCGCAGCGCCTGCAAGGGGTCGGCAACCGCGTCCCTGTGAAATTGTACGGCCTCGGCGACAATGTCGGTTTTTCGGGCCAAGGCATCGCCGCTGACGCCGGTACCTTGGCCGGTCCAGTCCGACGCTTTGCCGCCGAAAAGCGCCATGGCCAGGGCGGCGGCGGACGTCGTGTTGCCGATGCCCATTTCGCCCAGGCACAGCACATCGGTGCCGTCCTTGACCGCGCCCATGCCGAAGACGAAGGCGTCGACGCATTCTTCTTCATTCATGGCGGGGTTTTCGGTGAAATCCAGGGTCGGCCGGTCGAGCGCCAGGGCGTCTATAGAGAACGCGACGCCGAAGGCATTGCAGAGCTGGTTGATGGCGGCGCCGCCGGTCTCGAAGTTGGCGACCATTTGGGCGGTTACGTCGGCGGGATAAGCGGAAACGCCTTTCTCGGTGACGCCGTGATTGCCGGCGAAGACCTGGACTAAGGCCGAGCCGAGGCTCGGCGGATGGCGTCCCTGCCAGCGGCAGAGCCAGGCGCTCAAACCTTCCAGGCGGCCAAGCGCGCCTGGCGGTTTGGTCAATTTCGGCTCGCGCTCGCCCGCCGCCTTAAAGGCTTTTTCGTCGCCTTCGGGCAAGGCGGCAAGGGCGTTAGCGATATCTTCCAGGGAGCGGATGGTCGGTGGCTGCGGCATCGGCGGGCAGGGCCTGTTTCCAGTGATAAGCTTTGCGGTGGCCTTTACCTATAACCGAAAATATACTTCCGCGCTCTGGTCAATATCGAAAGCGGTGAAAACGATGGCTATTCCCCAATTGGACGATAAGTGGGACGACATCAGGAAATTCTTAAATCCCCAGTTTTCAGGCTGGTGGGCGTGCTGCTGCGTCGTCGGCGCTTTCCTGACGCGCTTGCCGTTTCCAGCCGTCAAAGGCGGGGAAAAGAAAGGCGCGCTGTTCGCCGCCGCCAAAGCCTTTCCCCTGATCGGCTGCCTTGTCGGCATTATCGCCGGGCTTGCTTTGATGATCGCTGCCAAGTTCAACCTACATCCGCTGGCCTACGCCTTTATCGGCTTGGCGGCGGCGGCGCTGGTTACCGGGGCGCTGCATGAAGACGGCCTCGCCGACCTAGCGGACGGCTTCGGCGGCGGTGCGACCAAGACCGAAAAACTGAAGATTATGAAGGATTCCCGGATCGGCGCTTTCGGGGTGCTGGCACTGGTCTTTTCCGTTGGTATCCGCGCCGCCATCTTAGGCGGATTGCCTGGCCCCGGCATGGCCGCCGTCGCTCTGATCGCGGCGGGCGCTCTGTCACGCGCCCTGTTGCCGGCGGTCATGGGTTTCTTGGACCCGGCCCGGAAATCGGGCCTGGCCGCCAAGGCCGGTGTTCCCGACGACGAAGGCTGGGTGACGGCGCTGGTCTTGGGCGTGCTGTTGGCTTTCTTGTGTTTGGGATTTTGGGGTGGCGTGCTGGCTTTGGTGTTTTCTGTCGCCGCCGTTGCCGCCGTCGGCTGGCTGGCCGAGCGCCAAATCGGCGGCGTCACCGGCGATGTCCTGGGCGCCCAGCAGCAGATGGCGGAAATCGCCGTTCTGGTTGCCGCGGCGGCGTCCTTATGAACGAGTCTATGAATGGGCCGACACGATGGTGGTGGGTGCGCCATGCGCCGGTTCTTGGCTGCAAAGGGGTGATCTACGGGTCCAACGACGTCGAATGCGACGTAACGGACACCGCCCATTTCAAGGCCTTGGCTGCTGCGCTTCCTAAAGACGCCGTCTGGGTCACCAGCCATTTGTCCCGGGCTCGGGATACCGCCGACGCCATCTCTGACGCGGGATTGCCCTTCGGTGAGGCGGCTATAGAAAAAGACTTGGGCGAACAGAATTTCGGTGATTGGCAGGGGCTTTCCTGGGACCAGATGCGCGAACAAGACGGGGAAGCCTACGGGGTTTTTTGGGCCAACCCGACCCGTTTGCGCCCGCCCGGCGGCGAAAGTTTTGCCGACCTGATCCAGCGCACTGCTGACGTTATCGGGCGGCTGACTCTCGAGCACCAAGGCCGCGACATCGTCGCTGTTGCTCATGGCGGCACCATTCGCGCCGCCTTGTCCGTCGCGCTCAGCCTCGAGCCGAAACAGGGTATGGCGCTGAAGATCGACAATTTATCCATCAGTGTCTTGGAGCACGTCAAAGACGGGCTTCTGCGCGGTGCCGGCGGCGTCTGGCGGGTGTGCGGCGTCAACCAGTCGGTTCATAAAGGCTAAGCGCCATGGTGGAATTTCAAAAACTTGCGCCTGTGACCTTGGTATTAGGCGGCGCCCGGTCCGGCAAAAGCCTTTACGCCGAAAGTCTGGTGGAACGCCGCGTCGAAAGAATTTATCTGGCGACCGCCGAGGCCAAAGACGCCGAGATGGCGGCGCGTATCGAGGAACACCAAAAACGCCGCGGGCCGGGCTGGGAAACCGTCGAGGAACCGCTGGATATCTGCGGCGCACTCAACGCTCATTCGACCCGCCAAAAGCCGGTGTTGGTGGACTGCCTGACCCTTTGGCTGTCCAACGTTATGGGGGCGGGTTTGGATGCCGCGAGCGAAATCCGGTCGCTGGTGGCTTCCTTAAGCTCGCTGCCGGGGCCGGTGGTTTTTGTATCAAACGAAGTGGGGCAGGGGATTGTGCCTGACAATGCGTTGGCGCGCGCCTATATGGACAATGCCGGGTTCATGAACCAGGCCGTCGCCGCGGTGGCGGGGCGGGTGATTCTGGTTAGCGCCGGTCTTCCGCAAGTATTGAAGCAAGAAGAATAAAGGCCAGAAGTCCATGCATTTGCTTGCAGTCCAACCGGGCGGGATCGACGATGGGTCCCACGCCGTCGATTTAGGCCAAACACCGGGCGATATTATCGTTCTGTCGGCGGCCGATACCGAATTGGCGGCCCTCGCCGCCGCGCGGGCGAAGCTCGACGAAAAGACTTTTCCTTCTCTTCGGCTCGCCAGCCTGCTGCACCTGGGCCACGATCATTCCGTCGAACATTACGCCGACGACATCGTCGCCAATGCCAAGCTGGTGATCGTCCGGCTTTTGGGCGGGCGCGGTTATTGGACCTATGGCGCCGATGTCGTCACCCGAGTTTGCCGGGACAAGGGCATCCCGGTGGCGTTTCTGCCCGGCGACGACCAGCCGGACCCGGAATTAGGGGCGCTGTCGACGGTCTCGGGCGAAGCCCAGAATCGGCTTTGGCAGTACGCCGTTCACGGCGGCCCGGAAAACGTGGTTCAGTTCCTCAATTTCGCCGCCAGCCTCATCAACCACGACGCCGAATGGCGCGAGCCTAGGCCCCTGGTCAAAGGCGGGCTTTACTGGCCGGGGCTGAATGATCCCGACCTCGGCGCCATCCGCGGCCAATGGAAAAAAGACCAACCGGTCGCGGCGGTGGTGTTCTACCGGGCGCTTTTCCAGGCCGGGAATTTGAAAGTCATCGACGCGCTGATCGATGGGCTGGCCTTGGCCGGGCTCAACGCGCTGCCGGTTTTCGTTGCCAGCCTCAAAGACCAGGTGGCGAGTGCGATTTTGGAAGACGTGCTGATCGACGCTGTGCCGGACATCATCCTCAACGCCACCGGGTTCGCCGTCTCGGCGCCGGGCCGGGCGCGCACGCCGACGCCGTTCGATGTCTGCGCCGAAAAAGACAAACCGGGGCCGGTGATTCTGCAGGTGGTTTTTTCCGGCGGCAATGAACACGACTGGCATCACGCAACCCGGGGGCTATCGCCGCGCGATATCGCCATGAACGTGGCGCTGCCCGAGGTTGATGGCCGGGTGCTGTCGCGCGCGGTTTCTTTTAAGGGGCTAACGCGCCGCGATCCGCTGACCCAAACCGACATCGTTGAGTACGAACCGGTCGCCGATCGCATTTCATTTGTTTCTGAATTGGCCGCCAACTGGGCCCGGCTTCGGCTGAAAGAACCTAAGGACCGCCGCGTCGCCCTGGTGTTGGCAAATTACCCCAACCGCGACGGGCGCATCGGCAACGGCGTCGGGCTGGATACGCCTGCGGCCACGGTCAGCGTTTTGCGGGCGTTGCAGGACGCCGGTTATGGGGTCAGCGATATCCCCGAAGGCGGCGACGCCTTGATTAAGCGCCTGATGGCCGGGCCGACCAACGATTTCAAGGCGCTTAAAAACCGCGCTGTCGTCGAAACCCTGTCGATGGCCGATTATCAGATGCACTTAGGTTCCCTGCCGCAATCGGTGCAGGACGCGGTCTCTGAGCGCTGGGGCAACCCCGAAGAAGATCCGTTCTTTATGCCCGGCGACGTCGATTGCGGACGCTTTGCGATTTCGGCTTTTCGTTTGGGCAATGTCGCCGTCTGTTTGCAGCCGGCGCGCGGCTATAACATTGATCCCAAGGAAAGCTACCACGACCCGGACCTGGTGCCGCCGCACAACTACCTCGCTTTTTACGCCTGGCTCCGCAAAGAGTTTGCCGCCGATGCGGTCTGTCACATGGGCAAGCACGGCAACCTGGAATGGCTGCCGGGCAAGGCCTTGGCATTATCGAACGCGTGTTACCCGGAAGCGGCCTTAGGCCCCCTGCCCAACATCTATCCCTTCATCGTCAACGACCCCGGCGAAGGCACGCAAGCCAAGCGGCGCACAGGCGCCGTCATCGTCGATCAGCTTTCGCCGCCGCTGACCCGGGCCGAAAGCTACGGGCCGCTGCGTAACCTGGAACAACTGGTCGATGAATATTACGAAGCCGTCGACGTCGACCCGAGGCGGCTTGTGGTGCTGAAGCACGACATCATGGAGCTCTGCCACCTGACCGGGCTCGATAAAGATGTCGGCATCAAGGACGGCGAGACCGAGACGCAATCGCTGAACAAGCTCGACAATTACCTGTGCGAGCTTAAGGAAATGCAGATCCGCGACGGCCTGCACGTTTTCGGCGCCGCCCCCGAAGGCAGGCTTCTGACCGATTTGCTGGTGGCGCTGGTGCGCATTACCCGTGTCGGCGCCGATGACGAGGGCGACAATAAAGGCGGGGGCCTATCGCTGCTGCGCGCCATGGCCGGTGATTTCGGTTTGGACTTCGACCCCCTCGATTGCGACATGGCCGATGCCTGGGACGGGCCGAGGCCGGCGGCGCTTGAAGCCTTGGTCGCAGACTCCCCCTGGCGCAGCCTCGGCGACACGGTCGAACGGCTGGAAGCGCTGGCGTCCGGGTTGGTGTCGGGTGACATCGCCTGCGCCCCCGAATGGACGGCGACCCAGGCGGTGCTTCGGTTTGTCGAGAAAACGTTGCGCCCGGCGGTCGAAGCCTCAGGCCCGGCGGAAATCCAAGGCCTGTTGACCGGGTTTTCCGGCTCGTTCGTCGAACCCGGCCCGTCCGGCGCTCCGACCCGAGGGCGGCCCGACGTGCTGCCGACGGGCAAAAACTTCTATTCCATCGATACCCGCACCGTGCCGACACCGGCGGCGTGGCAATTGGGCTGGCAGTCGGCGGGGCTGTTGTTGGAACGCCACAAAAAAGACCATGGCGACTGGCCCCGAGCCATTGCACTCAGTGCCTGGGGCACGTCCAACATGCGCACCGGCGGCGACGACATCGCCCAAGGCTTGGCGCTGATGGGGGTCAAACCGCAGTGGGACACGGCGTCCAGGCGCGTCACCGGGTTTGAAATCATGCCGGTATCGGTATTGGGCCGGCCCCGGGTCGATGTCACCTTGCGCGTTTCGGGTTTTTTCCGCGACGCCTTCCCCAGCCTCATTGACCTTTTCGATTCCGCCGCCCGCCAAGTCGCGGCCCTGGACGAGTCGCCCGAAGACAACCCCCTGGCCGAACGGGTCAAAGCCGAGGCCGAGCGCCTGTGCGCCGAGGGTGTGGAGAAAGATGAAGCGGCGTTGCGCGCCGGTTTCCGTGTCTTCGGCTCGAAACCGGGGGCATACGGCGCCGGCTTGCAGGCGCTGATCGACGAAAAGGGCTGGCAGACGGATGAAGATTTGGCCCGCGCCTATATCGCCTGGGGCGGTTATGCCTATGGCTCGGGCGCCGAAGGCGCCGCCCAGCATGGACTGTTCGAGACGCGGCTCAGGCGCACCGAAGCCGTCCTTCATAACCAGGACAACCGCGAGCATGATTTGTTGGATTCCGACGACTACTACCAATTCGAAGGCGGCATGACCGCTGCCGTGCGCGCACTTTCTGGTGTCCAGCCGGCCGTCTACCACAACGACCATTCGAGGCCCGAACGCCCCCGCATCAATACCTTGGAAGAAGAAGTCGGCCGCGTCGTCCATGCCCGCGTCGTCAATCCGAAGTGGATCGCCGGCGTCATGCGTCATGGTTATAAGGGCGCCTTCGAAATGGCGGCGACGGTGGATTATCTGTTCGCCTTCGCCGCGACGGCGCACTGCGTCAAGGATCACCACTTCGACGCCGTGTTCGAGGCTTATCTGGAAGACGACACCGTTAGGGCGTTTCTTGAGGACCACAACCCGGAAGCCTTGAAGGAAATGAGCGACCGCTTGATGGAAGCTCAAGCCCGCGGCCTGTGGAAGCCGCGCCTCAACAGCACCCACGCAAGGCTTCGGGCGTTATCGAAGGGTGCCGCCCATATGGCGGAGGCGTGAAAAACGCGCTAAAACAGTCGAAGTAAATTAACGGGGGCGCAATTCATGACCGATGCGACGAAAGACGAAGAAGCGCTGAACAAGCGCCACGCCGAAAAAATGGCCAAGAAAAAGGCCGCCCGCGAAAAGATCCTGGCGACTAAGACGGAAGAACGCGGGCTGTTGATCGTCCACACCGGCAAGGGCAAGGGC
>JABMOY010000083.1 GCA_013203955.1 Rhodospirillales bacterium | reverse complement strand
GCCACAGGCCGAAGCGGTCGGACAGCGATACCTTTTCCTCGACCGCTTCCGAGGGGTTGATGGCGGTCGAGCGTTCGTTGTCGATCATGTCGCGGGCCATCAAATGGCGGCGGTTCGACGTCGCGTAAAACAGCACGTTTTCCGGCCGCCCTTCGATGCCGCCTTCGAGCACCGCTTTTAGAGATTTATAAGAAGAATCGCTGCTCTCGAAACTAAGGTCGTCGCAGAACAACAAGCACCGCCGTTCGGTGCCGCGAAGGATGGTCAAAAGTTTTGGCAGGGACGGAATGTCTTCGCGGTGGATTTCCACCAAGGCCAAGGCGCCGGGGGTGTCGGCGACGATCTTGGCGTGGGCGGCCTTGACCAGCGAGCTTTTGCCGGTGCCGCGCGCCCCCCACAACAGGGTGTTGTTGGCCGGTAGGCTGTCGGCGAAGCGACGGGTGTTGTCGAGCAACAGGTCCATCTGGTCGTCGATGCCTTTCAGAAGAAAAATTTCCACCCGGTTGACGTTTATTACCGCTTCCAGGCGCGAGCCTTCGGCGTGCCAGACGAAGGCGTCGACCGCATCCAGATCGTCGCCGGTGGTCGGCGGCGGCGCCAATCGATCAAGGGCGTCGGCGATGCGCGCCAGGACAGCGGGGTCGGCGTTGCCGCCGGAAGTTTTAGGAACGCCGCCGTTGTCGCGGATATAAGCTTTAAGCTTTTCGACGGTGCCGGTGGTGACACCCTTGCCGCTTCTGATCCTCGCCAACAGCTTGCCGTCGTTGGCGGCCAGCCGCCCGAAGGTGGTTTCCGCCATGCCGGTGGCGTTTAGGAAGCCATCGATGTCTCCAAGAAGGTCTGAGTGAATGCTCATGGCCGGACATTCTTGGGAATTTTCCACCTTTGTCAATACGTAAAAACATAAGTAATTTCAATAAATTGCCGCGTAATGTCAGGGTGATTCCTTTCAGAAAGTAGGAAATTTCCTATTTTTACCGTCAAACCCTAAAAAGCCCGCACCGGCGGCTTCCCCAAAGCGGCTTTCAGGCGAGGATGTTCCGGGCTTGATCACGGCCCTTTGCGTTTGCAACTGGGGGGCGGGCGGCTATAGTCCGGCTTCATTTTTTAATGATCCTGGTTTCGGATTTTTTGTTTTTAGGAGTGCCGAATGTTTGTTTCGCCCGCATACGCCCAAGCCGGCGGCGCCGCCGGTGGTAGCGGTATTGAAGCCTTTTTGCCGCTGATCCTGATCTTCGTGGTTTTCTATTTCCTGCTCATCCGTCCGCAGCAGAAGAAGATGAAGGACCACAAGGCGACGCTGGGGGCCATCCGCCGCGGCGACAAGGTGGTGACCGGCGGCGGCATCATGGGTACGGTGTCCAAGGTCGTCGACGAAAACGAAGTCACCGTCGAGATTGCGCCCGACATTAAGGTCAAGGTTCAACGGTCAATGATTTCTTCGGTAATTTCTAAAACCCAGCCGGTTAATGATGACCCGAAGGCCATGGAAAATAAGGCCGGGGGTGACGGCAAGGGTGGCGGCGGCATTGCCGGTTTATTGGGATCGTTTTTCGGCGGCAAGAAATAATAAAGGCCCGGGCGGGAAAATCCTAAAATGGTCTACTTCGCCAAGTGGAAAATTATTCTGGTGCTTGTGGTTTGTGCTTTGGGCGTGGCTTTTTCGGCGCCTAACTTTCTCAACCGTAACCTATTGGACGGCTTGCCGGGGTGGCTCCCCAACCAACAGGTCAGCTTAGGCCTTGACCTGCAGGGCGGCTCGCACCTTCTGCTGGAGGTCGATGCCCGTGCGGTGATCCGGGAATCCATGGAAGCCCTGGTCGATTCCATGCGGGTCGAACTTCGCAAGGCCCGCATTCCCTATAAAAGCCTCGGCGTTATCGGCAATGGCGCCACCGTTACCATCAAGGATTCAGGCAAGGCCGAAGAAGCGAGGAAATTGCTAAAGGGTCTGGTGACCGGCACGCAGCTGGAATTCGACGGCAACAAAATTACCTTAATCATGAGCGAGCGCGAGGTCCGGGACCGGACGACGGCGGCGGTCCTGCAATCCATCGAAATCGTCCGGCGCCGGGTCGATGAAACGGGGACGCGCGAGCCGACCATCCAACGCCAGGGCGATGATCGGATTTTGGTTCAGCTTCCGGGCGTTAATGACCCCGAGCGGATCAAACGGCTTTTGGGCAAGACGGCGAAGATGACCTTTCATCTGGTCGATCAGCGAAATTCCGTCGAGGCGGCGCTGGCCGGGCGGGTGCCGCCGGGATCCAAGCTTTTGCCGTCAGACGACGCCGGGCCCACAGGGCAGCCGCAAATGTACTTGATCCGCAAGCGGGTTATGGTATCCGGCGACTCCCTGATCGATTCCCAACCGAGTTTTGATTCCCGGACCAACGAGCCGGTGGTTACCTTCCGCTTTGATTCAAACGGCGCCAAGCGCTTCGGTTCCGCCACCTCGAAAAACGTCGGCAAGCTGTTCGCCATCATCCTTGACGGCAAGGTCATCAGCGCGCCGGTTATCCGCGAGGCAATTTTGGGCGGCAGCGGTCAGATATCGGGGGCCTTCACCATTCAAGGAGCGCAGGATTTGTCGTTGTTGTTGCGTGCGGGCGCCTTGCCGGCGCCGTTATTGATCCTGGAAGAACGCAGTGTCGGGCCGGGGCTCGGCGCCGATTCAATCGCCGCCGGAAAAATCGCTTCGATCATCGGCATGATCGCGGTGGTGATATTCATGGTCGCCGCCTATGGGCTGTTCGGCTTTATGGCCAATGCAGCCCTTATCATGAATATCGTGTTGATCTTGGCTGGCCTCAGTTTCCTGCAGGCGACCCTGACCCTGCCGGGTATTGCCGGCATTGTCTTGACCATCGGCATGGCGGTGGACGCCAACGTCTTGGTGTTCGAGCGTATCCGAGAAGAAGTGCGGGCCGGGCGGACGCCCATTTCGGCGGTCGATGCGGGCTATTCGCGGGCCTTTACCACCATCATCGACGCCAACTTGACGACCTTGATCGCGGCGTTGCTGCTTTATGTTTTTGGTTCCGGTCCGGTGCGCGGGTTCGCGGTGACGCTGTCGATCGGCATCGTCACCTCGATGTTCACGGCCATCATGTTGACGCGGCTCCTGGTCGTGGTCTGGCTCAGGCGTACCAAGCCTGAGACTCTGCCGGTTTAGGAATAGACATTTATGCGCGGCTTTAACTTGATCCCGGCTAACGTCAACATCGCATTTATTGCCCGCAAGAAGGCTTTCTTCTTGTTTTCCGGCTTTCTGGTGCTGGCCTCGATCGGGCTTTTCATGGTCAAGGGATTGAGTTACGGGATCGATTTCCAGGGCGGCATCATGATCGATGTTCGCTTGCCTCAAGCCACCGACATGGGCGACATGCGGGACAAGCTCGGCAATTTAGGGCTCGGCGAAGTGGCGCTGCAGGAATTCGGCCAGCCGACGGATGTCCTGATCCGCATCCAGCGCCAAAAAGGTGGCGAAGCCGCCCAACAGGCGGCGGTGGCCAAGGTCAAGGCGGCGCTTGGGACCGATATTGAATACCGGCGCACCGAATCCGTCGGGCCCAAGGTTTCCGAGGAATTGTTCTGGGACGGGGTGATGGCGGTCGGCTATGCCATTCTCGCTATTCTGGTTTACATCTGGTTCCGGTTCGAATGGCAGTTCGGCATGGGCGCGGTTTTGGCTCTGATCCATGACGTGATTACCACCATCGGCCTGTTCGCCTTGCTGGGTCTGGAATTCAACTTATCCACGGTGGCGGCGATCCTGACCATTGCCGGTTATTCCATCAACGACACCGTCGTCGTTTATGATCGGGTCCGCGAAAACTTGCGCAAGTACAAGAAGCTGACACTGCCGGAACTCCTCAACAATTCCATCAACCAGACCCTGTCGCGCACGGTGATGACCAGCGTATCGACACTGTTGGCGTTGCTGGCTCTGTTTTTCCTGGGCGGCGATGTGATCCACGATTTCAGTCTCGCCATGATCTGGGGAGTCGTCATTGGAACCTATTCGTCGATTTGTTTGGCGGTTCCTGTGTTGTTGTACATGAATATCCGGCGCGGCGGTTCCAAAGCCAAAACGGGGGAGGCGGCCGAAACGGCGCCTTAAAAGCCATTTCCGGATTGGACATCACGCCCGTTGTTCCCGCCGGCCGGCAACTCATCCAGAGTTATGGCGGCATGCGTTTCCGCATCGCCGGTACCTATCACGAAGGCTCGGTCCTGGTTTTTCCTGAACGCACCCTGCCTTGGCCCGTTGAAGCCCTTCACGCCATTACCCTGGATTCCTTGAGCACGGTCACCGCCGATATCCTGATCATCGGCTGCGGGGCGTCTTTTCAACCGATCCCAAGCGGGCTCAAAGACGGCCTTAGGGAAAAGGGCGTAGTGTTGGAATGGATGGACACCGGCGCTGCCAGCCGTACCTTCAACGTGCTTTTGGCCGAAGAGCGGGATGTCGCGGCGGCGCTGATCGCGGTGGAATAGAAAACGGAGCCCGAAGGCTCCGCTTTCCCAGGGTCCGTCGTCGTTCGTCGTTAGTAAAGATTCTGCGCCGAAACCATGGCGTAGAGCATCGGAATGGAAAGCAGGGTGTTGGTGCGCGAGAACAGCATCGCCTTGCGGGCCGCGGCGGCCTTGGCGTCGGCGTCGGCTTCGACCATGCCGAGGGCGATTTTCTGGTTCGGCCAAATTACGAACCAGACGTTGAACCACATGATGATGCCCATCCACATGCCGATACCGATGACGACTTCCTTAGCCCCGCCACCGGCAAAGCCGAGGGTAATGGCGAAGACAAGGTACTTGTTCATGGCGGCGACGATCAGGCCGGTGACGATAGTGCCCATGGCGGCCCAGCGGAACCACCACAGCGCCGCCGGCGCGATGACCTTGCCGATGGCCGGTTTTTGTTCGTCGGGAATATTCGGCATGTTGGGGATCTGGACGAAATTGAAATAGTAAAGAAGCCCGATCCACATGACGCCGGCGAGTACGTGCAGCCAGCGGGCCATGAATGTCCACCAGGCGTAGTCGCCGGGCATGCCTTCGCCGGTCGCATTGACCGTGATGACGACCATAAGAACTGCCAGCACGAAACCGGCGATAACGGTAGATTTGAGATTGCTAAGGATGCCAGCCATTGTTCATCCGCCTCCTGATTGGGTTATTGGCTCAAGGATTAAAATTAGAGTGCCTCTAAAAAGCTTGGGTCCGGTATATACGGATGAATGTCCCAGGCTTCAATGTTTATCCTCAAACCCAAGCTGAGCATGGGTTGGGCCGAATAAGGTCATGGGCGTCGCCTCCTGAAAAAGCGTATTTTGGGGGCCGGATTCGGCTCTATTCACTAGCGCCCTTGCGGGTCGGGCGGCAGCTCGAAGGCGTCCTCTTCCACTAGGCCGCCCGGTTTTTTCCCTCCCTTGTTTCCTCCCCCCCCCGGGGGGGGGCCGGTTTTTCCGGCGGCTTTGCGTTTGCGCCGTTCGGCCTGCATTTCCTCGGACGTCATCTGTTCGGCCTTGGGCTTAGGTGGCGGGCCCTTTTCCCCGTCGGCCTTTTCCCCGACCGGCCCCGGCGGGGCCATGCGCGAGCGGCTGAGACGCATCAATTCATGCGATGACACTTGCGGGAAAATCGACGGCGAATTGGCCAGATAGAGCATGACGGCGCCGCGGCTAGTGTCCGGGAAACCGCCCCGGCTGTCGTCGAATTGCCTGATTTCCAGGATGGTCACCACCTGGGTCTTTAAATCGATGCTGCGCCACGCCAGGGTCGGGTTATCCTGGCGCGGCTGAGCGAAAGGCGCGATGGACCGGTTCCAAACGTCCGTGGGATCGCCGAAGCGCTTATAGAAGTATTCGGCGACACGCTTGAAGGAATCTGACGGGAACAGCGCGTGGAAACGGCTGGCGATGCCCTGGTCATAACGGGCGATGGCCTTTTGCCCGGTATAAAGGATGGTCGGCACCAGGAAATCGGCTTTCATTTTTTCCGGCCAGTCCACGGTTTCCAAACAGAACAACGTCGTTCCCCGGTTTTTCTTGACGCACCGGTTGTGCGGGTCGACCCCGTCACCCAAGGGCGGGAAGCTGTTCTCCAAGGACACCGATTCGCCCAGGGCCAGCGTCACACCTTTAAGCGTTTTCGCGGGCAGGGCTTCCATCCTCGGCCTTTTTACGACTAAGGGTTTCGTCTCGGCGGTTTCGACCTCGGTCACCGGCCAAAAATCAGGTGGCTTCTCGGCCCCATCCGGCTTTTCTTTTACTTTTTCATCCGCCTTATTATTTTTATCTGCCTGGGCCAACGTTTCCTCGGGCTCCAGCACGACCCGCTCGGATTGTTTCTTGTTCCCGAAATTCGGCGTCAATACGTCAACCAATTTGTCGAAAGTCCCCTTGATCAGGCCGGGGCTTTCCTTAGGTGTTTCTTGGGGCGTTTCTTTGGGCGGCGAAGCATCCGCCATTTGAGGTTTCCCGGCTTGCGCCATGGGTGCTTTTCCCGTCATCGGGGGCGCGGCCTTGCCCGGTTTAGCCTTTGCTTCCGCCGTGACCTCGGCTGGGACCCGCAGGTTTTTTTGAGCCCGCTGCCCGCTGTTGCCCCCACGGTTACCTAAGACCTGCATTTCCGGCAGCCAGGCCTTGAACTCCTCTTCGTCGCCGGTTTCCAAGAAGTCGGCCAGCCTATCCATGAAGCGGGGTGAAAACCTGCGGGGCGCCTGCGTTTTGGGGGCCGGCAGAGGAAGCTCGTAGGCCTTGACTTCATCCGGGGCGGCTTTTCCGTCGCCGGCCTTTAATTTTGCTTCGTTTTTTTCGGAGGTAAACAACCCGGCCATCCGGTCGAGGAAGCTGTCTTCTTTGGGTTTCTGTTTTCCGTCTTTGCCTTTTTTTCCGGTGTCGAGCTCATCCACGGTGTCGGCGGTCATGGTTTCGAGGTCAGTCTCGCCCAGCTTCGCCGGCGATTGTTGGGTAATTTCCTCGATAACTTCCCCCGGAGCGGAATCGCCGGTCACTTCGACGACGCTATCATCGGGGTCCTCGACAACCGTTTCACCCGCAATCGGTTGTTCCTTGTCGGGATCGATGACGTAATCGATAGCCTTGTCGGGGTCGGTTTCGGCCCCGGCGTCCCCCGCCTCGGCTTTTTGCTCGAGGGCATCCAGACTTTCGGCGGCGACCTTCCCTTCAGAGGGCGGCTTGGGTGGGTCCCCTCCGCCGGGGGTGATCAGGTCGACCAGCGACTTGAAGAAATCGCCGACGCTTTTTTGTGCCAGCGGCATCGAAGGCCCCCCGGCGGATTCGGTGGCGGTTTCAGGCGCCTTTATTTCTGATTTTCGGGCTTCGTCCTTTGACGCCGGGATTTCTACGATGGTCTCTTCCGTCTCCGGAATCTTTGTTTTGGGCAATTCAACAATTTTCGGCGTGGGCCGGGGGATGGCGGGGGGTTTTGGGGGCGGCGTCGCGAACTTGCGTTTCGGGGTTTTCTTTACCGCCGCCACCGCACCCATCGCCTTGCCGGGAACCAGCGCCACCGGCGGCGTTTGCCCCGCCAGACGCCGCGACAGCAGGTAATGGGCGACGATGAAATGGCCCCTGTCGACGGCCAGGTCGGCGGCCGACATGCCTTCTTCGTTTTCGATGTAGAGATCGGCACCGGCCTCGATGCTGGCCTTGACCCCGGTCATGTCGTTGAGCTCGACCGCCTTGAACAGCTTCAGCGTCGGACCGGTTATTTTTTTCGCTACCGCCGGCGGAGCAGGATTTTTCGCCGCAGATTTCTCGGCGGCCGGCGGGGAAGGCGGCTTTTTCTTTGTCGGCGCGGCGTTGGCGTCGACGGATGCACCGACAACCATCAACACCGCTATGAGAACGCAAAGCCACCCCCGGCGGTTGGGCTGGGCCCAATGCCTGAAAACGAAATTAGAAGGGGCCGTTACCATGTTGTCACTGCCGATGCCGGTCCTGTGCACGCACAAAAAACCAAGCGATAAAGTCACCTCGACTTTGATCGCCAAAGCGAATCGATTCGCCCCCCATTCTGCCATTTTTTGGGCCTTCCCGACAGGGAGCCCTCGTCGTCTCCTGGTATCCCAACCCCCGGCGAGGGGCTCCCTCAGGCGTTGTGGCACCGGCATGGGACCTGCTATACCACCCGGGCAACAACAAACGATTTCACCCTCGGGAAGGATTTATCCATGGAATACCGTCGTTTAGGCGACAGCGGCCTGTTGGTTTCACCGATCTGCCTGGGCACCATGATGTTCGGCGGACGCACCGACGAGGCGACCTCGAAACGCATTATCGGGTCGGCCAAAGACGCCGGCATTAACTTCATCGATGTCGCCGACGGCTACGCAAAGGGCGAATCGGAAAAGATCGTCGGCCGCGCCATCAAGCGCCAACGCCACGATTGGGTGCTGGCGACCAAGGGCGGCAATCCCATTGCCGGTGGCCCCAGCGGCCCCAACGATCGGGGCTTGAGCGCCAAGCACATCCACAAGGCGTTTGATAACAGCCTCAAAAGGCTGGGGGCGGATTTCGTCGATATCTATTATTTCCACCTGGACGACCTGGAAACGCCGATGGAAGAAAGCATCGACGCCGTCACCGACATCATCCGTTCCGGCAAGGCGCGTTATTGGGGGATCAGCAATTATTCCGGTTGGCGCGTCGCCGCCATTTGCAGCCAGGCCCAAGCCATGGGCGCGCCGCTGCCGGTGGTCGCCCAGCCTTATTACAACGCCATGAACCGAATGCCGGAAATCGACGTGCTGCCGGCGTGTGACTATTTCGGGCTCGGCGTCGTGCCCTACAGCCCGTTGGCGCGCGGCGTCCTGACCGGCAAGTACGAACCAAACGCCGGCCCCGACAAAAATTCCCGCGCCGGCGCCAACGACAAGCGCATGATGGAAACCGAATTTCGCTCCGAATCGCTAAAGATGGCGCAAAAGATCAAGACGCACGCCGAAAAGAGGGGCATGACGGCGGGGCAGTTCGCGGTCAACTGGGTGCTCAATAATTCAATCGTCACCTCGGTGCTCGCCGGACCCCGGACCATGGCCCAGTGGAAGGAATACCTGGGCGCCCTCGATCACGAATTCAGCGCCGCCGACGAAGCCCTGATCGACAAGATGGTGGCGTCCGGCCACCCGTCGACGCCGGGCTATTCGGATCCCAAGTATCCCTACCAGGGCCGCCAGCCTTGGACCGGTTAGGGGGTCGGCGAGGGGCCGTCCCCATGTCATCGCTGCCTCATCATCGCTTCATCATCGCCTCATCATCGTCTCATCATCATCTCATCATTATCTCATCATTATCTCATCATCGTCTCATCATCGCTTCATCCTTTTTAGCCGCCGCGAGAGCCCTAACCCGCTGATCTTGCTCAATTCAGATCGGGAAAAAGGCTGGGAATGACGGAAGCCTCTTCGCGCAAACATCACTTTTGCCCCCATAAGGGCGTGCTTCACACGCGAGGTTACCCTTTCGTCCTATTCACCATGTCCAAGAGCAGGCGCCCGATGGCCGGAGCGGTAAAGAACAAATATAGAACATTTGGGGGTGTTTGTCAAGGGGGAGGGAGGGGCACGAGTAGGCCGGTTTGGTAATGTCCGCTCTACCCCCGATTCTGTTGCAAAACTCGTAGTTCGGGGGCTTTGCGATGTCCGCTTTTACTATAAGCGGACGTTTCCGGTCCCGCTTTCGGCTGATGCCGTGGCGGGATTTTCATTTTTGGTTGGTTGTTTTTG
>JABMOY010000082.1 GCA_013203955.1 Rhodospirillales bacterium | reverse complement strand
CGGAGCGATCGAGACGACCCCATCGTCTAGTCAGGTCCAGGACACCTGGTTTTCATCCAGGCAACACGGGTTCGAATCCCGTTGGGGTCGCCATTTCGGCACATTGAGGAACTTTGGGGGACTCAGGCGCCGATGGTAAAAAATAACCCTGATGATTCTGATTTTCCCGAGGGACAAGGAAGACAGCCCAGTCTGTTCGCTGTTCTGGATGGGGATACTCACAAGCTTTTTGTTGACCGCTGCAAGAAGGTTACCTTTGATTCTGGGCAATCCATTTTCATTCAGGGAAATGACCATTCCTTTTGCTACATCATCAACGAAGGCCTGATCCGGACTTATTACGTTGCGCCTTCGGGGCGTGAAGCCACCTTGGGGTACTGGTCGACTGGCGACCTTGTCGGCGGGCCTTCGGTGTTTGGCGGCGGCCCGCATATTTGGTCCGCCGTCGCCCAAAAACCATCCAAGGTGCTGGCCATTTCGGGGCCGGAGCTCAGAAAATTCGCCGGTGAACACAACCAAGTGTATTCCTGGCTTATCGATGTCCTGGATTTCAAGCTTCGATGGCTGTCCACATTATTTCAGATTCACGGAACGGAAAACGTTCAGGAAAGGCTGGCAAAGCTGCTGTTGATGCTGGGGGATATTTACGGCGAGGAAAATCCCGGCGGAACAATTATTAAACAAAAAATCAGTCAGAATGACCTGGCGACGCTTGTCGGCGCGTCACGGCAATGGACCAACAAGGCGCTCAAGCAACTCGCTGAAAAAGGGCTTCTGTCCATTGACGACCAGTTTATGACACTTCATGATCCCGTGGCCTTTAGGGCGATGATCGGAGACGAAGGACCGGATTGAATTTCTGTTGTCCTCGTTACGAAAACTTACCCCTCCTTCGATATGCCGCCCACCGCCGGGCGGTTTTTTTGTGCGGCTGTCAACTAAGTGACAGCGAAAATCATGAATGTCGAAGAGGATGTCGTCTTTACATAAGGAGCGCTTTACATAAGGAGCGCTTTATCGATGGGAGGAAAAATCATGACAAAGCCGAAAGTACTGCTTTTCGATACCTGGGGAACGTTGGTTGACAACTATTCGATCGCCGATGTCATCGAACAATTCGTATTTGAATCAAACATTGCTCAGAAAGTTGCCCAGGACTGGCGCTTTCAGCAAAAGTGGGCGATGTTTCACCTGACCCTCAGCGATAATTTCGTTCCCCATCCGGGCTTGAACGAAGCTTGCTTGCGCTGGGCGTTGGATTTTCACAACGTCAAGCTGTCGGATGCCGATATCAAGGAAATCAATAGCCAGTATCATAAATTAAGAGCTTATCCGGATGTCATCGGCGCCTTAAAGGACCTAAAGGGCCTGGGCCTGACGATCAAGATCGTTGCCAACCCGACGAAAAAGATGATCGAAGACCACTCTAAGTTCGCGGGAACTTATGAATACATCGATGAGATCATCAGTTCCGGCGAAGAGGCCCAGGCCTTCAAACCGTCGCCCAAGGTTTACGAACTAGGGATTGAACGCGCCGGCTGCGAAAAGGACGAAATCCTTTGGGTCACCGGTCACCAGTGGGAAGCCTTCGGCGCCGTTCGACAGGGCTTGCGGGTGGCTTGGACGAATCGGGCCCAACAGCCGGTTTTGCCGGTCGGCATTAACCCGACCTATACGACCAAGAACCTTCAGGAACTGGCGGATATTCTCGCCAAGGAATGATGGGCCTTTGTTTACCGTGGGGCAGGTGTCAACTAGTTGATAGACCCTTCCCGATGCATGGCACTAACCTGGGCCTAACGAAAGCAAGCCAAAAAAGACGGTGTAAAAATCGTAATAAAAGGCTAGTTCCATGAATAGGATGGGATCTAGGGGGAGGGGGTCCCGGCGGTGACGGTCTTTTTATTCCTTTCGGTACTGGTGGCGTTGATTTTGCTGGGCATGCCCATCGGCTTCGCCATGGCGTTGCTGCCGACCGTTTACATTGCCGTCACAGATATCGTTCCCATGAGCGCCGTTCCTTATCAAATGTACACGGCGCTCGATAAATTTCCGTTGGTCGCCGTGCCGTTGTTTCTGCTGGCCGGCGAATTGATGAACATGGGCGCCGTGACGGAGCGCTTGCTAGAATTGAGCCGCGAAATGGTCGGCCGGGTTCGTGGCGGGCTGGCGCACATTACGGTGATGATGTCGATGCTGTTCGCCAGCCTCAATGGCTCGGCCGTGGCATCGACGGCGACGATCGGCGGCATCATGATCCCGGCGATGAAAAAAGCCGGATATAGCGCCAGTTTCTCGGCCTCGGTGACGGCCGTGTCCTCGACCATCGGCGGCATCATTCCACCGTCCATCGCCGTCATTTTATTTGCCAGCGTCACCAACAAGTCGGTCGGCAAGTTGTTCTCGGCGGGCATCCTTCCCGGCATTTTGGTCGGTCTTATGTTCATGGCGGTGTCTTACGTCATCAGCATCCGTCAAAACTATGAAAAATACGAAGCGCCTTTCTCGATGGCTGAGCTGGGGCGGGTGTTTTTACGTTCCGCCCTGGCTTTGGCGCTGCCTTTGATCTTGTATTTCGGTATCGTCGGCGGCGTATTTACGCCGACCGAAGCCGGGGCGGTGGTTTGCTTCCTGGCCTTTTTGGTCGGCAAATACGTTTACAAGGCCCTGACATGGCAAAACCTGCGCGAAGCCCTTTCCCGCACGGTCCATTTAACGGCGGGCATCTTTATCATTATCGCCGCCGCCGGCCCGTTTTCGTGGCTGTTGACTCGGCTCGGCGCCCTGCAAGGGCTTGAAAACTGGTTGGTCGGTTACGGGGACAATAAGGTCTTGTTCCTGCTTGCGTTCCTGGCTGTTATCCTGGTCGCCGGGATGCTGGCCGACATCGTCGCAAACCTGATCATTCTGGGACCGTCCCTGCTGGCGGCGGCCGAGAAGGTTGGGATTTCCGATACTCAGGCTGCCATGGTTATTTGCGTTGGGTTTCTTTTAGGCACGGTGACGCCGCCGGTCGGTATTTGTTTTTTTACGGCGGCCAGGATTGCCGAGGAAAAACTCGAAAAGGTGGCTTACGCCCTTCTTCCATTCATCGCTGCGGAAATCCTGTTGCTGGTCCTGATCCTTATTTTTCCACCTTTGACGGGCTTTATTCCAGAGCTCGCCGGGTTCAAGTGAGGGGCAGGAAATGAAGCGGATCATTTACAAATTAGATAATGCCCTGGAGCGCCTTACCGAACAGGTCACCAGCGTGTTGTTGTTGATCATCGTGCTTGTCGTTCTGTACAGCGTTTTGATGCGATATGTATTCAATCATCCGCCTTTTTGGAGCGACCGAATTTCCATTTTCGCCAACATCGGCATGATTTTATTCGGGTTGAGCCTGACGGTTCGGAGCGGCGAATTGATTTCGATGCAGGCGCTTTACGAGAAAATATCGCCAGCTTTCGCCTTATATCTGGATGCTACCTGGAACGGCATCATTTTGATCTTTTCCATGGTTTATGCGTGGTACGGCCTGGATGCGGCGGTCAACATGCCCGGACAATATTGGGATTTCCAGGAATTCTGCATCGACCTCGGCATCGCGCAAAACGGTCCGGAAAATTTCCTGTTGACGTTTTTCAAATCGCTCGAGAACATCGTCGGGTATGCCGTGCGCCCATTTTGTGTCGATGGCGCCATTCCGCAGAAATATCTGGCCATGCTGATGCCGATTTCCGGCATTCTATTGGTTATTGCCAGCATCGGGGTCATTATCAGGGACGCCAAAGAAATCATCGCCATGCGTCAATAAATTAATCAAAAGCAAAATAACGGGTTTTTTTAAAACACCAAATTGGGAGGAAATGAAATGCGAACTATATCTAAAATCGGCAATCGGCTTGCTATCCTTATGATCGCAAGCGGTCTGGTGGCCGTGACGTTTACAAGCGTAAAGGCCGCTGAAATTACGCTCAAAGTCGGGACCAGTTGGAACGACAAGTTCCCGATGAAGGCGATGCTCAAGGATGTCTTG
>JABMOY010000081.1 GCA_013203955.1 Rhodospirillales bacterium | reverse complement strand
TGCCGAAACTGAAAAATTCCGCTCCTTCGGCGATTTCACCGGCCCTGAGGGCGGCGCGCGGCAACTCAATCATGGTGCCGGTCATGTAGCTCAATTCCTGGCCGGTTTCTTCCCTGACTTCGTCGGCCACCCGGTCGATCAATTCCTTCAGGATATCGAATTCGGCCTTCACGGAAACCAGCGGGATCATTATTTCAGGCGACACCTTCTTGCCCGCCTTGGCGACCTCGACGGCGGCCTCAAAAATGGCGCGGGCCTGCATCTCGTAGATTTCAGGATAGGTAATCCCCAACCGGCAACCACGATGGCCCAACATCGGGTTGGATTCGTCCAGTTCCGCCTTTCTGATGCGGACTTCGTTCATGGTAATGCCGGCGGCTTCGGCGACTTCGGTCATGTCTTCGACGGTGTGGGGCAGGAATTCGTTTAACGGCGGGTCCAAAAGCCGGATGGTAATCGGCAGCCCGTCCATGATGGTAAACAGTTCGACAAAATCCTGGCGCTGATACGGCAACAGGCGCTCCAGCGCCTTGCGGCGGTGTTCTTCTTCCTCGGCCAGGATCATTTCGCGCATATGGACGATGCGGCCGGGATCGAAGAACATGTGCTCGGTGCGGCTGAGGCCGATGCCTTCGGCCCCGAATTTCAGAGCCGTTTCGGCGTCTTTCGGCGTTTCGGCGTTGGCCCGCACACCCATGGTGCGGACCTCGTCCGCCCACTCCATCAAAGTCCCGAAGTCACCGGTCAATTCCGGACGGATCATCGCCACCGCGCCCCGCATGATCTCGCCGGTGGACCCATCGACGGTAATCACATCGCCTTCGGCAAATTCTTCGCCCATCGCCACCAGCACCTTGTCGCCGACATCGACGCGCATGTCGCCGGCACCGGATACGCACGGGATTCCCATGCCGCGGGCGACGACGGCGGCGTGCGACGTCATGCCGCCCCGGGTCGTCAGGATTCCTTCGGAAACGTGCATGCCGCCGATGTCTTCAGGGCTGGTTTCCATGCGCACCAGGATCACCTTTTCACCCTTGGTCGCCCAAGCTTCGGCATCGGCCGCGTTGAATACGATTTTCCCGGTGGCGGCGCCGGGGCTGGCGGGCAGACCGCGCCCCAACAAATCGCGCTCGGCCTTGGGATCGAGCGTCGGGTGCAAAAGCTGGTCAAGCTGTGCCGGGTCGACGCGCCCGATCGCCTCGTTCTTGTCGATCAGGCCTTCGGAGACCATATCGACGGCGATTTTAAGGGCCGCATTGGTGGTGCGCTTCCCGGACCGGGTTTGCAGCATCCACAATTTGCCGCGCTCGACCGTGAATTCCATGTCCTGCATGTCGGTGTAATGTTTTTCCAGGGCTTCCCGGATGTCCACCAATTCCGCGTACAGTTCGGGCATGGTGGTTTCCATGGACGGTTGGTCGGATTCGGTCATCTTTTTTTCGGCCTCGGTCAGCGGCTGCGGCGTGCGGATACCGGCGACCACGTCTTCGCCCTGGGCGTTGACCAGGAATTCCCCGTAAAAACTATTTTCGCCGGTCGCCGGGTTGCGGGTGAAACAAACGCCGGTGGCGCAGTCGTCACCCATGTTGCCGAAGACCATGGCCTGTATGTTGACCGCCGTTCCCCAATCGGCGGGGATGCCGTGCAGTCGCCGGTAGGTTTGCGCGCGGCGGTTCATCCATGAGCCGAAGACGGCGCTGATGGCGCCCCAAAGCTGTTCTTCGGGTTCTTGCGGGAAAGGGCTGCCGTGTAATTTCTCAACCATGGCCAGATAATCTTCGACCAAGGATTTCAGGTCTTCGGCGGTTAATTCCGTATCCAGATCGACGCCACGGTCAGCCTTGCGGTCTTCCAGGATGTCTTCGAAGTTGTGGTGATCGACGCCCATGACGACATCGCCGTACATCTGGATAAAGCGGCGGTAACTGTCATAGGCGAAACGTTCATCGCCGCTGTCCGCCGCCAAGCCCGCGACCGTTTGATCGTTGAGCCCGAGGTTAAGCACCGTGTCCATCATCCCCGGCATCGATGCGCGCGCACCCGAGCGCACCGAAACCAACAGCGGCTTTTTCGCACTTCCGAACTTGCGGCCCAGGGCCTTTTCGATTTTATTGAGCGCCGCGCGGGCTTTCTTGTGCAATTCCTTGGGGTAGGCGTTTTGGTTGTCGGTGTAATAGGCGCAGACCTCGGTGGTCAGGGTGAAACCGGGCGGCACCGGCAGGCCGAGGCTGCTCATCTCCGCCAAATTCGCGCCTTTGCCCCCCAAAAGATCGCGCATTTCAGCCTTGCCATCGGCGGTGCCGTCGCCGAATTCGTAGATCCACTTGGTCATTTATCGCCGCCCTCTATTTTGGAGAAATCGGCGACGGCGTTCATGGCGGAACGGATACCCGACAACAACTTCAAACGGTTTTCCCGCAAAGCTGGCTCATCTTCCACATTGACTGTGACATGATCGAAAAAAGCATCTACGGGTGCACGCAGTTTTGCGAGCTCAGCCATACCCTCTCGAAATTTCGAATGCTCAATAAAATTTAGAGCTAGCGAGCCATCCTTGTTCAATGCATTTTGCAATGCTTGTTCTTCGTCTTGCACGAAGAAATCCGGGTTAGGTTTTTCAGAATAAGAAATCCCGTCTTTCTTCTCTTCAATTTTCAAAATATTGGCAGCCCGCCGATAAGCCGTAAGAAGATTCATACCATTCTCAGTACTAAGAAAATCTGATAACGCCTCGACCTGATCAAGAAGAAGAACCAAATCATCATGATATTCAGATAAGAACACAGCATCGATATGATCGTGTTTGACACCTTTCTTCCGCAGATGAACCTTCAGCCGGTCGGCGATGAAGGACAGCAAGTCTTTAGAGACTTCTTCCCTTTCCTTGTCAGTTGTCGCCATACCGCGTGAAAGGGCCAACATGCTGTCATTGAAAAGCTCCAGTAGAGGCATCCGCAACTTGTTTTCAATTATCAACCGAACAATGCCTAACGCCGTTCGCCTAAGTGCATAGGGGTCTTTCGATCCCGTAGGAAGTTCTCCTACTCTCCAAAATCCAGTAAGTGTATCGATCTTGTCGGCGAGTGCGACGGCGATGCTAACCGGCGCCGATGGGCAGTCGTCGCCCGGCCCCTGCGGCGAATAATGTTCGGCGATGGCGGTGGCGACGTCGGGTTTTTCGCCGTCGGCCAAGGCGTAGTAACAACCCATGATGCCTTGCAGTTCCGGAAATTCAGCCACCATGCCGGTTGAAAGATCTGCTTTGCAAAGGCGCGCTGCCCTTTTTGCAGCCTCTTTATCAAGATCAGGGAAGTAAGGCGCCATAAAAATAATGCGACCATTAAGGCGATGCACTTTTTGACCCATTGTCCCAATCTTCTCGTGGTACATCCGCTTTTCAAGGTCGTCTACCCTGCTTTCAAGAGTTCGCTTGCGGTCCTGATCCCAGAAGAACTTGGCGTCCGACAGCCGCGCCCGAAGAACGCGCTCGTTACCGGCGACGATAGTCTTGCCGCCGTCCGAGGGTTTCGTGTTGGCGACAAAAACAAAGCGCGGAACAATTTCAGATACTTTTCCATCAGCACTTGGTTTTCTGACGGCAAAATATTTTTGGTGCTTCCGCATCGACGTTTCCAACACCTCCTCAGGTAGATCTAAGAATTCAGGATCGAAGGAACCCATTAGCAGAATAGGCCATTCAGCAAGACCCACGACCTCATCCAAAAGAGCGGGCTCCATTGGAATCTGAAAACCTTCAGCGGAAGCAAGCTTACTGCCTGCTTGGATGATTTTTTTTCTCCTATCTTTCGGGTCAACTAAAACAAAGGCTTTCTTCAGTTTATTTTTGTAGTAAGCAAAATCGGTCACCTTGAAAGAATCGGGAGCAAGAAAACGGTGGCCTACAGTTTCCGAAGAGAAATTAATTTCCTTTTCTCCTGGTTCAGGGGGATTGCCAGCCTTCAAACCAGGAATTTTATAATTTGTGCCAAGCTGAACCGTGCCTTTTACGAGCTTTCCATCAAAAATTACGAGAATTCGGCTCAATGGCCTGACCCAAGTTAAGTCCGAGCTCCCCCATTTCATTGATTTCGGCCAAGTGAGATTAAAAATCGAGGCTCCTACAATAAAAGGCATAAACTGAGCCGTGTCCTGCTCCTTCTGCTCAACCACAGCAAAGAAAAATTCCCCCTTCTCTGTCTCGCGCCTTTTGATCTTAGCGCCCTTGGGCAGCGAGCCCATGAAGCCTTTGATTGCTTGTTCGGGTGCATCGGTGCGGGGGCCACGTTTCTCTTCAGACTTTGCCGCTATCTTTTTTGGCAATCCTTCGATCACCAAAGTCAGTCTTCGGGGTGTAACAAAGGTTTTAATGCTTTCAAATTTTAGTCCGTCTGCTTCCAGCTCTTTGGTCACAAGCCGCTTCAAATCATCCGCCGCACGCGCCTGCATACGGGCGGGGATTTCTTCGCTTAACAGTTCCAACAAAAGTTCAGGCATGACTAGTCAGCGCCTTCTTGCGAATCCCGCCACATCTCACACGCGGCCTTGGCCAGTGCGCGCACGCGTCCGATATAGGTGGCGCGTTCCGTCGCCGAAATAGCACCCCGGGCATCGAGCAAGTTGAACAAATGACTGGCTTTCAGGCATTGATCATACGCGGGCAGCGCTAGGTCAGCCTCTAATGCGCGCCCGCTTTCGGCCTCGGCGTCCTTGAAGTGGCCTTTCAGCATAGTCACATCGGCAATTTCGAAATTGTATTTTGAAAATTCCTGCTCCGATTGCAGGAAGACATCGCGGTAGGTGACTCCTTCTCCGTTCCAATCGATGTCGAAGACGTTTTCGACCCCTTGGATATACATAACCAGGCGTTCCAGCCCATAGGTCAGTTCCACCGAGACGGGGTCGCAATCGATGCCGCCGACTTGCTGGAAATAGGTGAATTGGGTGACTTCCATGCCGTCGCACCAGACTTCCCACCCCAGGCCCGCGGCGCCCAGGGTCGGGCTTTCCCAGTCGTCCTCTACAAAACGGATATCATGCAGGCCGGGATCGACGCCAAGCGCGCCCAGGCTTTCCAGGTAAAGCGCCTGTACGTCGTCGGGCGACGGCTTCAGGATCACCTGGAACTGGTAATAGTGCTGCAAGCGGTTGGGGTTTTCGCCGTAACGCCCGTCGGTAGGGCGTCGGCACGGCTGCACGTAGGCGGCTTTCCAAGGCGCTGGCCCCAAGGCCCGGAGCGCCGTTGCCGGGTGAAAGGTGCCGGCGCCGACTTCCACGTCATAGGGCTGCAGGATGGCGCAGCCCTTATCCGCCCAAAAGGCCTGAAGTTTCAGGATCAGAGCCTGAAAACTGGTGCTGGATTTGGACGCAGGCGTCATCCCGCAGAGGCCTTTTTCGGAGTTATTGTGCAGTTGCGAACACTAGCCGGGGGCCAAGAGCCGGTCAAGCGGCCCAATGGCCAATGTGGTTATCCCGTAAATGTGGTTATCCCGTATAAGGGCAATTGTCTTTGCCGCAGGATTTCGCCCCGCTTGCAGCGACAAAGGCCCCGCACGTAGGGCATTCGACCATGTCTTCGGCAGCTTGAGCGGCGGATGCGGAAGCCCCGCCATTCCCCTGGCGCTCGCGGCGCAATTTTGCCTTGGCGTCGCGGTCTCTGATCTCCTTCATGCGACCGAGCCATTTATAGCCGTACCAAACGGCGGTGATGACGGCGACGGTGAAAAGCAGTTTCTGAATGCTGAATCCGAACATGGCAGCACTTTTAGGACCCCGTTGAGTCCGGGTCAAGGCACAGGGCGATGGCGGCGGCTCCTAGAGCCTTATCGATTGGGCATCGCGAAGCACGGCTTCTGCCTCGGGCGTAAAATCGCCGTTTGCTTGATGCAGGACCAAGCCCTTCGCTGTTCGGGGCGCTGTTCGGGGCGCCGCCCTAAGCTCGCCGCCCTTCCCTTTCCAGGCCTGGACGATCACCCGCTTGGCGTCTTTTCCGGCTTCCTTCACCCACAGCGGGAATACAACGATATTCCCGGCGCCTTCGGCCAGCCCGTCGGCGACTTCTTGTTTGCGGTCAAACCGGTGAATAACGCTTATGCTTGCTCCGTCGCCGGCCATGGCCTGGGCAACCTTTAGCCAATCGCTCAAAACCGCTTCGCCTTCGACCGTCGCCGCCCGCTTGGCCACATCGGGCGGTGGGTTGCCGCCGCCCGCCGCCAGATAAGGCGGATTGGCGATGACATGGTCGAAGGTTGCGGGAAAATCCGCAGGCATCGACAGCAAATCGCCTTCGACGAAGGTCACGCGGTCGGAAAGCCCGCTTTCTTCGGCGCTTTTGCGGGCCAGGGCGACAAGGGCGCCTTGTGCTTCAAGGCCGACGACATTGACGCCATCGACGCGCGCCGCCAGCGCCAGGGCGGCTGCGCCGGTGCCGGACCCAAGGTCGAGGACGGTTTCACCGGATTTTGCAGGAACCGAGGCCGCCAACAAAAGGGGATCGATGGCGGCGCGGTAGCCGTTTTCAGGCTGGATGATCGTCACCCGGCCACCGAGAAGGGCATCGCGGCTGGTGGCCGCCTTAATCACCGGTGGCACCTGGGGCAGCGGCCTGAATCTCCTCGCCCTCCGCCAAAATCCGCTTCGCCGGGACCAAGTCCCTGGTTTCGACCATAATGCGGCGCGGGATGGCGGAAATGCTGCCTTCCATGACGCTCGTGTGGGTGTCTAAAACCACGAAATCAATGTCTTCGCCGTTCAGGCGGGCGGTCAACCACGATATAAAAACCGGATCGTTTGTGCGTACGAGTTCTTCCACTGGCTGAGGGCCTCTTTCGGGTTAAATACCAACAAGCTTGCCCTAAAGTAATGGTATTCCTATGATTCATCAAAATAATGGTCTTTAAGCCCAACATCCGGGCTTAAGCCGTCAAGCTGCCATGGAGGATATCCGTTGGGTATCGTTGTCAATCTGGATGAAGGCCGGGATGCTAAACCATCCCTGGATGCCTTAACCGCGTTGGTCGCCGACGATATCAAGGCGGTTAATTCCTTGATCGTCCAGCGTATGGACAGCCCCGTCGAAATGATCCCGCAGTTGGCCGGCCACATCGTTGCCGCCGGCGGCAAGCGGCTGCGCCCGATGCTGACATTGGCGGCGGCCCGTATGTGCGACTATACCGGCACCCGCCATTTGGCGCTGGCGGCCTGTGTCGAATTCATTCATACCGCAACGCTGCTTCATGATGATGTCGTCGATGAAAGCGACCTTAGGCGCGGTTTGGCGTCTGCCAATGCCCTTTGGGGCAACAAGGCAAGCGTGTTGGTCGGCGATTTCCTGTTCAGCCGTTCCTTCGAGTTGATGGTCGAGGACGGCTCGCTGCATGTCCTTGGGATTTTGTCCAATGCTTCGGCGGTAATCGCCGAGGGCGAAGTGATGCAGTTGATCACCACCAACGATACCGAAACCGGCGAAACCGCCTATTTGGACGTGATCAAGGCCAAGACCGCAAAATTGTTCGCCGCCGCCTGCCGGATCGGCGCCGTCGTCGCCGAACGCCCCCGGGTCGAGGAAGAAGCGCTCGATACCTATGGCATGAACCTCGGCATCGCCTTCCAGATCATCGACGACGTGCTGGATTATTCGGCCAAGCAGGCAACGCTTGGAAAATCCATCGGGGATGATTTTAAGGAAGGCAAGATCAGCCTACCGGTGATTTTGGCTTTCCACCGGGGCGGCAGTGAAGAACGCCTGTTCTGGCGCCGGACTTTGGAAGACCTGGAACAAGGCGAAGGCGACTTGGAGCACGCCATCCATTTGATGGAAAAACATCTGGCCCTTGAAGATTCGGTTAAACGAGCCCGGCATTATGGGGCCATGGCCCACGATGCCCTTGGCATCTTCGCCGAAAGCCCGCAAAAAGCCGCCTTCAACGAGCTTATCGAATTTTGCATTGAGCGGGCGTATTAGGGCCCATCTTGCTCCCGTGGCCGCTGAGCGTTATAACCGCCCCCGGTGACAGGGGCTTTTTCCCTATCATCGGATGTTTTTTTGGAATTTATCGGGGTATGGCGCAGTCTGGTAGCGTGCTCGCTTCGGAAGCGAGAGGTCGTCGGTTCAAATCCGACTACCCCGACCATTTTTCGAGCCCAGGGGGAAATTCGTGCGCAACGCGATCATCGGCATCGTCATAGGCATCGTTGTCGGCGTCGTTGTCGGCGCGACCGGCGTCGCTCCCCGGCTGGGCCAAGCCAACAAGCAAAACACCGCCAATATCCAACCGATCAAGATAGCGGCCCGGCCCGCCGTAAAGGCCCCGCCTGCCCCCGAAACACCCGAGACCGATGGGGGGAAAACGAACGGGGATGCGGCTGAAAGTCAGCCGGAGAAATCCGAATCCCCCGATACACAGAAGAAAACGGGCGAAGCAAAACCTGGGGCAAAACCTAAGGAAACACCCAAAAAGACGACCAATCCGGCCTCGAATAAAGCTCTAAAACCGGAACCTATTGCTTCTGCCGAAGAAATCCCAAAACCCGCGCCAGCGCCCATACCCGCCCCGGTACAGGTTAAAGAAACGCCACCGGCTGAGCCGTCGGCGCTGCATTGGAAAATGGCCAGCGCCTATTCCAGCACCTTGCCGCAACTGGGGACGATGGCGAAGAAGTTGGACCGGGATATTTGGCGTGTTTCGGCGGGAACTCTGGAAATTAAGTTTTTTGAGCCCGGCGCCTTGGTGCCGCCTTTGGAAATGTTCGACGCTGTGCGCGCCGGGGCCATTGACGCCGCCTTTTCCTCGCCGGCCTTTTGGGGCAACAAAGTGCCGGCGCTGCAACTTTTCGCCGCCGTGCCTTTTGGGCCATCGGCTAAGGAGTTCCTGGCCTGGATTTACTTCGGCGGCGGCAAGGAGCTTTTTGACGAAATTTACCACGCCAACGGCATTCACAGTGTCTTCTGCGGGTTGATCGCGCCCGAGGCATCAGGCTGGTTTCGCAAGCGCATCCGCACCGTCGAGGATCTGAAGGGGCTGAAAATGCGGTTTTTCGGGCTCGGCGCCAAGGTCATGCAAAAGATGGGGGTTGTCACGACCCAGCTTACGTCCGGCGATATTTTCGTCGCCTTTGAATCCGGGGCTATCGATGCAGCGGAATTTTCCATGCCCGCCATCGATATAAAGCTGGGCCTGCACCAGATGGTGAAAAATTATTATTTTCCCGGCTGGCATCAGCCGTCGACGCTTTTCGAGCTGATGATCAACCTTAAAAAATGGGAAGCCCTGTCGGTGTCGGCCAAGGCCCAGATCGAAGCCGTCTGCGGCGATAATATTCGCTTCGGCCTGGCGGAAGGAGAAGCCGGCCAATTCAAAGCGCTTAAGGAACTGCAATCCAAGGGCGTCGCCATCCGGCGCTGGCCCGGTGAAATCCTTGAAGCTTTGAACAAAGCATGGGTCGTCGTCGCCAAGGAAGAGGCAAAATCGGACCGTGATTTCAAGCGTGTCTGGAAATCACTGAGCGCGTTCCGTAAGGACTATACGATTTGGCGGGAACTGAGCCTTCCTTAATAAGGAATGGCCAAATTTTAAGCGGCGTCGGCGCTAACCAAAAAGTCGCCCGGCAGTTTGTTCATTTTGGTCAACAGATAATTCAAATCATTGGATTCGAACTCGACCCCCAAATCATCATATTGGGTCATGATCCGCTCGATCATCCGCCTGGAAAACCGCTCGCGGTCTTGGTCACGACCGTCGTAATCCATCTCGCGCAAAACTTCGATGGCGGCCTTAACGGCAACGATCTGCGGGGCCGGTATATTGGCCTTGCGACAAATCGTCCTCAGGCCCAGGGCCTTTGAATCGTGGATCATGGTCCGGGCATTAACCAACGGAACCCCCGCCAATTCCGCGACGGAAACCTCGAAGAAGGTTATATCGCCCATGCACAACCCACGCAGAATGAGTGACGGGGACAAACGGTCGTTTTTATGAAGTTGCTTGACCAGGGTTTCCACATCACCTTCATCGGAATCTGAGGATAGTGAAATAATCGCCCGCTCGCGGGTCTGCAGGACCAGGTCCGTTACGGCGTCTTCGGGAAGGTTGTGGCGGTTGAGAAGTTCGCCCGTCAATTTTTCGGAAACAACCGTGACCAAACGCTCAGCCACGGAGATCGGCAATTTGGGGCGATGCACCAGGGCATCTTGAATGGCTTCCCGGTCGCCCAGGTCGACCAGCACTTTTTGCAGATCCCTTTCGGATATATTCGCACCCTCGTTGAAGACCAAGGCGGTCACGGCCCGCTCATTGCCCGTCCCGACCAGGGCGCCTGATACATTTTCGGAAACCGTCTTTCGTCTGGCGATTGCGACCTGTTTTTCGGGGGATTGGCTGGCGATGATTTCAAGCAAATCCTCATCGGTCAGGACTTCGGAAAACTGCAAAACCGGCATCGCAACCTGATCGACGTCCCTTGCCAGCGTCAGGGCAAGATCATGGGAAAGATAAGGGTTGTCCTTCAGGTTTATGGCCAACGCCTCGCGCACGCGAACTTCGGCGTCCTTGACCATAACGTTAAAAATTTCCTGGGCCATTTGGCGTTCGCTATCGCTCAGCGCGCCACTGTTGAAATCCCCGGCCACCTTGGCGGCCGTGTCGACGCGATTTTCTGCCGATGGGTCCGACAAAAGTTTGGCGACGTCTTCCTGGTTCAATTTCTTTTTGGTCATTCCTGCCTTCCTTTGTTCCCCTTCTGACGGATCGTCGTATCTAGCCGTATTTTTACAAAATATACAAAAAACCAGAAGCTTTAGCAGTGTCCTCCATCACAGTAGGTGGGAATGGAATCGTTAATAAACCAGTAGAATTCAGCCTTTTTTAGGCCAACGGTTGCAAGGCCGGAGCCAAACCCATATATAGAGGCGCAGAATTACCAAGAAGCGAGTTCCCCCGTCTACTTTTGAAAGGCACCCCATGAATAAAGTAAAATTTGCCACCCTGGCGCTTGCCGCCACGATGGCCCTGGCAAGCGGTTCGGCAATGGCCGCCGGCGACGCCGCCAAAGGCAAAAAAGTTTTCAAAAAATGCAAGGCCTGCCACACCATTGATAAAGGCGGCCCGAACCGGGTCGGCCCCAATATCTTCGACATTGCCGGCAAGCCCGCCGGGAAAGTCGCCGGCTATAAATATTCGGGCGCGATGAAAGCCTCCGGCGTTACCTGGGACGATGCCAGCCTGGATAAATTCTTATTGAAGCCGAAAAAATTCATCAAGGGGACCAAAATGAGTTTCAACGGGCTCAAGAAAGAATCCCAGCGGGCCGATCTCATCGCCTATCTGAAATCGATAAAATAATCGACGCCTCGCAAATTCCAAAATAAAACGCCGCCTGGCATCTGCCGGCGGCGTTTTTCTTTTGCGGGCTTAACTGGGGGATTACTTCAACAATCCGGCTTCCTTGTAGTATTTCACCGCGCCCGGATGCAGCGGCGCCGAAAGTCCGTTTTTTATCATGTCCTCTTTATTTAGGTTCTTGAACGCCGGGTGCAGCGTTTTGAAGGCATCGAAGCCGTCAAACACCGATTTGACCATGGCGTAAACCGCCTCAATAGGCGCGCCTGCGGACGTCACAAGCGTCGCCCCGACCCCGAAAGTTTTGGTGTCGCCGGGGGTTCCCCGGTACATGCCGGCGGGAATAGTGGCGTAGCTATAGTAGTCGTTCTCCTTGACCAGTCCGTCAATGGCCGGACCCGTGACATTAACCAGGACACTGTCACACGATGTCGTCGCTTCCTTGATCGATTGCGACGGGTGGCCGACGGTAAAGACCATGGCGTCGATCCGCCCAGCGCAAAGCGCCACAGATTGATCCCTGGATTTCAGTTCGAAAACTTCGCGGAAACTGTCCTTAGTCCAGCCCATGGCTTTCATCAGAACTTCCATGGTTCCCCGTTGGCCGGAACCGGGGTTGCCGATATTCACCCGTTTGCCTTTTAAGTCGCTAATGACCGCGATCCCCGCATCGGCGCGCGCGACAACGGTGAAGGGCTCGGAGTGGAGGGAAAAAACAGATCTCAGTTCCTTGAACGGGCCCTCATCCTTAAACCTAGAGGTCCCCTTAAAACTGTGGGACTGCCAATCGGACTGGGCAATGCCGAAATCCAAATCGCCGGAGCGGATTTTGTTCAGGTTAGCAACGGAACCAGCCGTGCTTTCGACCGTGCAGCGCACGCCATGGCCTTTCCGTCCTTTGTTGACAAGAAGGCAAATCGCACCGCCGGCGGGATAATAAACGCCGGTCACCCCACCGGTGCCGATGGTGACGATATCGCCGGATGCGGTTGTCGAATTACCGCCCCGGTCGGCCTGCTTCAGCACCCTGACCTCAGGCGACAAAACCGTGGCACCGACGAAGACGCCGACGACAAAGGCCACGAGTCCACTGATAATAATGTTTCTCAAAGGTTCAACACCTGCCTTCAGGACCGTTTCTACTACGAAATGGTTACCAAGTGTAGCCCCGGCAATCGAGAATGCCGAAAGAGCAAGTGTTTCCTAGGCTAATCGCGAACCACCAGAACAGAACAATTAGCGTGGCGGACAACGCGGGCGGCATTGGGGCCAAGAAGGTAATCCTTCAATTCCGGGCGATGAGACGCCATGACGATAAGGTCCGCCTTGGTTTCCTCGGACATTTTCAAGATGACCTCGTAGATGGTTCCTTCGCCGACGATGTGCTGAACTTCGACCCCTTCGGGGACATTGTCCTTAACGAACGCCTTTAAGGTATCCATCACCTTGCCCGCCATTTCTTTTTCGAAACCTTCGGGGAAATATTGATTGACGATGCTCATCCCGAAATCGGGAACCACGGTCAGCACACGAAGGCTGGCGTCGGATGTCTGGCACAAGCCCACGGCGGTGGGCAGGGCCTTTTTCCATGAACTTTCATCATTAAGGTCAACGGAAAGCAGAATGTTTTTATACATGGCAGCTATTCCTTTATGCCGTTGCCAAAGCCGGGCTAGGCTGGCGCCGGCGTTGCAGAAGAACGATAAATCCGAGGAGCAGCAGGGCAGGTATGTAAAATAGCTGCTTCGGCGGCCGGTCGGCTTTAATTTGAATGCTGGCGATTTCCATATCGAAATCGATCTGCTGGCGGGCGGCGGTGCTGCCGAAGACGACATTATCGACAAAGGTTTTGCCCTTTTCAAACCGCAGCTCAAGACCGGTCGCAGCCAGCCTTTCTTTGCCCGCCGCCTTTGGCCCCATGGGAAGCATGACGACCTTGTCAATCAAGCGCCCCTCCACATTCTCACCCTTGACCTGGATCCTGATCTGGGAACTGGCCGGCATCTTTCCGGCGACATCGTAAATCCCGGCTGCCGGGATGGATTGCAACTCAGGCGTTAATTGATCCATCCAAAAACCAGGCCTAAACATGGTGAAGGCGACAAGGATCAAGGCGATGGATTCCCAAAGCCGGCTTTTGACCAGGAAGTACCCTTGGGTTCCCGCCGCGAATAGCAACATGGCGATGACGGCGGTAACGATCGTAATCAACAGATGGTACCATGATTCGATTCCGATCATCAGCAGCTCGGTGTTGAAGATGAACAGAAACGGCAGGATCGCGGTCCGGATGTCGTACATGAATCCCTGGATACCCGTTTTGATGGGATCGCCTTTCGAGATCGCGGCGGCGGCAAAAGCCGCCAAGGCCACAGGTGGCGTATCATCGGCCAGAATGCCGAAGTAGAAAACGAACATGTGAACGGCAATCAACGGCACGATCAGCCCGCTTTGCGCACCGACGGTGACGATGACCGGTGCCATCAGACTGGAAACGACGATGTAGTTGGCCGTGGTCGGCAGCCCCATTCCCAAAATCAGGCTGAGGACGGCGGTAAAGATCAGCATGATCAGGACTTGCCCGCCGGAAACGAACTCGACGAATTCGGCCATCACCAAGCCGACGCCGGTGAGCGTTATGGTGCCGACGACGATACCGGCCGCCGCCGTGGCGACGCCGATGCCGATCATATTGCGGGCGCCGCTGACCAACCCTTCCAACATGTCCTTGGCGCCTTCAAGAAGGCATTGGCCAATGTCTTCGCCGGTCTTGCGCAAATACGCCTTCAACGACCGCTGGGTCAACAGCACGAACAGCATGAACACGGTCGCCCAAAAAGCCGACAGACCCGGCGACAGCCGTTCCACGGTCAGGCACCAGATCAGAACCACCACTGGCAGGAGATAATAAAGCCCGGCCCTCACTGTCGGGCGGGCTTCGGGTAGTTCGACAATGTCCAGGGAAGTATCCAACTCTGGCACGCCCACGGAATACTTCACAAGCCCCGCATAAGACATGGCCAAAAGGACGGACGCGATCCACGGCGTCGCAGCGCCGAAGGCGCCTTTCATCCAACCCAGTCCGTAATAGACAACCACCGTCAGGATGGAAAGACCGAGGAGTGTGATAAAAAAGCTGGTCAGGCCGCGCAAGAAATTTGGCGGGCTGCGCCGGGGAAGCCCCTTCAGGTCGGCCTTTAGGGACTCCAAATGGACGATATAAACCAGCGCCATATAAGAAATCAGCGCCGGCAAAGCAGCGTGTTTGATGACCTCGACATACGTGATGCCAACATATTCGACCATCAGAAATGCGACCGCCCCCATGATCGGCGGCGTTAATTGACCGTTGGTGGACGCCGCCACCTCAACGGCGCCAGCCTTTTCCGCCGAAAAGCCGACTTTGCGCATCAGCGGAATGGTAAAGGTGCCGGTGGTGACAACGTTGGCGATGGCGGACCCGGACACCAGCCCCGTCATCCCTGACGCCACCACGGCGGCTTTCGCCGGACCGCCCCGCATATGGCCCATATAGGCGAAGGCGACGCGGATGAAATAGTTGCCGGCGCCTGCTTTTTCCAGCAACGAGCCGAACAATACGAACAAAAACACCATGGACGTCGAAACCCCCAGCGCAATGCCGAAGACGCCTTCCGTGGTCAGGTAGTAATGCGACATGCCTTTGTTAAGGCTGGCCCCTTGGTGGGCGATCATTTCGGGCATCCAGGGGCCGGCGAACGTGTAAGTGAGAAAGACCGCCGCCACCACCATCAAGGGCGGGCCCAGGGCGCGGCGGGTGGCTTCAAGAATAATGCCAATGCCGATGACCGAAGCCACCAGATCCATTTGCGTCGGCAGACCGGGGCGGTCCGAAATTTCCCGGAATAAAATGAAGATATAGCCGGTAGCCAGCGCGCCGATCAAAGCCAGCGCCCAGTCCTGAATTGGGATGTAATCGCGAGGCGAGCGTTTCAACGCCGGAAACGCCAGGAAAGCCAAGAATACGGCAAAAGCCAAATGAATGGAGCGCGCTTCGGTCGAATTGAAAATGCCGGCCCCGACTAGGAACGGAAGCGGCGAAGCGTACCAAAGCTGGAACAAAGCCCACGTCAGTGGAACATACCAGAGAACCTTAGCCGAAGCCCCGCTCGGCACCCGCCCGCCGGTATCGGCCTCGGCGATCAGGTCATCCAGTGCTTTTTGGTCTATGTCATCGGCCGCGGCGGTTTTCTCGCTCATATTTTTCTCCCCCGGGCTTTCAGACCCATTAATTCGAAAATTGAGTATTCAAAATTCAAAAAAGTAAGGCGGGGAAGCCTTCGCTTCCCCGCCTTTGGCTGAATTACATCCAGCCTTTTTCTTTGTAGTACTTTATGGCGCCATCATGCAAAGGCGCGGAAAGAGCATCTTTGATCATCTCTTTCTCTTTCAGGTTAGCAAAGGCCGGATGAAACTTCTTGAACGCAGCGAAGTTATCGAACACGGCCTTGACCACCTGATAGACGGTGCTGGCAGGCGCTTTGGTGGAACTGACGAACGTCGCGCCGACACCAAAGGTCGGAATGTCGTTCGGATTGCCCCGGTACATGCCACCCGGAATCTTCGCATAACGATAGAACGGGTTTTTCTTCACCAGCCCGTCAACGGCGGGGCCGGTAACGGAAGCGAACACGGCATCGCAGGTCGTCGCCGCTTCTTTGTTCAGCGAGTTCGGCATGCCGACCAGCCAGAAGAAAGCGTCGATCTTGTTGTCGCAAAGCGCACCCGGCGTTTCGGCCGATTTCATCTGAGCGACCAGTTTGAGGTCCTTGTTGGTTTTGCCCATGGCGCTCCACATGACGTTCCAGGTGGCTTCCGTGCCGGAACCGGGATTGCCGATGTTGACCCGCTTGCCGACCAGATCGGCGACGGTCTTAATGCCGGAATCCTTGCGCGCGACGATGGTCACGGGTTCCGCATGGACCGAGAACACGGCCCGGAGTTCCTTGAAGGGACCTTGGTCCTTGAACTTGGCCGTCCCGTTGTAGGCATGATACTGCCAATCTGATTGGGCGACGCCCATGTCCAGCTCGCCGGCGCGGATGGTGTTGATGTTGTAAACGGAACCGCCCGTGGATTCCACGGAGCAGCGCACGCCATGCTTTTTCCGGCCCTTGTTGACGAGACGGCAAATGGCGCCGCCGGTCGGGTAGTAAACGCCGGTGACACCGCCGGTGCCGATGGTGATGAATTCAGCGGCGCTGGCATTGCCGCTCACGCCGACGGCCAAGGTCAGGCCTGCGACAGCCGCGGATGCGGCGAGAAGTTTCTTGAAGCTCATTTAAATCCTCCTTGAAGGTTTCTTTCGTTGTTGGTCGTCCAGTAAAAAAATAAACCCATCGCGTTATTTCCTATGGCAACGGCGATGCAACCGCCCCAAAGGGAAGCAATGGATTTTCGATTAGTGGTTGGGTATCCCCGCAGGCCACCTCCCTATCGGCCGAAATTAACTTCCGGCTCTTGATTTTAAGTATTATTTTAGTTCCGTCTTGCGGCCACTCTACAGCAGGAACCTGAAGGGAACCTTATGCTTTCAAGACCTTAACGCCAGCCCCTAAACTCCGGCGGACTTCAAGGCCGCATCAATGGAATCCCCTAAAATTTCCACCAAGTCTCGAATTTGCGAATCTTCGATGATGAAAGGGGGCGCCAGCAGGATATGGTCGCCCTTGGCGCCGTCAACGGTACCGCCGCCGGGATAACAGATCAACCCCCGGGCCATGGCCTCGGCCTTGATAAGTGCATGAACCTTCAGGCCCGGATCCAACGGCTCCTTGGTCGCCCTGTCGGCGACCAACTCAATTCCCCGAAAAAGGCCACGACCGCGAATATCGCCGACATTGGCGTGGTTGCCCAACCGTTCCAGCAGGTTCTTTTCCAGAGCCTCGCCCTGGCTTTGAACATTGGCGAGCAGGCCCAGCGACTGAATTTTCCGTTGCACCGCCAACGCAGCCGCACAAGCCGTCGGATGCCCCATGTACGTGTGGCCGTGCTGGAAAAAACCGCTGCCGTCGCGGAACGCCCGAAAAATCTTATCCGACACCAAAGCCGCGCCGATCGGCTGATAGCCGCCGCCAAGCCCCTTGGCGACGCAAACGATGTCGGGCGCGATGCCGTCCTGTTCGCAGGCGAATATCGTTCCGGTCCGGCCCATGCCGCACATCACTTCGTCCAAGATCAACAACACCCCGTGGCGGTCGCAAATCTCCCTGATCCGCTTGAAATAGCCCGGCACAGGCGGCGCAACGCCCAAGGTGGCGCCGACGACGGTTTCGGCAATAAAGGCGCAGACATTTCCGGGACCCAGTCTCTGGATTTCGGCTTCCAACTCGTCGGCGACGCGAAGGCCGTATTCTTCTTCCCCCTCGCCCTCATTTCCGCCTTGGCCTTGCCCGCGATAGGCATAACACGGCGCGATGTGGCTAACGTCCATCAGCATCGGCTCGAAGGGTTTGCGGCGCAAGACGTTGCCGCCCGTCGAAAGCGCGCCCAGGGTGTTGCCGTGATAGCTCTGGCGGCGGGCGATGAAACGCGCCCTATCGGGCTCGCCGATTTCGAGGAAATACTGACGCGCCATTTTTAGCGCCGCTTCGATGGCTTCCGAGCCGCCGGACACGAAATAGGCGGCATCGATTCCATCGGGTGCCTTGCCGATCAGGTGTTCCGCCAGGTCTTCCGCCGGGGCAGATGTGAAAAATCCCGTATGCGCGAACGCCAAAACGTCGACTTGATCCTTAATCGCCTGGATGACGTCTGCATCGGAATGGCCCAAGCAGCTAACGGCGGCGCCTCCGGATGCGTCCAGGTAACGCTTTCCATCGGTATCGATGATATATATGCCGTCGCCTTTTGCGGCGCGGGGCAGATTATCGTGGATTTGGCGCTGGAAAATGTTGGTCATTAAAGCCCGCTAACTTTAAGAGTATAAAAAAGCTACACCGGCCTAGGCGTTTACGAAAGCCCCGCCATCACGATAGGATTTAAGACATGGACCTAAAAGACCACATCCGCTCAATTCCTGATTTCCCGAAACCGGGAATTTTATTTTACGACATCTCGACCCTGCTCGCTCATGCCGACGCTTGGCAGGTGGCACTGGGCCGGTTGTCGAAGCTTGTTGGAAAATACCAGCCGGACATCCTGGCGGGGATCGAATCCCGCGGGTTCCTGGTGGCGGCGCCCTTGGCGTCCCGACTCGGCCTCGGGTTCACCATGATCCGCAAGAAGGGCAAGCTTCCCGGCGACACCATCTCCCACGATTACGAGTTGGAATACGGCACCGACACCCTCGAAATCCAATCCAATGTCATCGAAAAGGGACAGCGGGTGGTTATTCTGGATGATCTGCTGGCGACGGGCGGAACGATGAATGCGTCTATCGAATTGCTGACCAAGATCGGCGCGGAAGTCGTCGGTGCCGCCTGCATTATCGAGCTGACTTTCCTGAATGGCCGGTCACGGCTCAACGGCGTGCCCTGCGAAACCTTGATGGCCTACGACGAATAATCTCTAACGAGCCGGGCTACCTTTTTCATCACCGTCGGCAGGGCGTGGTCAGAAAACTTTGACGGCGGGCACCAAAGCGACCCTTTAGGCCCCCGGTGGTTTATCTCAGCCGCCATCACCGTTAGTTCCAGTTGAAAATGCGTAAACGTATGGCGGACAACGCCGTCCAGGGGCCGCCATTTGGCGGCAACAGGGGCGGCGACAGTGGCTTCGCTTAGACCCCATCTCTTCTCCCGCCAATCGGTGGACGGGATTTCCATCATCCCGCCCAATAGCCCCTTTTCCGGGCGCCGTCGCAGCAATACCCCGCCGTCGCCGCGAACCGCCCAAAAAACAATCCCATGGCGCAGCGGGCGGGGTTTCTTGGGCGCCTTCACCGGATAGCGTTCCGGGTCTCCCTTGGTCCCGGCCCGACAGGCCGATTTCAGGGGACAGACGCCGCAATCGGGTTTCTTAGGCGTGCAAACGGTGGCACCCAAGTCCATCAACGCCTGGGCGAAGTCCCCCGGGCGGCCATTGGGGCGGCTGGTGGGTGTCAGTTTGGCGGCCAGATTGTATAGGCGCTTTTTGGTCTTCGTTTGCGCCAAAGAGTCCGAAACGGCATGGAGCCGGGCCGTCACGCGTTCGATGTTGCCGTCAACGGGCGTCGCTTTGCGCTGAAAAGCGATGGCGGCGATGGCGGCGGCGGTGTAGTCGCCGATCCCCGGCAGCTTTTTCAACGCTTCTTCGGTTTCCGGAAAATTGCCGCCCAGGTCATCGACGACAAGGCCCGCGCATTTATGAAGGTTGCGGGCGCGGGCGTAATAGCCCAGCCCCTGCCAAGTATGGAGAACCTTATCCAGATCGGCGCGGGCCAAGGCCTGCACGGTCGGAAAGCGCGCCACAAATTTGTCGTAATAAGTCGATACCGTCGCCACCGTGGTTTGCTGAAGCATGATTTCGCTCAGCCAGACGCGATATGGATCGGCCTTTTCGCCTTTTCCTACCCGCCATGGCAGATCGCGCCCACAGGCGTCGTACCAGCGAAGCAGACGGCGGCGAACGGAAATAGGATCGGGTGGTTTGGCGGTGGGCATTTTGTCCGATTGCTCTTGATGACGAGTGATCTTAGCATCATCCCCCAGGCCCACCATAAGGCCCACCATAAGGCCCCGCAAATATCAGGAATACAGTCAATGACCGCCCAAACGACCCGAAAGAGAAGGCGCGGCGGTGGGCCCAAAGTATTGGCGGCGTCGCTTTCCGCCGTCACCAGGGACGTTTTCGGCAAGCGCGGTCTCGCCGACGGCGCCATCGTCAAGGATTGGCCGACGATTGCGGGCGATCAAATGGCCCGCTATTCCCAGCCCGAGAAAATCGTTTACCCCAGGGGGGAAAAAGCCGGGGGCACCCTTCACCTGACCATCGCCAACGGCTCCATGGCGGTCGAGCTGCAACACCTGGAACCGTTGCTGGTCGAACGCATCAACGGATATTTCGGCTACGGAGCCATCGAAAGGCTGAAAATCACCCAGGGGCCACTGCCGGAACCCGACGAAAAGGCCGACAATCCGGTTCGTTCGCTGGAGCCCGGAGAAGAGGCGGATTTGGCCGAAAGCCTTATGGATGTCGAGGATGAAGCCCTTCGAGACGCCCTTCAAGCCCTTGGCCGGGCGGTGATCGGGCGCCAGGACAATTAGGGGCGAATAAATAATGGCTGGTGGGGCACTAAATTGAGTCGACTCTTACGCCGTGCCAATTCTATTATCTGAACAATATCTTGTGGTTTAGGAGGGGATTTTGTCCCGATTTATACTAAGTCTTGGGTTTGTTGGCGCTCTGCTACTTCCCTTGTTTGCGCCCTTTCCGGCCACCGCCGGCATCGTTTCCCCCCAGGAATCGATGGCCGAAATGTCGATCGGCAAAAGCGATGCGCCGGTAACAATGATCGAATATTCGTCATTGGGGTGCCCGCACTGCGCCTCTTTTCACATCAACACCCTGCCCCAGATCAAGAAGGAATATATTGAAACCGGCAAGGTGCGCCTGATTTTTCGGGATTTCCCGCTCGGCACCCCGGCGTTGGCGGCTTCGATGATCGCGCGTTGCGCCGGGCCTGTTAAGTTCTTCGGCTTCATCGAAATCATTTTCCGCAGCCAAGACACCTGGGCGCGCGACAAAGACCCCTTGGGTAAGTTAAGCCAAATCGCCCGCTTCGGCGGCCTCTCCGAAGCCGACGTCGATACTTGCCTGAAACAGCAGACGCTTTTGGACTTCATCCGAAAAGGCGCCGCCACCGCCCAGGAAACCCACAAGGTCAATTCGACCCCGACGTTCATCATCGCCGGCGAGCCGGTTTCCGGCGCACAACCGTTTGAAAATTTCAAAAAAATCATCGACAAAGCGCTCGGCAAATAGCCGGCCTTATTTTTGAAGGATATACTTAACCTTGTTGCGATTTAACAAACTCAGGCTTTCGGGCTTCAAATCCTTCGTCGAAGGCTCCGAACTGGACATCGAATTGGGCATGACGGGAGTTGTCGGCCCGAATGGGTGCGGTAAATCCAATCTGGTCGAAGCGCTGCGCTGGGTCATGGGCGAAACGTCGGCCAAGCAGATGCGCGGCGGCGAAATGGATGACGTTATTTTCGGCGGCACCAACGACCGCCCCGCCCGCAATATCGCCGAGGTCGTCCTTAGCCTCGACAATTCCGCCCGCGTCGCCCCGGCCCAGTTCAACGAATTCGACGAATTAGAGGTCTGCCGCCGTATCGAGCGCGAAAAAGGCTCCACCTATCGGGTCAACGGGGGCGAGGTTCGAGCCCGGGATGTGCAGCTTTTGTTCGCCGACAGCGCCACCGGCGCACGGTCCACGGCGATGGTCAGCCAAGGCCGCATCGGCGCCGTGATCGCGGCCAAGCCCCAGGAACGCCGCCGAATTCTGGAAGAAGCCGCCGGCATTACCGGGCTGCATTCGCGCCGCCACGAGGCCGAGTTGCGCCTTCGCGGTGCGGAAACCAATCTTGAACGCCTGGACGACATTTTAGTGACGTTGGAAGCGCAACTTCAGAACCTTAAAAAACAAGCGCGCCAAGCAACCCGTTACCGGAATATTTCGGATCATATCCGCAAGGCCGAAGCGACATTGTTTTTCCTGCGCTGGACCAATGCCCAAGAAGACCTGGAAGCGGCGAAAAAAGAATATGCGGAAATGGAAGCGATCGTCGCCAATTTGACCGGCACCGCAGCCGCGGCGGCAGCCGTACAAGCCGAACACGCCGCCGAACTGCCGAAGCGCCGCATGGCCGAAGCCGAAGCAGCGGCTGAGTTTCAACGCTTTAACCTCGCCCGGGAGGGTTTGGACGCCGAAGAAAGACGGATAGAGGCTGCCGCCATCGACCGCCGCGAGCGCCTGGAGCAGACGGCGACGGATAAAGCCCACGAAGGGACAATGATCAACGATGCCGAAGCCGCCTTGAAACGCCTCGGAGAAGAAACAAACCAGATTCAAACGCCCCAGGAAGAAGACGAAAACGCCCGCGCCGAAGCGGCGGAGAACTTGGCCGCCGCCAATACCGCCGCCCATGAGCTCGAAGAAAAATTGACGGCGATGACGGAAAAAGTCGCCAAGGACGAAGCCCGGCGCGCCGGAATGGAAAACAAGATCGAAGACCTGAAACAGCGCATGGACCGCCTTTTGGCCCGCAGTCGCGTTATCACAGATCAACGCCAAAAGCTTGAAACCGAAACCCCCGAAACGGCCGGCCTAGCCGAGGCCGAGCTGAAATTAACGGATGCCCGCGAAACCCTGGATCAGGCCCGCAAGAACGCGGACGCGGCCGAAATCGCCCGGGCCGAGGCGACCGACAAAGCCAGTGCAGCCATTGCCAAAGCTCAAACCACCAACGCCGCCGCAACCCGGCTTGAAGCCGAAGCCGGGGCGTTGGCTGATATTCTGGAAACCACAGACAGTGAAAAATGGCCGCCGGTATTCGACGCCCTGGATATCGATCCCGGTTACGAATCGGCCCTGGCCGTGGCCTTGGGCGACGACCTGACGGCGTCCGGCGACGAAGCGGCGCCGAGCCATTGGCGGGCTTTGGCGCCGTTGTCCAACGCGCCAACACTTCCCGACGGCGCTAAGCGTTTAAGTGACTTTGTCCGCGCACCCGAAGCCCTTGGCCGGCGCCTGTCCCAGATCGGCGTCGTCGAGGGCGAAGACGAAGGCCGCCGCTTGGCCGCCGATTTGGCGCAAGGCCAGCGTTTGGTCAGCCGCGAAGGCGGGCTTTGGCGCTGGGACGGCTTGACCATCGCTGCCAGCGCCGAAACCGCCGCCCGCGCCCGGCTCGAACAACGCAAGCGGCTTAATGATATCCGCGGGAAATTGACAGAAACGAAAAACGCCGCCACAGCCGCCAATGACCAAATGGCTGCCGCCCAAAAAGCCGAAACCGACGCCCGGGATGCCGAGCGGGCGGCGCGTAACGCCGCCATAGCGGCCGATGACGCGTTCGGTCAGGCCCGCGACGAGGTGGCGATGATCAAGGAACGCGCCGCCGGGCAAATTTCCCTTCTCGAAGCCTTGAGGGAACAGACCGCCGCCATCGAAGGCGACCAAGAGCACCTGGAAACGGAAGAAAAAGACGCTCTGGATACCCTTGACGCTATCCCGGAATCTTCTGGACCACGGGGCGAAATCGCCTCCCTTCGCGCCGAATTGGCGGGCCGGCGTTCGCATCAGGTGGAATGCCAAAGCCGCCACGACGTGCTTGAACATGCCGCTCGGGAACGCCGCCAGCGTCTGGCCACCATCGAGGCCGAGACGGCTTCCTGGCGGGACCGTGCCCAGGCTGCGCAAAGTCGCCTTCAGCAATTGGAAGAACGCCGCCAGGGCCTGGAACAGGAATTACAACGCCTGAATGCCCGCCCGGCCGAAATCGCCAAGCAACGGGACGAATTGCTGGGGTCCATCGATAAGGCCGAGGAAAAGCGCAAAGGTCTGGCCGATCGGCTGGCAGAAACGGAAACGGCCTTGGCGGAAGCCGACAAAGCCTTGCGCGCCGCCGAATCCGAACTGGCGGCGGCCCGTGAAAGCATGGTCCGCTCCGAAGGCGCCAGCCAACAGGCCGAGCAGGCCTGCCAGGCCATAGCTGAGCGCATCATGGACCGCCTGGATTGCACGCCGGATCAGTTGTTTGAAATTTCCGCCCTAAAGCCCGACGCCGACCTACCCGATCTGGAAGCCACCGAGCACAAGGTCGAGCGGTTGCTCCGGGAACGCGACACCATGGGTCCGGTCAACCTTCGCGCCGAACAGGAAGCCGAAGAGATGAAAGAGCAGATGGAGACTCTGGAATCGGAGCGCGAAGACCTGACTAAGGCTATCGACAAGCTGCGCCGGGGCATTTCCGAATTGAACCGCGAAGGCCGCCAGCGGTTGTTGACGTCGTTCGAGGAAGTAAACAAACATTTCCAGGAATTATTCGTGAAGTTGTTCGGGGGCGGACGGGCGCATCTGGAACTGACCGAATCCGACGACCCCCTGGAAGCGGGGCTCGAAATCATGGCCAGCCCGCCCGGCAAACGATTGCAGATCTTGTCGCTGCTTTCCGGCGGCGAGCAGGCCTTGACGGCAATCGCGCTTTTGTTCGGGGTGTTCCAAACCAACCCAGCGCCGATTTGCGTTCTCGACGAAGTCGACGCACCCTTGGACGATGCCAATGTCGACCGGTTCTGTTCGATGCTCGAAAGCATGACCAAAACCGACGAAACCCGGTTCGTCGTCATCACCCATCACCGCATGACCATGGCCCGCATGGACCGCCTTTACGGCGTTACCATGTCTGAACGCGGGGTCTCACAGCTGGTTTCAGTGGACCTAAACCGGGCTGAGGAGCTCCGGGCCACGGCCTAGAGCTATAGGCTTTGGGAGTTTCCCTAAGTGAGCGAAGAGCATCCCCACCAAGACCTGGATAAGCTGGAGGCGCGCCTGCGGGTAGCCCAAAGTGCTGCCCGGAACTCCCGCCCTGATGGGGGGCCTGAAGACGAGCCAAAAGAAAGCTCAGCCGCCCTTGCTTTCCGCGTCGGTGTTGAGTTAATTTCTGCCGTTGCCGTCGGCTTGGGTATCGGCTGGTTGCTCGATACATGGCTCGATACCCGTCCGTGGCTAATGCTGGTGTTCATTCTTTTAGGGGGTGCCGCCGGCATCTTGAATATTTTTAGGCTAACCCGCGGATATGGTTACGCGGCGGGTTACCAACAGGAAGAAAATTCCGGGAACGAAGACCCCGGAGACAAGGGCCCTGACCAGGGACCAGGGATTGAAGGATAAAAACGTTGGCCGTAGGTCATAGCCCCCTCGAGCAATTTACAATCAAACGCTGGGTGCCGATGCAGATCGGCGACTTGGACGTTTCGTTCACCAATTCGGCGGCCTTCATGATGTTGACGGTGCTTGGCGTCAGCGTTTTTCTGGTACTCGGCATGCGCCGCAACGCGCTGGTGCCGGGGCGATGGCAATCGATGGCGGAACTCAGTTACGTCTTTATCGCCAGCCTGGTGAAAGACACCGTCGGCACCGAGGGCAGGCCTTATTTCCCGCTCATCTTCACGGTTTTCATGTTCGTGTTGTTCGGCAATATGCTCGGCATGATGCCCTACGCCTTCACCTTTACCAGCCACATCATCGTCACCTTTACGATGGCCATGGCCGTGTTTTTAGGCGTCACCATAATTGCGCTGTTCAAGCACGGGCTTCATTTCTTTTCTTTTTTCCTCCCGCCGGGCGTGCCGATATTCATGGCGCCCTTGCTTATCCCCATCGAAGTGATTTCCTATTTATCCAGGCCCGTTACTTTGTCGTTGCGGCTTTTCGCCAACATGCTGGCCGGGCACACGTTGCTGAAGGTTATCGCCGGGTTTATCATTGCCCTGGGCGTCTTCGGGGTGGCTCCCTTGGTGTTGATGGTTGCCCTGATGGGGCTGGAATTCCTAATCGCGTTCTTGCAGGCGTTTATCTTCACGATTTTGACTTGCATGTACCTGCATGACGCCCTTCATTTGCATTAATCAGATTATTCAAACTAGAAAGAGGACTTAAACTTATGGAAATTGGTGCAGCTAAGTTGATCGGCGCGGGTATGGCCGTTCTTGGCGTTATTGGCCCGGGTATCGGCATCGGCCTTGTTTTTGCCGCTTATATCCAGGCCGTCGGACGCAACCCCGCCGCCCACAGCGCCGTCTTCACATGGACGATGGTCGGCTTCGCCTTGGTCGAGGCGCTGGCTATTTTCGCCCTGTTAATCGCGTTTTTGTTGCTTTACACGTTCTAGCCTGAAAACCGGCTAGACTGGCAAACAGAACATGCCGCAACTGGACTTCCACACTTTTCTGCCGCAGGTCGTATGGCTGCTGATCTCGTTCACAGCACTTTACCTGATCATGTGGCGCGTGGCGGTGCCGCGCATCGCCAACGTGCTGGAAGCCCGCCAGAAGCGTATGGAAGACAACTTGGAAAAGGCTCAAGAGTTGAAACGCGAAGCCGAGGAAACGCTTGCCGCCTATGAGCAGGCCATGGCCGAGGCCCGCACCAAAGCCCAAGCGCTCCTCGCCAAGGCTTCACAGCAGCTTTCCGAAGAAGCAACCGAGCGCGAGGAAAAGCTGGCCGAAAGCCTGAGTAAAAGGATCGCGGAAAGTGAAGCCGGGATCGACAAGGCCATCCGCAACGCCATGGAAAACGTCCAGGAAGTAGCGGTAGAGGTTGCCGGGGCGGCGTTGCAACGGCTGACCGGCGAAAAAGCCCCGGAAAAAGAAGTCTCCGAAGCCGTCGACCAGGCCTTTAAGGCCGGGGGGAGTGCGTAGATCATGGCTTTTTTGAGTGATCCCACTTTTTGGGTTGCCGTTGCTTTCGTCATTTTCGTTGGCGCCATGGCCAAACCGGCAGGTAAGTTGATCACTGGAAGCCTTGATACCCGGTCCGATAAGATCAGAGCCGACCTCGAAGAAGCCGAAAATCTGCGCGAAGAAGCCCAAGATCTTTTGGCCACTTACCAACGAAAACAACGAGACGCCATCCAAGAAGCCGAAGCCATGATCGTGCAAGCCCAGACGGAGGCCGAACGGCTTATACAGCAAGGCCGCGAACGCCTGGAAGCGGTGCTGGAAAGGCGCGAAAAGCTGGCCATGGACCGCATCGCCCAGGCCGAGGTCCAAGCCATAGACACGGTCCGCGCCAAGACCGTCGATATCGCGCTGAACGCGACCCGCGGGTTTTTAGCCGATCAGCTGAAAGACAAGCAGGCCGAGGCCCTTATTGACGCGGCCATCAAGGACTTGCCGGGAAACCTGCACTAGAGGGCTCTGGCGGTGAATGCTCAAAAAATTCGTAGGTTATTCCTGAACGTCGGTCATTTCACCGACCATCTATTCATGCTGATCTTTGCCAAGGCGGCCTTCAGCGCGGGCCTATCCTTCGGGCTGGCGAAAGAAGGCGCGTATGCGGAAATGATCCCCTATGGCGTGCCGGCGCTTATTCTGTTCGGGGCGTGCGCACCGATTGCCGCCCACTTCGCCGACAAGTGGAACAGGTCCGGCATGATTTCCGTTTTCTTCATCGGCATAGGGCTGGCCGCCATCGCCACCAGCTTCGCCCAGACCCCCTTGCAAATAGGCATCGGTTTGGCGTCTCTCGGTTTTTTCGCCGCCATCTACCATCCGGTCGGCATCGCCATGGTCATCCAAGGCGGTGGCAACGTCGGCTGGCGGTTGGGCGTCAACGGCGTCTGGGGCAATATGGGGGTTGCGGCGGCGCCATTGATTACCGGGTTTATCCTGGCCGATTACGACTGGCGGCTGGCCTTTATCCTTCCAGGGGTGATTTCCATCCTGGTGGGGTTGAGTTTTACCGCCTTCGTTAGGTCCGGACGCATGCAACCGCCCGAGGACTGCCCCCGTGAAAAAGCCATGGTCGGCTTTACGCCCGGCTGGAAACGGGCGCTGCTTTCTTTGGGCCTGGTGACGGCGGCGGGCGGTTTCGTCTTTGGAACCATGACCTTCATCATCCCCAGAATGTTCGAGGTCAGTATGCCGGGGGTCAGTGTCGATATTGCCGTAACCGGGATGCTGGCGGCCATTGTCTACGGCGTCGCCGCTTGGGCGCAAATGGCCGTCGGGCGCATCATCGACAAGCGCCGGATCAAACCGGTTTTGGTAACGATTGCCTTGGGGCAGCCTCCGTTAATCGCCCTGATGTCCCTGCAGACGGATTACGCGCTTTTCTTCGCCGCGCTGTTGGCCATGGTCTTCGTTTTCGGCCAAATCCCGATCACGGATGCGGTTTTATCCCGTTATGTTCCGGATGTCTGGCGGGCCAAGGTGCTGTCGTGGAAATTCCTGCTAAATCTCGTCATCGGGGCGCTGGCGCTTTTGGTCGCTCGTTACATTTTGGCCGCCGGCGGCGGGTTCGAAACGGTGATGATGGTTCTGGCCGGCGCCGCCTGTCTGGTCGTCCTGGCGGCTCTTATGCTCCCCGCCACGTCCGGCGAGGATGCCGTGATTGTGCCGGTCCCCGCCGGTTAAGAACTCAAGTCCGATAGAATTTCTTCGATGGGTGATGTGACGATGAATTCATGGATCGTCAGCGACCGGTCCCGAACCACGTTGTCGAGACGCGCTAGTTCTTGCGGCAACACACGGCGCAATTCCAGGAAATGGTTGAACTGTTCGTCACAGCCCGTAATCGGCGGGGGGTAGCTCTGAATTTTTGCCGCGATATCTTCGATCTGGTTTTCCAGACGAAGCCGCAAGGCATTCCATTCCAATGCGGTGCTCATCCTCGAATCTTAACCCTACCAGGGCCGGCTTGCCAACGAAGCTAAAAAAAAAGTCTAGCCGATCAAGTTCAGCCATTCCTCTTCGTTTAAGCAATTAAGCCCCAGTTCCTTGGCTTTCTTGGCTTTGGAGCCGGCATCAAGGCCGACGACGACGTAATCGGTCTTTTTTGAAACACTGCCGGCGACCTTGGCGCCCAGGCTCTCGGCCCGGGCTTTGGCTTCGGCGCGGCTTAAGGATTCTAATGTTCCGGTGAAGACCACCGTCTTGCCGGCGACGGGCGACGAGGCGGGGTCGGGGGCGACGAAATCTTTAACCGTCAACAGATTTTCAAGATCGTCCAGCACCTCCCGGTTATGGTCTTCGGCACAGAATCCGAGCAGGTCTTCGGCAACCAATGGTCCGATGCCGTCAATGTTGGTGAGTTCCTGGTAGGCATCCGATTCCCGGTCCTGGGCGGCGTCCATTTGCGCTCGCCAACCTTTCAGAGAGCCATACTGCTTAGCCAATAGGCGGGCCGTCGCCTGCCCCACTTGGCGGATACCAAGCGCGTAAATGAAACGGTCCAAAGAAATGGTCGAGCGTTGGCTGAGGGATTCGATCAGGTTATCGGCCGACTGTTCGCCCCAACCGTCACGGTCGGCAAGATCTTCACGCTTGAGTTTGAATATATCGGCAGGCGTCTTGATCCGCCCTTCTTCGGAAAACGTTTCGATATGCTTAGCCCCCAGCCCTTCGATATCAAAAGCGTTGCGTGAGACAAAATGTTTCAAGCGTTCGACCCGCTGCGCCGGGCAGACAAGCCCGCCGCTGCAGCGTCTTGCCACCTCGCCTTCCTCGCGGACGGCTAAACTGCCGCATTCGGGGCAGACGTCGGGGAAAACATAAGCTTTTGCGCCCTTCTTCCTTTTATCCAGCACGGCGGAAACCACTTGCGGAATAACGTCGCCGGCGCGTTGGATGATGACGGTATCGCCCTCGCGCACGTCTTTGCGGGCAATTTCGTCCTCGTTGTGAAGCGTCGCACGGCTAACCCGAACGCCACCCACCGTGACCGGTTCTAAGTTGGCGACCGGCGTCAAGGTGCCGGTGCGCCCGACCTGAATGGTGATTTCGCGCAAAACGGTTTCCGCCTTTTCCGCCGGAAATTTATGCGCGATGGCCCAGCGTGGCGCGCGGCTGACGGCGCCTAAGCGTTCCTGCCAATCGAGGCGGTTGACCTTGTAGACCATGCCGTCGATTTCGTAATCGAGCCCTTGGCGCTTTTCGACGGTGCCCCGGTAGAATTGAAGGCAGTCTTCAACGCATTCTTTCAGTTCCGCCAGCGGATTGGTCGGAAACCCCCAACCACGAAGCCGGGTCAGAAAATCCCAGTGGGTTTCGGCTAGGGGCTCCGAGGCATCGCCCAAGGAATAGACGAAGATGCTAAGCGGTCGAGACGCGGTGATGGCTTTATCCTTTTGCCGAAGAGACCCGGCGGCAGCGTTGCGTGGGTTGGCGAAGGGCTTGGCTTCGGCTTTTTCTTGGGCTCGGTTGAGCGCCTCGAAATCGCGGCGGGTCATATAGACCTCGCCCCGGACTTCAAGCACGCCGGGCGCGTCCTTTAAGATCATCGGAATTTCGACAAGGGTTTTAAGGTTTTCGGTCACGTCTTCGCCCGTCGTCCCGTCACCACGGGTAGCACCGAGAACAAATTTCCCTTTTTCATAGCGCAGGGAAACAGACAAGCCGTCGATCTTGGGCTCGCAGACGATTTCAACCGGCTCGTCCTCGCCGAGGCCTAAAAAACGCCTGACCCTGGCGACAAATTCGATCACATCTTCGTCTTCAAAGGCATTGCCCAGGGACAGCATGGGCTTGGCATGGGTGACTTTGGAAAAACCGGCGGCAGGTTTCGCCCCGACTTTCCTTGACGGGCTATCAGGGCTGACAAGGTCTGGAAAGGCGTCTTCAATGGCATCGAAACGGCGGCGCAGGGCGTCGTATTCGGCGTCGCTGACGACGGGAGAATCTTTTTGGTGATAGGCCTTGTCGTGATCGGTGATTTCCCGGGCCAAGGCTTCCCATTCGGCGGCCGCTTCCAGGGGCGTCAGGGCCTCTACTGGATTTTCACGCGCATTGTCGCTCACGGGCCTGCGCTTTCAAGCAGGCTATCGGCGGCAGCCCGCGCTTCGTCGGTAATCTTGGCGCCGGCCAGCATGCGGGCGATTTCTTCCTTGCGGCCTTTATCGGTTAAGGCATCGACAGAGGTCAACACACCCGGATCGGCGTCGGATTTGGATACTAGCCAATGATGTGCACCCCGCGCCGCAACTTGTGGTGAATGGGTAACGACCAGGACCTGCGCGTCCTCGGCCAACCCCGCCAACCGTTCGCCGACGGCTGCTGCAACGGCGCCGCCAACGCCAGAATCGACTTCGTCGAACACCAATGTCGGCACCGTGTCCGCCTTGGCTAGGACAGCCTTCAAAGCCAAGGTGAACCGGGCCAGTTCGCCGCCCGAAGAAATCTTGCCCAAGGGGCCCGCCGGGGCGCCTGGATTGGTCGCCACCTGGAAAGCCACCTTATCGCAGCCATCCGGGCCCCAGGCGTCCTCAGCCAGATCAACGATGGACGTGGAAAACTTTGCCTTCTCCAACTTCAAAGGCTTCAGTTCCATGGTCACCGCCTTGTCCATCTTGACGGCGGCTTTCTTGCGTCCCCCGCTCAGCTTTTCGGCGGCTATCTTGTAAGCTTGCCTGGCGTCCTTTTCAGCTTCGGCCAATTCCGCCATGCGGGCGTCGGCGTTCTCTATGGCGCCGACTTTTGATGCCAGATCGCTTGCCAGATCGGCCAGCGCATCGACCTCAACCCCGTGCTTGCGGGCCAGGGCGCGCAACGCGAACAGGCGTTCTTCCGCCAATTCCAGGGATTTTGGATCCATGTCCAGCCCGGCCGCCGCCGTTTCCAAAAGCGCATCGGCCTCGGCGGCTTCCGATTGGGCGCGGGAAAGGGCGTCAATGGTGGGGGTAAGGCGGCCTTCGGACTTAGCGGAAACACCTTCCAATTTTTTGAGCGCCCCCTGCAAGCGGACCAGCGCACCGCCATCTCCCTGCAAGTCGGCGGCGGCAGCGTTCATGGCCTCGACCAATTGCTCGGCATTCATCATCAAGGCCCGTTTTCCGGTCAATTCGGTTTCTTCGCCCGCTTTAGGATCAAGGGCGGTGATTTCATCCAGGGCGTGGGTCAGATAATCCCGGTCGCGGGCGGCGGTTTCAATATCGGCCCCCGCCTTGCGCAGCACGTCTACAGCATCCCGCCAAACACCGTGGGCATTGCGGACCTTTTCCAAGTCAGACGCCAACCCACCATATGAATCCAATAATTGGCGATGGGTGGCTTCGTTCAGCAATCGCTGGCTTTCGAACTGGCCGTGGATTTCGACGAGCCCGTCGCCGACTTCCTTTAACAACTGGACACTTACGGGTTGGTCGTTGATGAAAGCTTTCGAACGTCCATCCTTGGCCAAAACCCGGCGCAACACCAACCCGCCGTCATCGTCCTGCCCGTCCATGGCAATTCCGTGGTCGACCAGAATTTTATTAACCGGGTGGTCCGGGATAATTTCAAAGGCGGCGCTCACCGATGCTTGGTCGGCGCCATGGCGGATTAGGCGCGCTTCGGCCCGCATGCCCAACGCCAAACCCAATGAGTCGAGAAGGATGGACTTTCCGGCGCCGGTTTCCCCGGTCAGCACGCATAAGCCCGTTTGAAAGGAAAGATCGAGACGCCCGATAAGCACGACGTCGCGAATAGAAAGTGTCGTCAGCATGCCCCTACCAAGGTTTGTACCAGGGTTTATCTTTCTTCGGCCGCATATCCTTGTTTTCAACGATTCCGTATGAATCGAGATACCATTCGCTGCCTGGGAAATTGTGCCCCAATACCGCCGCCGTCTTGCGGGCTTCTTCTGCCACGCCCAAGGACAGGTAAGCTTCCGTCAACCGGTGCAGCGCTTCGGGAACATGGGTTGTCGTTTGATAATCGTCGACGACAACCTTGAAACGGTTAATGGCTGCAAGGAAATGCCCTTTTGTTTGATAGTACCGACCGATTTCCATTTCCTTGCCGGCCAAATGATCATTGGTCAGGTCAATTTTCAACCGGGCATCGCGTGCGTATTTGCTGTTTGGGAAACGCTTCATTAACTCGTCCAGGGTGGATAACGCCAATTTCGTCATTTGCTGGTCTCGGGCGACATCCGAAATCTGTTCGTAGTAACTGAGCCCCTTCAAGTAATACGCATAAGCCACGTCCTTGTTGGTAGGGTGCAATTGAATAAACCGGTCTAAGGCAACGATGGCGTCGTCATAAGCGTTCTTAAGGTAATAGGCATAGGCGCTCATCAATTGCGCCTTCGTCGCCCATTGCGAATAAGGGTGCTGGCGTTCAACCTCGTCGAAAGATTCGACGGCCTTTCCGTAGTCTTTGGCCAACAATGAATCCATGGCATCGTTGTAGAGAGTTTCTACGGGCCGTTCCTTGTATTCTTTCTTTTTCGTCGTGCAGGCGCCAAGGCCCAACGCCAAAAACAGGGTTAAGGCGACAATCAAGAGCCCCCGAAAGTTAACAACATGGAACATGGTTTTAGCGCCTGTTTTACCGGCAGCCTTTGGCACGGGTTCGCGCCTCGGCCGCCCTTCATTTGGCCGAATTATATCATGGCCCTGAGGTATATGGGGGGTATATGTGAAGGTTCTAAGAACGGGTTTCAAGGCCGAAAAAAAGCCTAAGAAGCCAATAAAAAACCCCGCCGAAGCAGGGAATAGGCCCATCAAAAAAAATAAGGGGGTTAAAACTTTAAGCTGATTCCGCCAATTCCGGGGAAATGCCGCCATCTATCGCTGAAAGCGCTTCTTCACCTTGGTAAACGTCATAACACCAAGCATCCGGGTCGGCGAAAAGCGCATGTAAAAGGGCGTTATTGGCTGCGTGGCCAGAGCACACACCATGGAATTTACCGATAATCGGAGCCCCGGCCAGGTAGAGGTCGCCGACCGCATCCAGGGCCTTATGGCGGACGAATTCGTCTTCAAACCGAAGTCCGCCTTTGTTCAGTATTTTATCGCCGCTAACGACAATAGCGTTGTCCAAAGAGCCGCCTTTGGCCAATCCAGCGGCGCGAAGCTTTTCGACATCGCTCAAGAACCCAAAAGTCCGGGCACGGGCCAGTTCCCTAGCGAAACTACCGTTGACGATGCCGATGGAAAGGGTCTGTTGGGAAACAGCACCGTCGGCAAAATCAATTTCAAAATCCAGAGACAGATGCGAGCCGGGGGAAAGACGGGCATTGCCATCCCCAGAGGAAACGTCCTTTAAAATCCTGATCATGCGGCGGGGCGCATCCTGTTCGACAACGCCGGCACATTCCAACAAGAACACGAAGGGATGTGCGCTGCCGTCCATGATCGGCACTTCAGGACCATCCAGTTCGATCAACGCATTGTCGATACCGCAACCGGAAAGCGCCGCCATAAGATGTTCAACGGTGCCGATGGTGACACCGTCGGCGTTGCCAAGGGTCGTGTGCATACGAGAGTCGACGACGTTGTCCCACCGAGCCTGAATAACGACTCCGCCGGAAATGTCGGTGCGTTTGAATTGGATGCCGTGGCCGATGTCGGCGGGGTTTAGCACCATCGACACCTTGGCGCCGGAATGCAGCCCGACGCCGGAACAATCAATGGACGTCTTTAGGGTGCGCTGTTTTACGGCGTCCCTGTTTTCCGTCTTCTTGTCCATATAAACGTCCACGGAAATATCCATTCTCTCTGCCCGAAAACGGTCGAGCGCCCCTTGTCCCCGAAAGCCAGCAAACAACCAGCGTTGAGCGGCTTTATGAGATTGTGTTTAACAACAACCCACAAGCCACTCAAATCACTCTTTGTTTCCAATTGTTTCTCTCGATCGGGTCCCCCAAAAGCGCGGTTAATTGCCGTTTTATCAGTTCGCCTTATCAGTTCGCTTGGCGGCGGAGAAAAGCCGGAATATCGAGCAGATCTTCGTCGCTTTCGCTGGTCGTTATCCGGTCCTCAGGATCCATTCCGCCAAGCTGAGTTTCTTCCTCAACCGACTCCGCCACCTCATCAAGGGTCGTGGCATTATCGGGTTGAGCCTCCTCCGGCTTCGGCTCAATCACCTCTTCTGTAGAAGAAAGTTCTTTATTTTCCGTTACTTCTGGTGATTCGGGCAGGGATTCAACAGGCGCTGGTGTCTTTTTACCGAAGGGCGTCCGGCTGCCGCCAGTGACCCGTTCGAAAAGGCTCATACCCTTCCGCGGGGCCGCCACGTCGGGCTCGGCTTGCGTCTCTATATTGGATTCAGAGGAATCCTCGGCAATTTCAGCAACGGGTTCCGAGCCAGCGACATCCTCCGCGTCACCGGCCGTTGCCGCCACCGGCGGGATAAAGGCGTCCGTTGCGCCTACAGACGGCATAGCGGGCGGAGGTGCTTCTGTTTCCATTTTCTGAGCCGATTCGGCCACCGATTCGGCTTGAGCCTCATCCGTCGAGTCGCTTATCTGTGACTCAATCTGGGCCTCTTCCTCCTCGGCATCAGATTCGACCGACGTTTCGGTTTCCAATTCGGGTTCGGGTTCAAATTCAGACACAGGCTCAGGATCGGCTTCCATGACGGGTTCGGGGGCTGCTTCGGCTTCTACCTCGGCCTCAATTTTAGTAACCGAGCGGTAGTCCTTCGTTTGTTCGAGCTGCTCGGCAAGATGCAGCATCGTCGGCAGCGGCATTTGCTGAGCACTGGCGTCGATGCCGGTGGCAACGACGGAAACCCGCATAAGTCCATCCATTGAAGAATCGAAGGCTGAACCGACAATGATGTAGGCGTCTTCATCGACTTCGGCGCGAATCCGGTTCGCCGCCTCGTCGACTTCAAACAAGGTGATATCCATACCGCCGGTGATGTTGATGAGAACGCCATTGGCCCCCTTCATCGACATTTCATCCAACAGCGGGTTGGCGATTGCGGCTTCCGCGGCATCAAGCGCCCGGCGTTCGCCTTTGGCCTCGCCGGTGCCCATCATCGCCTTGCCCATCTGGCTCATCGCCGAACGCACGTCGGCAAAGTCGAGATTCATGATGCCGGGGTTGACGATCAGGTCGGTAATGCCGCGCACGCCCGAGTAC
>JABMOY010000001.1 GCA_013203955.1 Rhodospirillales bacterium | reverse complement strand
TTTTGAAGAGGCCCTGGTAATAGGCAGAGGCGCCCTTGCTCTTGCCCGGCGCGCCAACGACGGTGCGCTGCATGAAATAGGAGAAGTCCGTGCCCAACTCCTTGAAGGTCGGCGCATCCTTGAACAACGGCAGGCGTACCGGCGTGAACGCGGCAATCGGCCGGGTCTTGCCGGCCTGATAGAAGCCGAGTTGTTCGGACGGGTTGTTGACCGTCGAGTTGGCGTTGTTGCCGGCCAATTCCTTGGCCACGCGTCCGCCGCCCTTATAAGGGACGTACTTCATGTTGAGGTCAAAAGTCTTGTTCAGGAAGTTGGTCAGGATATTGTCTTCCGAGTTCTTGCCGGTACCGGCCATGATCCACTTGTTGCCTTTGGCCTTGGCCGCCTTGACGAACTGATCGACGGTGGTGATGCCGGAATCCTTGTTGACCCACAAAAGGAACGTGTCTTCGGCCATGCGACCGACCGGCGTGAAGGTCGAGATGTCGATGCCCAGGCCCGGCTGAAGCAGCGGCGTGGTGTAGAAGCTGTTCAGCGTGAACATGAGGGTGTGATCAGGATCGGAAGTGTTCTTGACGTGCACCAATGCTTCGGCGCCTGAACCACCCGGCTTGTTGATGGGCGTGAACGGCTTCGAAGACAATTTGTTCTTGGCGATGATGTTTTGAATAAAGCGAACCGCCTTATCGGCGCCCCCGCCCTTGCCGGCCATGACGACAAAATTGACCGGTTTTTTGGGCTCCCATGCTGCGGCGGAATCGACCATCGCAACGGAAAAGCCGAGACCGAGGCCGAGAACGACGCCCAGACTCATAAGTTTCGTACCAAAATTACGCATTTTTATACTCCCAAGTTTAAATCGCCCTCTGTTCGTTTTTAAGAAACGTTTAAGCGGACGCTTTATGTGCTTTAAACGGCATCAGCGGTCCCTCAATAGAACCGCCAAAACGTTCAGCAGAATTATTACCCCAATATCCGCATACCAAAAAAGTTGGTATTTGGTATACCACGAGGACTATAACCACCCTGCCTTGCCCAATACAATAAGTTTTCTCCGTCTTTGTAAAACAAAAATATTTTTCAGGTTTCCAGGCGCCGAACCAAAAAATCCCGGACAATCCAATGGAAGGCGTAAAATTCATAATCACCACAAAAAAACGGGGCGCCGCCTATACGATTAAGCGAAAACGAATATAAAAATTCCCCCGGTTTTCCCTTACCCGGGACCTCTCAAACCAGGGGTTTGTGTATAAACATCTTGGAATCCGAATATTCCTGGTTTACCACAAAACATCCGGCCCTAGCTTTTCCGCAAAAATTAAGGGCTCGGGTCAATGAAGTTTTAGCGGACGACAAGGATCTTTTCATGAACCTTCACGAATATCAGGCGAAGGAAATACTGAAGGCCTATGGAGTTCAGGTGCCGCCCGGCGCAATCGCCTCGAGCGCCGAAGAAGCTTCCGATGCCGCCATCCGGTTGGGCGGTTCAAGCTGGGTCATCAAGGCCCAGGTCCACGCCGGCGGGCGCGGAAAGGCCGGCGGCATCAAAATCGTCAAGACCACCAAAGCCGCCGGGGAAACCGCCGCCAAAATGCTGGGAACCCGCTTGGTGACGGCGCAGACCGGCGCCGAAGGCAAGGAAGTCAAACAGGTCTATGTCGAAGAAGCCTTGAACGTCGCCAAGGAAATCTATCTCGCTGCCCTGATCGACCGATCAATTGGCCGCGTTGCGCTGCTGGCCTCAGCCGAAGGCGGCCAAGACATCGAAGAAGTCGCCGCCCGAAGTCCTGAAAACATCATCAAGCTGGTCATCGACCCGGAACAAGGCCTGACGCCCAAAGACGCCAAAAAGCTGGCCGCGGATTTGGGCCTGTCGGGCGGATTGGCCGACGACGCGGCCAAGGCCATGGCCGGGGTTTATCAGGCCTTCATCGAAAATGACGCCAGCCTGATCGAAATCAACCCGCTTTGTGTCACCGAAGACGGTCGCCTGTCCGCCCTCGATGTCAAGATGATCGTCGACGACAACGCCCTTTTCCGCCATTCGGACTGGAACAAGCTGTGGGGCGAAGCCGACGTCGGCGCCGACGAGATCGAGGCCCGGCGCTCGGAACTGAACTACGTTCCCATGGACGGCAATATCGGCGTCATGGTCACTGGCGCCGGACTGGCGCTCGGCATCCTTGATCTGCTGAAGGACCGGGGCGGAAACGCGGCTGACTTCATGGACGTGCGCCCCGTCGCCACCCGCGAACAAGTCGCCGCCGGGATCAGGATGCTGCACAGGAACCCAAAGGTGAAGGCGGTCTTGGTCGTCACCATGGGCGGCGGCGTGTTGCGCTGCGACACCATCGCCGAAGGCATCGCCATCGCCTGCAAAGAAACGCCCGGCCATGTTCCCGTCATTGTTCGCGCCGCCGGCACCGCCAAGGAGATGGGGGAATTGGCGCTTCGCAATCAGGGCATCGAAGTCATCTTCGCCGACGACCTGGCGGACGCCGCCGACAAGGCCGTCGCCGCCGCTAAGGCCGGCGGCAAAGGAAAGAGATGAGCCATGGGCATCCTTGTTGACGCCAATACCAAAGTCATTTGCCAGGGGCTGACCGGCGCCACCGCCACACGCCTATCCGAGCGCGCCATTGCCTACGGCACCCAGATGGTCGGCGGCGTGGTGCCGGGCAAGGGCGGCCAAAGCCATCTTCACCTTCCAGTCTTCAACACCGTCGCCGAAGCCGTTGACGCGACGAAGCCCGATGCGTCCGCCGTTTTCGTGCCCCCCGACCGTGCCGCCGCCGCCATCATCGAGGCCATCGAGGCGAAAATCCCGCTCATCGTCTGCGTCACCGAACGGGTGCCGGTGCTCGACATGGTCCGCGTCAAGCGCGCGCTCGAAGGCTCCAAGACCCGGCTGATCGGCCCCAACAGCCAAGGCGTCATCACGCCGGGTGCCTGCAAGATCGGGGTCATGCCGGAACGGCCCCATATGCCGGGACGCGTCGGCGTCGTTTCACGCTCGGCGACGCTTAACTACGAAGCCGTTGACCAGACCACCAACGTCCATCTCGGCCAATCGACCTCCGTCGGCATTGGCGGCGATCCTGTTTACGGTATGAACTTTATCGATTGTCTGGAGCTATTTTTTGCCGACGATGCCACCGAAGGCGTCATCTTGATCGGTGAAATCGGCGGCACCGCGGAAGAAGAAGCCGCCGCCTTCTTGAAACAGGAAAAATCCAAGAAGCCCGTCGTCGCCTATGTTGCCGGCATCAACGCGCCCACCGACCGCCGCATGGGACATGCCGGCACCGTCGATGTTTTCGGCGGCGGCTCGGCGGCGGCCAAGATCGAGGCGCTTAAATCGGCGGGCGCCATCATCGCGCCCAGCGCCGCCGACATGGGCACGACCATGCGCCGCGCCCTGGGCGGGCGTTAGGGTCCTCACCTCATTTGCGCCTTCCTAACGCCATTCCCGCACCCCCTCATGTCATTCCCGCAACCCCTCTCGTCATTCCCGCGAAGGCGGGAATCCAATACCTTTAAAAAATGAAACCCCCTTGCCAGTAAATTGAAGAAGACTGGATTCCCGCCTTCGCGGGAATGACGGCCAGTGCTCGTTCCGTGCCCGCTCTACGCCTCACAATTAAGGGGACACACAATTAAGGGGGACACCTTACTTAATTGCTTTAAAAGAAGTGGACCACAAAGACGCAAAGCCACGAAGAGCGATGGCCGCGCCAAGCGCTAACCACTTCCCTTAATTTATTTTAAAATTTCTTCTTTGAGCCTTCGTGCCTTGGTGGTTCCCCCTAGTTTCTTCTCTGAGGGCCTTGACAACTTCCTTGAACAAGCATATGTTCACTATTCGTTCTTGGTTTAATAACGCTCTTGGACACCGTGAATAAGACGAAATGGTTACCCCGCGCGTGAAGCGCGCCCGTATGGGGGCAAAAGTTATGCGTGGCGCCGCAACGCTAAAAGAAATGACGACTAATGACGACTTTCCCGGCGTTTTTTCCAGGGAAAATTAAGCGAAATCAATTAGTTGGGGCATTCGAGACAGAAAAAACGGACGACTTTCGGACGACCGGCGGACGATCAGCGGACGATTCCCTAATTGGCCGATAAGAGGCGGAAAGTTTTTTAAGACTGCAAATGTGCTTCCAGGTCGGCCAGGCCTTGCGGCGAACCGATCTCGTAAAATCGTGACCTGGCCTCGAACCCTTTGAGCCCACCCGCTTGGGCAAGGTCCCGGTAAACCTGCGCCAGATCGAAGGGTTCTCCCTCGGGAATGTGCTTGCGGACCACGTCCGCGTTAAGCACCGACAGCCCGTAATCGATATAGTCCAGGCCGGCGCCTGCGGGATCATTTAAGCCCTTCTCAAAACGCGTGATCCGGCCGTTATTGTAGGCGGCATTGGAAGCGTCCCACTGGCCGTCGTTCCTGAAAACGCTCATCAAAGGGAAAGCCCCCTCGCCGGAGGCTTCCCAGACGGCCTTGATATCGATGTCGAGATAGGAATCGCCGTAAAGCACCAAAAAACCACCGTCCAGCACTCCTTCATCGACCGCCAGGCGCACGGCGCCGCCGGTGCCGAGCCCTTGGTCTCCTTCGTCCGAATAGGCGATGTCCAGATCCCAGCGCTCGCCCGAGCCGACAAAATCGCGAATTTGATCGCCCATGTGGCCGATGGCGTAAACGACGCGCTTGACGCCAAGGCCTGCCAGCCAGGTCAGTTGGTGATCGGCGAAGGGGCGTCCCCGGACCGGGACCAGGGCCTTGACGACGGTCGTCGTCACCGGCTGCATCCGCGTTCCCAGGCCGCCGGCGAGGATCAGGCACTGCATAACTAACTACGCAACTGAATGATCGAGCCGTCGAAATCGAAGGCGAAGTCCATTTCCTGAAGCCCTTCGCCGGTCATTGCTTTACGCAGGCGCGGCTTGTCCTCGGCATAAAACAGAAGGAACCCGCCCGACCCGGCGCCGACCAACTTGCCGCCCAAGGCGCCGCTGGCAATCGCCTTGTCGTAAAGGGCGTTCACATGGTCGTTGGAAATAGTTTTTGAACGCGCTTTCTTGTGCTCCCAGTGTTCATTCATCAGATGGGCGAACCCCCTGACGTCGCCCGCTTTCAGGCGGTCTTTGATGCGAAGGCCTAAGTCCTTGATGAAATGCAGATTATCGAGCATATCGGAATCGCTTTTCTCGGATTTTTCCTTTTGCTCGATGAGAATTTCCGCCGCCGCACGGCTGTAACCGGTGAAAAACAACATAAGGTTTTCGCCCAAATCTCTGAGCGCCGCTTCCGGCAGGGCAAGCGGCGTGATCATCACGGTGCCGTCGGCATGATATTCCTGGCACGTCAGTCCGCCATAGGCGGCAATGTAATGATCCTGTTTGCCGCAGGGCTCGCCCAGAATATTCATCTCGATATGATTGGCGGTGCGGGCCAGTTCCTCGGTTGAAATATTTTGTAGCTTGTAGGCATGAAGGGCATGCAGAAGGCCGACCGTGAAGCTTCCCGACGACCCCATGCCGGTGCCGGCGGGAACGTCGGCGATGCTGACGACTTCGACCATCGGCTCGATCTCCATCAAGCGGATCGTTTCGCGCAGCAGGCCGTGTTCGATCTCGTCGACGGTCTGGGCCAGTTCCGTCTGGGCGTATTTCAGCAGATACCCGGTGCGAAAGGTCCGGTTGGCGGTGATGTAGATGTGTTTGTTGATCGCCGCCGAGATCACGAAGCCGCCGAATTTCTCAAAATAAGACGGCAGGTCAGTACCGCCACCGCCGATGGATATGCGCAAGGGCGTGCGGGTGATGATCATTGTGCCAGCATCGCTTCCAGCGCCCGGCGCATGGCGCTTAAGGACGTATCGCGACACGTCCAGCCGAGTTTCTGGATACGCTCGCAATTCAGCCGCACCACCGGCACGTCGCCCGACCAGCCCCTGTCGCCGCCTGAAAAAACGTAGTCGACGGCGCCGACATCCAGTCCCAAGCATTCAACCGTCAAATCGGCGATTTCCTTGACGGTGATGGTATCAAGCGTGGCGACGTTGAAAACGCCAAGGGTGTCCGGGCATTTTTCGTTGGCGAAAAGCACCGCCGAAACCACGTCATCGACATGAATGTAGGGTTTGCTTTGCTCGCCGTTGCCGAGAATTTCAAGGCGCGCTGTGTTTTTGCGGAGCTTGGCGATAAAGTCGAAGCCGACGCCATGGGTTTGGCGCGGCCCGACGACATTGCCGAACCGGAAGATGCGCCCGGTCAGCCCGAACATGTGGCAATAGGCCGAAATCATCGCTTCCGAAGCCAATTTGGAAGCGCCGTAGGTGGAAATCGGGCGCATCGGCCCATGGTCTTCCTTGACCTCCAATTCGCCCAGGTCGCCGTATACGCCGCTGCCGGAAGCGTAAATAATCCGCCCGCACCCCGATTGCCGCATGGCTTCCAGGACATGATGGGACAGCAAGGTTCCTTCGTCGAAATCGATGGCCGGCTCGGTCGCCGCCAAGGCGATGTCCGGGTTGGCGGCCAGGTGAATAGCAACATCTTTGCCCGCCATGGCATCGTTAAGGGTTTCCTCGTCCCAGGCATCGCCCTCAATGACCGTCAGCCTGGGATCGCTCAAGCGATGTTCGATGTGCCATTTTTGTCCGGATGAAAAATTGTCGTAGATGGTCAGCGATTCCGTCTTATCGTCATCCAGCAGGCGGTCGGTGAAATGGCTGCCGATAAAGCCGGCGCCGCCGATAATGATGTAACGGCGCTTGCTTTCGGCTGGCGTCAACGGATGGATTCCCACTTCGTCTCTTGGGCCTTCAACGCCGGATGGCTGACCAGCAGGTGCCAAACGACGGCCGCCAGGCCTTCCGTATGAGGTGTGCGGCGGTCCGGGTGCAGGGGCGGAATAACGACCGCGACGTCGGCGTTCTGGGCGGTGAACCCGTCGTCGGAACCGAGAACGCCGAAAGTCGAAGCCCCCGCCGATTTCGCCAATTCCAGGGCCTTGACGATATTAACAGAAATGTTTTTTTCCTTGCTGCCGCCACCGACGGAAAACACCAACACCGCGTCCTTGCCCGTTAGCCTTGACCCTTTCAGCCATTCCTCGAACACCGTTTCCCAGCCCTCATCGTTAACGCGCGCCGTCAATTCTGAAACGTTATCGGTGGGGGCGTAGGCTTCGAAGCCGCAGATTTTGCGGAAGTCATTGACCGCATGGCTGGCATGGCCGGCCGAGCCGCCGACGCCGAGGATAAAAAGACGCCCGCCGCCATCGCGAACTTGGGCCAGTCCCGCCGCCAAGTCTTCGATCTTGGCGCGGTCGAGGGCGGCGATGATGTCGGCCGTTTCGTTGAGGTAGCGGTCTGAAAAATCAGTCATGCGCTTATTTCACAAGCCCCTTAATGCTAGAAGGTAGGCCGGGAAACGGCCCGAAAGAAAGCGGCAAACCGTTTACGTTTCGCGCGCGCGCGCGCCGTCAGTTACTGCGCGCCGACCTGCAGGGCGGCCGGGCCGATCACCACGATGAACAGGACCGGCAGGAAAAAGATAATCATCGGCACCGTCAATTTAGCCGGAAGGGCTGCCGCTTTCCTTTCCGCGTTCGACATGCGCTCATCGCGTTTTTCCTGGGCCAGAACCTTAAGCGCGACACCGACCGGCGTTCCGTATTGTTCCGATTGGATCAACGCCGTCGCCAATGCTTTCGCAGACGGCATGCCGGTGCGGCTGGCAAAGTTAGTGTAAGCCTGCCGGCGGTCGCCCAGGTAGGCTAGTTCAGCCGTCATCAGCCCCATTTCAGTCGCCAAAACCGGCGACTGCTCGGCGATTTCCTCGGTGACCCGGGCAAAGGCGGCTTCAACGCCGAGGCCCGCTTCGACGCAAATAACCAAAAGATCGAGGGCGTCGGGAAAAACTTCGGTCATTTCCGTCTGACGCTGTTGGACGGTGTTGGCCAAAAGAAGCTTCGGTAAAAAAAACCCGGCGACGGCGCCGACACCGGCGAAAATGAATTTCACGAACCCCGGATAGGGAAAGGTTTTCATTAGACCCAACATGACGATGGTGCCAATGCCACCGGCAATCGCCATCAATATCCGCGTCGAAATGTATGCCGGAATAGCCCCCCGGCCACGAATCCCGGCCTGCGCCAATTCGGCGCGAAGGTGGTCCGCTTGTAAAAGATGTTGAAGATTGACGACCCCCAGCAACTTGTTGACCAGGGCGACATGGGCTTTTTGTTTATCCTGGCGGATGGCGGAACCCCGGTTAAAGCCATCCATCTGCTTGCGGCTGAGTTCGCCCCGAGCCTGATTGATGACACTCTTGATCCGCTTTTTATTGCCGCCGCCAAATATACCCATCAGACCCGTCCCACTTACATCTTGAAGTTAATCATTTTGCGCATCACCAGCGACCCTAAGGTCATCCAGAAAGCACCGAAGGCAAGCATGTAATTTCCCGTATCGGTGATGAACAGAAGCATCAGGTAATCGGGGTTGACCACCGACAGCAGGCCGCTGACCATGAACGGCAGAGACCCAATGATGCCGGCCGACGCCTTGGCTTCGCTGGCCATGGCCTGCGCCTTGTCCCGCATTTTCTTGCGTTCGCGCAGCACATCCGAAAGGTTGGACAAGGTATCGGCCAAATTGCCGCCGGTTTGGCGCTGGATCTGGGTGACGATGGCGAAAAACTTGTATTCCGAAGTCGGCAGGCGCTCTATCCCCTTGGCCATTAATTCATCGATGGTAAGCCCTAAGTTCTGCCCTTCCACCAGCAGGCGGAATTCCTCGCCCAGGGGTGGGTCGAATTCGCGGGCGACAACGGAAAAACATTCGTTGATGGGAAGGCCCGAACGGATGCCGCGAACGATCAGGTCCAAAGCATTGGCAAAACCTTGGGTAAATTTTTTCTGCCGTCCCCTGGCCATGGAGCCGATAACGTATTTCGGAAGGTATAACCCAAATGCGAGCGCCAGGACTGCATACTTCAGCGCCCCCCCGGCAACAATGTACCCGCCGACGACCACCGTCCCGGAGATTAGGGTGAGGACGAAGAAAACCCCCGGCCCTATATTCAGCCCCGCCTGTAGGAGCATATCGTTGACGGTATCGATGAACCCCTTGCTTTCGCTCTTGGCCTCAAGTTGCTTGACCTTTTCCTGGATGCGCCGCTGACGTCGGCTTTCGGCCTTGTCCGTCGCGCCGCTGTCGCCGATCATGCCGATTTGGTTCATGCGTTTTTTCAGAAGCATCCTGGGGCGGATGATAAAGGTGGCGCCGATGATGCCGCCACCGACCATCAACATGGCGACAACGGCGCCGATGATGACGAAGATAATGGTCGATTGGGCGATCATTAGCCGCCCATACCCAAGGCGGACGCTAACTTCGATTCCAGACCGAAGTAACGGGCCTTGTCCCAGAAATTAGGCCTGAGCCCCGTCGGCCGGTGCGCCCCGATTAACTTGCCGTCAGCGTCTTCGCCATCGAATTCGTAGGTGTACAAATCCTGCAACGTGATGATGTCACCTTCCATGCCGAGCACTTCGGTGATGTGGGTGATCTTCCTCGACCCGTCGCGCAGCCGGGACGCTTGGATGATAACGTGAACGGCGGCGGCGATCTGTTCGCGCACCGCCTTGGCCGGCAGGCTGTAGCCGCCCATGGCGATCATGTTCTCGACACGGGTGATGGCTTCGCGGGGGTTGTTGGCGTGAATGGTACCCATGGACCCGTCATGGCCGGTGTTCATGGCCTGCAGAAGATCGAAGGCCTCGGGCCCGCGAACCTCGCCGACGATAATGCGTTCCGGGCGCATACGCAGACAGTTCTTCACCAAATCCCGCATGGTGATTTCGCCCGCCCCTTCCAGGTTCGGGGGGCGCGTTTCAAGGCGTACCACGTGCGGTTGCTGCAGTTGCAATTCCGCCGTGTCCTCGCAGGTGATGGTGCGTTCGCCCTTGTCGATAAACTGTGTCATGCAGTTGAGCAGCGTCGTTTTTCCGGACCCGGTACCGCCCGAAATCAGGATATTAAGCCGGCATGCACCGATGACTTCCAGCACCTTCGCCATTTCCGGGCTGGCACTTTTGAAATCGACGAGGCTTTGCAGATTCAGCTTTTCCTTCTTGAACTTACGAATGGTCAGCGCCGCGCCATCGATGGCCAGCGGCGGCGCGATAACGTTGACGCGCGAGCCGTCCATCAGGCGGGCGTCGCAGATGGGGCTGGACTCATCGACCCGCCGGCCGACCTGGGTGACGATGCGTTGGCAGATGTTCATCAACTGCGCATTGTCGCGGAAGGTGATGTCCGTCAGTTCGATCTTGCCGTCGCATTCGATGTAAACTTGGCCGGCGCCGTTGACCATGATGTCGGCGATGTCGTCGCGTTCAATCAACGGCTCCAGCGGCCCCAGTCCCAAAATGTCGTTGCAGATGTCCTTGACGACTTGGGTCTGTTCCTGGACGGTCAGCACCAGGGCGCGCATGGAAATAATTTCCGCCGTCATGTCGGTGATTTCTTCGCGCACCTGTTCGGGGGCGAGCTTGCTGATTTCGCCTAGGTCCACCGCTTCCAAAAGGTCGTTGAAAACCAGCACCTTGATTTCCGCCAGCCGTTCGTTGGCGGCGGCGGAAGCCGAAGGCAAATCGAGATCGAAGGGCTTAGGCGCCGGGGCTTCGGCCTTTTTGGCGGGCTTTGGTTCGGGCGTTTTGGGCGCGGGCTTTGATTCAGGCGCGTCGGCAGTCTCGACGGGTGCCGCTTCCGCCTCAGGCGCCGCTTCCGTCTCAGGCGCGGGCGCAGGAGGAGCAGGTGTTTCTTCCGGCGGTGGCGGGCTGTCGTTTACCGGCTTCGGTTGAACAGAGCCCCTTCGTCCAAAGGCCATAATCTTTAATCCTTGGGGTTACTTTTTACCCTTTTTGTCTTCTTTGTCTTTCTTTTTGCCCTTTTTAAACAGGCCGCCCAGGCCTTTCTTTTCGGTTTTTTCTTCTGCCACTTCGCGACCGCTGACGATTTTCGCTAAGGCGATGATTCCTTCCGTGGCTTTGCTTTTGGCATTCGCCTTCGACATCATCTCGCCGTTGTTGAGCGCCAAACCGAAGGCATCCGGTTCATACGGGATCGACGAACATGGGCTCAAGGCAAGGGCGTCCTTGAAATCCTTGTCCGACAGATCCGATTTTTTGGCCGCGCCCACTTGATTTAGAACCAAGCGGGTGGGCGCATCAACGCCCCGTTTCGGCCCCAGAAATTCTACCATATTTTTCGCATTTCTGAGATTCGTAAGGTCCGGGCGGGCGACCAGAATGACTTCATCGGCGGACGCCATCACGTCATTAACCCAACCTTCCCAAACATGCGGCATGTCGAGGATGATAAATTCAGCCATCGGCTTGACGGTCTTGAGCAAGGTATCGAACGGTTCCGTCGTTATCTGCATGCCCGTCCCCAGGGACGCCGGCGACCCCAAAACGGAAAGCTTGGTATCGCCGAATTCCATGAGAAACTGGTTGAGCATGGCGGCGTCCAGGTTCGAGGACTGCGTTAGGGCTTCGACCAACGTTTGCCGGGGCTGCATGTTGTAATCCAAAGCCGCCGTGCCGAAGGGAATATCCAGATCGACAACAATCACTTGTTCGTCATAAATGGCGCTCAGTTCATGAGCCACGTTATGGGAAAGGACGCTGTTGCCGACACCGCCGACCATGCCCATAAAGGCGATCACCTTGCCCATGGTCCCGGATTCCTCGCCTTGGTAGATCTTAGAGATGGAATCCTTGATCTGCTCTCCGCTGGCGGGGCTAACGAGATAGTCGCTGATGCCTTCGTCAATCAATGTCCTAAACAGGCCGATATCGTTTTCGGACCCGATCAGGATCAAACGCGTTTCAGGATCGCAGACGGATGCCAAAGCCTCCAACTGCTCGAACATCTTGTCCTTGTTGGCCGATGTTTCAACGATCAGCAAGGGCGGTGTTTTTTTCTCGGCAAGTTGAGATGCCGCCGCGTCGATCCCGCCTTCTTGGATATCAATCATCGAACGGAAGAAAAAACGGTCCTCCTTCAACGCCTCGACGGCGGCCATGGTATCCTTATTTAAAAGGTACGCTCCGATGGGAATTCTTAATAACACGTCGACCCTAACTTAAAATTGAAACTATTCCGATGGATCCCGGGGGAACCGCTTTTTTCTTCGTCGGCGTTCGCCGGCCGGGGGTGGTGCAACACTACAATATTATTTCTATTTCGCCGTTGTTATCGCTGAACTCGTATCGCCGCCTTCGCCGGAAGCCTTGGGGCCGTTGACATAGTTCGTGATCACCTTGCCACCCCGGTCGCCGCTGGAATCGGACACGGTCTTGGCTCGTTCCAGGTCGCCCGGATCCTGCACCATTAAGCCTAAGTTGCGTTGCGTGGAACAGCCGTAATTGACGTTAGGTTTGTTCGACCAGTTGAACGTGGAGTCCGTAGACCATTTTCCGCATTCGGGGACATCGGCCTTGTAAGCGGCGAAGGACAGAAGAACCGTATCGCCATTGAAGCCGGCCGGCGCGATGACGATCTCCCGCGCCTCGATGCCGCCGGTCACCAGCAAGTCGCGGACCTGTTCGGCGCCCGCCTGGCTTTCGCCGCCGCTGCCGGCTTTGATGGTCATCAGCTTTCTACCGCGATCAAGATAGTCGCGCACGAAACGCTCGAAACTCAAGGCGTCCTCACCCAACAACCCCGCATCGGCCAGGGGAACCCGCATCGACATGGAAACCGTTTCCTTGCCGACGATGATCGGATGCGCGGCCCGGTAATCGGAAGGCTGCTTAGGCAATTCACAAGCCGCCAAAAACAGGGGCAACAAGAGCAGAACCACCAAGCAGGACCAGGGTTTCCAGAAAAAGTATTTGCGATTAAACATGGCCGGTCACCTCATGATAAACCCAAAGGGCCCTTTTAAGGACTTGTCCCAAATGGACCGTTCCCCGTCGCCATATACGCGCTGCATCCGGCCCAACAGGTAGGTGTCGATGTCGCTGGCCGTCTCGAAACCGTCCGTCGGCGATGACGGGCTCCGAACATTGTCGATCGGCTTGACCAGATAAGCGGTCACGGTGATGACGAGTTCGGTTTCCGCCCTCAGAAAATCGGTGCTGCGGAACAGGGCCCCCAAAATGGGGACATCCTTCAGGAAGGGAACGCCGCGGATCGTCTCCGTCACGTCATCGGACAGAAGCCCCGAAAGCATCAGGGAGCCGCCGCTGGGAAGTTCGATGGTGGTTTCCGTGCGCTTCTGCGTCAGGGATTGGAAATCGCTGCCACCGACCGTGACCGTGCCGCCCAGGGCGCTAATTTCGGTGGCGATCTGCAGATTGATCCGCCCCTTGTCGAGGACGATGGGCGTGAAATTCAACTGAATACCAAATTCCCGGAATGTAAAGCTGGTTGACCCGGATTGGTCGATCGCGGACGGGAATGGAAATTCACCGCCCGCCAGGAACGACGCGGTCTCACCTGAAATCGCCGTCAATGTCGGCTCGGCCAGGACCTTGCTCAGTTTGTTTTCCTCTAGCGCCGTGATGGTGGGGTTGCCGAGGACGTTGGTGCCGGTAAAAAGCGTGCCGGAAAGGAAGGAATCGACGTTTGTCGGAGGTGTCCCGACAAACGAAATCCTGCCGGGTCCGAATTGTTTGCTAAACACCGTATTCGCCGTCAGGTTCTTTCGAACATCCCGGTCCATCTCGGAAACCTTGACCTTGATGACGACCTGCTGGCCGCTCTTAACCGTCAACATATTGACGACGCTATCGGCATTCTCAACAAACCGAGCGGCGATGTTGGCGGCGCTCGCCGCGGCGGCGGCGGTTTTGACCTTGCCCGAAAGAAAAACGCTGGATTTGAAAACGCTGACGTCGATCTTTTCGTCCGGCAACAGCCTCGATATGGCGGCCTTGACACCACCGGAATCCAGGGAAACGATGACATCCGCCTGATGGATGATGTTGCTTTTCTCATCCATGAAAATGACGTTGGTGGTGCCGACGCCTTTCGAGACAATGATAACCTTGTTCGGTTGTTCGGGTTGCAGACGGACATCGGCGATAGTTTCGTTGCCGACGATGATATTCTTGACGGGCTTGCTGAGGGTAATCACTTCCACCGAGTTCATCGTCAACTCGACGATCGAAGGCGCGCCCTTCTTAGCGGTCTTAGCGGCACGAGAAGCCTTCTTCTTCATCACCGGCGCCGCCATGGCGGGGGCCGGACTGGTGACGGTCCGGCGTTGCGGGACTTGCTGAGCCCAGGCCTCGGTCACGGCCTCGGTCCAGGCAAAGGCCGCCACAACAAGGCAAAGAAAGGCGATTTTACATCCGCGTAAGAACATCATTTTTTACCCTCCGCGGTCTTGGGAGATAGCTTCTCCGACGCCCCTTCGGCAGACGGTGGCGCAACGGCGACGCCGCCGCTTGTTGTCGATGTCGATTTACCCGCGGAATCATAGCGAATTTCTTCGGTCGATGAACTGCCGCCCCGGAAAATTTTAACGACACTAGCCTTCACCACGGGCGCCTTATCGGCAACTTTTTTGCCTTTTTTCATTTTCTTGTCATTTTTATTATTTTCCGCCTCGATAACGGCATCAAAGTTGCTCAAAATCGGACTGACTTCGACATCCGTGGAGAAGCTGGGCTTATCGGAGACAGACCCGGCCGCCGGCCCCTTTTCAAGACTACGGAGAACCATGGAAATCTTGCCCATGGTGCGCGCCGTCACCATCATTTCGGCCTGTTTCGGCGTCAACTCGAGGGTGATGGTACTGGCTTTAATGGTGGTTCCTTCCTTCAAGGCAACGACTGAGTTAACGGCCAGAACGTTGAGGTCCTTCATAATGGTTTCGGTGACTTGCGCCAGCACCATCATCGACGGCACCCGAACCCCGCCTTCGCCACCACTGCCTGCGCCCCGTTTTTTCCGGAGCGCCTGGTTTAACTTGTCATGGGTAAGAAGAATATCGACCCTATCGCCCGGCAAAATAAAGCCCGCCGTCGCCGAGGTCGCGCTGACGGTGAAAGAGACGGCGCGCATTCCGGCCTTCAGTACGCCGGCGAGAAAACCGGGCTTATCGGATTTGAAGACCTTGGAAGCGAGAATAGGCTCACCTTCCAGAATTGGGGCGCGAACGATGCCGCCGACGAAATCCTTGATACGCTTGGCTTCCTGGTCGTCCTTTTCAACAACGATGAATTGCTTGTTCAGAGACTCATCGACCCAAACCTGCCAGGTCATGGTTTCCGGCGTCAGGGGCTCGCCGGGCGCAAGATCCCTGGTTGCGACCAGGACCCGGACCTTCGGCTTCTGAGCCTGCTTTTGAAGTTCTTCAAGATTTTCCTCCCCCCCGAACCTCTGGATCAGGTAGGTGCTAACGCCGGCAACGGCGAGCGCCAAGACAAGGATTCCGACAATCAGTACTTTCATTTATTTCTCAAAATCCCAGAATCAGCAAAAAACCACCAACTATCCCCAAGTATTCCCGGGTAAATAAATTTCCAAAAAGCAGCCTTCGTTGCAGGATGTTTTCCCGCGCAACCGTTGAGCCCAAAAAACCGATAAAGGAATTTTCCAAAACCAGTACCGTATATCATTGAAAATACAACATTTCTTAACTGCTTGCCAAGCAAAGGCAACCGAATCGGCAATCATTTGAATATGGCAATAGGTTTAATTTAGTTCTAAACATTCCTAAAATTAAGAGACAAAAGGTGATATTCAACCGGTGAGACTAAAAAATAGATAAAATTGCAAATAATTACAGATAGTTATACCAAATTTCAGCGTTTAGGTCAACGGGGATTGATGTCCTTTTTCTTGGTCATTTCGTTGGCCGGGGAGTGTTTTTCGGTTAATATTTGGTGTTCTTCCTGGCTTTCGTGTCGTTTTACGGGGTGACGTTAGTATCCCTTGGAGCGAAAATGTTGCGGACGTCTGATTCACGATTTCTCAATGTGTTAATGTGGATGAACCAAAGCGGCTTCTTACCCCAGCGGGAAAAACCATGGCCAACGAAGAAGAAAGCAGAAGAAGCAACCGTCGGCGGACATTGTTCGGCGGTTTCATTTTCGACGAGGACGGAAAATCCTGGGATTGCTCCGTGTCCGATATTTCCTATACCGGGGTCAAGGTGAGATCCGAGGTCAACCTGGAAATGGGAGCGTTCGTCGAGCTGAAGATCAACAAGTTCAACGACCTGAGGCGGACCAAGGTCATGTGGGTCGGGCCCGGCCAATACGGCCTTCAGTTCCTGGTCAAAATCGACAAGGCCAAGGACGGCATGACCGAACTGTTCAAGTTAATTGATAAGAAAATTTAAGTGACGGCCCTTTGAGAACGCGACCGTTCAGCCCCAACTTTTCTCGGACCCGGTGTTTTTTTGCAATTTTTGACGAGTCCGTAAAAAACGCATGGCCCGTTGCGCCGATTCTGCGGTGATGCGACCGTAAACGCCGACCAAAATCTTCTTGTCGCCGATATCCCGCTTGCCCTTGGAATCCAGCAGGTCGACGAGTTGAGAAAACATATTGCTATCGAAGTCCAGCGCCCGGCAAACAACCGCCAGTTTCTCGCCGCTTTCGTCGGCGATGGCTTGGCGGGCAGTGGCAAGGTCAATCTTCGCGAGCCGGGAGACCCCGGCGATAAATTCTGCTTGCTTGCCCTCAAGCATCAGCTTCACCAGCAATTGCGGATTAAGCTGATTGAGCTTTTCCTTGCGCAGGATAAACTTTTCGGCGGGCGATGAGCTTTCCCCGCCGGCCTCGGCACCCATCCAGTCCTCGGCCTCGGCCAGCAATTGGTCGACTTCGTTCATTTTAAGATCGATGCCCTGATCAACGATATGCTGGCGCAGGGCGTCGGAAACATGATGGGCCATTTTCTTCAGCAACTCGGGCGGCAGGCCGTCGCGCGTGACCAGCGCTTCCTGCAGGCTCCCGTTGCCGCCTTCGCTTCTGACGACCATGGTCTCCATGGCGTTTTCGGAAAGCTCGGCGCCGGGATTGGCGGCAAGCGTGCCCAGGACATCGTCGTTGCCCTTTTCGACGATGGCGTCGGAAAGCGTTTCGCTGACGGATTCCCGCCTCGACATGGCCTGCAAATGGTCCTGGCCGCATTGTTTGATGATTTCCAGCAGGTCGGCTTCCTGGAGCACACCGCTTAGCGTCAGGATCGGCCGCGCCACCTCGATCTCGTCGTTGGCCAGCTTCTTCACCAAGTCAAGCGGCGCCGCTGCGACATTGGCCATAGTTTCTGACAAGTGCTGGCGGAATTTCATTTCCACTTCGAAGGCGAGCTTGCCCATAATGTCGCCGAAGTATTTCACTTCCTTTTCGCTCAAGGCATCGGGCTCGACCATGAACATTTCGGTGACTTCGCGCAGAAGCTCCTGGCGCCCTTCGGAAGAAGCTTCCTTGGACAGTCTGGCCAGGCTTTCCAAACGATCGAGGTTGTTCTGCATCGATTTTCCCAAATACGGCTAAAAATTACCGGGCCCGGCATGGGCCCGCCCCCAGGAAACAGCGCCGCCTTAGGTGGTCCAGGATTATGACCAGGAAAAGATGTGCGGTCTAGGGAAAGGGTGATTCAGGCCTTATGCCCAAAGGACTAGAAAAAGCCCCGACGGATCATTCAACCAGCGAGACTATGGTCCCGGTGGAAACAGACGTCGTACCGGCGGTATCACACGCGCTGCCGATGCTGCCGTTGCCGGTAATTTTAATTGTATCGGAAATCAACTGCAAACAGGTGCCGCTGACAGTGCCGTTGCCGCCGAGTTCAATCTCCCCGTTGGGGTTGTACATGGCGCCGACGATGGTGCTGTTATTGTTGCCGGTGATGTCATATTCCTTGTTGGGATCGCAAGTGTAGCTGCTGTAAAACGCCATGCCGGAAAAATTACCCGTCGTCGGCGCCGTGATGTTGATGTTGCTGTTGCCGGTCAACTTAATCTGGCCGCAGGCCCCGGCCCCGGTGTTGTCACCGAAAACGATGGTGACGCCGGCGGTGGCGTCGATGGTGCCGCCGGTCGAGGTCAAGTCGCCGCGGTCGATGTAGTATGTGCCGGCGTTCATGGTCAGGGTCTTGTTTTGCCGGCTGAACTTGATATCGCAATAAACACCGGGATTAATGGTGTCGTCGGCATTCGGGCCTACGTAGTCGCCGCCGTCGGCGTTGGAGCCGTCAGACCCGCAGTTGTCGAAATCCGTGGGGACCGGGGCGGTGACGATCGCAAGATAAGGGTCGACCGTCGCCGCTTGGTAGGTCTTGGCGCTCGCACATTCCGTCGTCGTCGCCGTGCCGCTAACGCCGCCGGCGCTGTAAAGGCAGTCGACCGTCAGGCCCGCCGTCGTTGTGATCCCGTTGGCGTTCGTTGAATTTGACGCCGCCGCACACCCGCTCATCGTCACCGCCGCCGACCCTTGCACATTAAGCGCTCCTGACCCGTTCGCAGACCCCAGCGCCAAGATGCAGGCAACGGTATCGCTGGTGGACTGGGTCGCGACGGCGACGGCGGTGAGGGTCAGGTTGCCGTTCATAAACCAGCCCGAAAACATACGTTGCACGGTCTCGGTCAGGGTCACCTCGACGGCGGCGGTGTCGGCCGCATAACTGGTCGTATAGGTGCCGGTGGGAAAAGTTCCGTTGAATTGCGAATTGTTGACGGTGCTGGTGCCGGCGGTCGAATCCCAGCCGTTGTTGCCGGCTTCCCGGTCGGCGACGGTTTTGGTTTGCGTCGAACGGTTTTCATAGACTTCATAGCCCCCGGCCAGGGCGGCGGCGTCGGCGGCCGCCTGCAGATCGCGGTTTTTACTGTACCAATAGCCGACCTCGACCCCGAGCCCGATAAAACCCAGCATGATCGGTATCATCAACGCGAACATGACGATGATGACGCCGCGCTGGTCGGTAACCGCTTTTTTGAAGAACCGGGTCAGGCTTTTTTGGGGTCCGGGCATGGTTTTCATCGTTAAAACTGCTTTAAAAAAATTCAAAGAATAATCAGGAGTTGGCTCGGGTCACGGACAGCGCGGTCAGCGTCACGTCCGGAAAAGGAATAAACGATACAATAGCCTCAAAATTATATGTCCCCGAAACAGTCAGGGTGTTCGGGGTGGTGGCCGTATCCAACGTCACCGTATAGGTAACGGCATAACTGACGCCGGCGGTTTGCAATGCGGCCTGGGCGTAGGTTGTCAGGGTCGTGGTCGAGGCGTCGTTGTTGACCATGTAATAACGGGTGGTTATTTCGGCGGCGTGCTGCATGGATGCTTTGATCCACATGGCGCGGCTCATTTCCATCATTCCCAGGACCATGGTCAGGAAAAGCGGAAAAACGATGCCGAATTCAACCGCCGTCGCGCCGAGACGGCAGACGCCGACTTCCTTGGCTTTCCGGCGAAGGGCGGAAAAAGCCGTTCGGGCCCTCCGATAAGGATATGTCAGAAAGCGTTTCACGCCGTCTCCTTAACTGGTGCGAACCTTGACCGTAATGGAAAAGTTCTTCGTCCCCGCCCACAAAAGATACGTGTAGGTCTGGGTGATGGTGATGGTCATGTAATATTGGATGCTGCCGCTGTCGGCGCAGGTATCGGTGGACGGGTCGGAAATCGACGTGCCGTCGTCGCAGGCATAGGATTCCACAGCCGCCACGTCGGCCGTTGTCAATCCGGCATTGGTCGAGGCCACGACCACGTCCTGGATGGCCGTGATATTCGCCGCCGTCGTGTTGGTTCCGTTGTAGATCGCGTACTGCGAACCGGAGCGCGCGGCGCTGGCAAGTTCCATTCGTCGGAACGTCCCCATGCCGTAATCGGCGACCCCGGTCAGCCCGAACATGATGATCGGCACCAGCAGCGCGAATTCGACCGCCGCCGCGCCCAACCGGCAAAAGGCGATGCTGGAAGCAAGATCGTTCAAGACCGAATAGGTGTGCCGAAATACTTTCATTGCAGGTTCATTATATAGCAATTCGTTAATATTTTGTAGCCGCTAGCCGCCGTCTCAAGGCCTTTTCAAAAGCCTCATTCGACCAGGGAAACCTTGCTTCCCGTGGATACGGTCAACGTCCCGGCGCTGCCGCAGGAACTGCCTAATGTGCTGTTTCCGGTGAAAGTCACGGTATCGCCGATCACCTGCAAGCAGGTGCTGCCAACGGTGCCGGAACCGGACATCACGATGCCCGCCGATGGATTATAGATGGCCCCGATGATCGTGCTGTTGATGCTGCCGGAAAATGTGATATCGGCACCACTGTCGCATTCGGAGTTGCGGTAAAACGCAAGGCCGGAAAAATTCCCCGACGTCGGCGCCGTTATGTCGATGGAGCTGGCGCCTTGAACCGTCACCCCGCCACAATCTCCGGCGCCTGTACTGTCACCAAAGACAAACGTGACCCCGGCGGTGGCGTCAATGGAGGCGCCACTGGCGATAAACAGGTCGCCCCGGTCGATATAGTACGTGCCGGAACTCAACGTCAGGGTATGACCGTTGTTGGTGTAGGTAAGCCCGCAATAAACATCCGGCGAAAGGCCGTCATCAGCCGGCGGTGACGGCTGGGCATAGGTGGTGCAGGCCGAAAAATCACTGGCGATCGGCTTAGTCACGGCCGCTTCATAGGGATCTTCGGTCGTCAACTGATTGCTTTGAATGCCCGAACATTGCGTTGTCGTCGGTGACCCTGACCCACCCCCGGCGCTGTAGATGCAATCGACGCTCAAACCCGGCTTGGCGAAAACGGCGTTAGGATCCGTCGAGTTGGTGGCCGCCGAACAGCCGCTCATGGTCACCGACAACGAACCGGAAGCCAGCAAAGCCTGGGCCGGGTTACCGGCGCCCAGCGCCAGGACGCAAGCCACATTATCGTCGCCGACCAAGGTGGCGACGGCGACGGCGTTAAGGGTTACATCGTTGCCCATAAACCAGCCGGAAAACATACGATCCACGGTCTGCGTCAGGAACACCTCAACGGCGTTTGAATCGGTTGAATAATTGGAAGTATAGGCCCCAGTGGGATAAGAGCCGTTGTACTGGGAATTGTTGATTATGCTGGTGCCGGTGGTGGTTGACCAGCCGTTGTTGCCGGCCTCCCTGTCGGCAACGGTTTTGGTTTGCGACGATCGGCTTTCGTAGACTTCGTAACCGCCCGCCAGGGCGGCGGCGTCGGCGGCGGACTGCAGGTCGCGGTGCTTGGAAAACCAGAACCCGACCTCGACCCCCATCCCGATTACGCCCAACAGAACCGGCATCATCAACGCAAACAGAATTAAAATGGCGCCCCGTTGATCGCACCGAAGCGATTTCAACAAAGCGCCCAGTTCGCGCCCGGGGCCGCACCCGGGGGCCAGGGAAGGTTTAATCTTCTGCAATGCGTTTTTCACTAATGGCATCCGGTCTCTCTCAAATTTTTTCAGTTCCCTAAAATCGAAAACCCGTACTGTAGGATGATTATCACCTAACCCCCTTCCACGTCAGTGATATCGGTCACATTTTTTTCTTTGAAATTCGACATAATTTATTGAAATAAAAAGATAAAATACGAAGAATCACCAACCCGAAGCATGCCAAACTTGTCTATCAAGGCTCTGTCACATTATAAGAAGGAAGCCCGCGTGCGGATCAGGCGGCCTTTTCCTAGCGTTCAGGGAAACCAGATTATTTAGCCGGGAGCACCCTTTGGCCATGACGGTTTCAACATTCACAAAAACCTTTCGGGTTTGCCTTGTCCTGGCGGCGTTAACCGGATGTGAAGCAATCGGAGGAAAGCCGGCGGCTTCTCCGGATGCCTTGGAGAAAACCCTTCGCCAATCGGCGTTCGCCGCCGAAGCGGAAGGCAAGTATGCCGTCGCCGCCAATCATTACCGGAAACTGCTTGGCCACAAACCCGATGACCAGAAAACCATGATCGCCTTGGTCCGGAACCTGCGATATACCGGCGAGGTGAAGCAGGCGCTCGAGATCCTGCAATCCAAGGCCAAAGAATTCGGGCGCAGCCCGGCGTACCTGATCGAACTCGGCAAGGCCAAGTTGGCCCTGAACGACCCGCAAGGCGCGATTGCCACCATGAAGGAGGCGCTTCGGGCCGGCGGCGATAATTGGGAAGCCTTAACGGCCATGGGCATCGGGTACGATTTGCTGCAAGCTCACGACGAAGCCTGGAAAGCCTACCAAAAGGCCTTAAAAATTTCGGCGAACAATCCGGCGATCCTGAACAACATGGCCATCTCCGCGGCCCTGGTCGGCAATCTAAACCTTGCCATTTCGATCCTGGAAGGTGCCCCCGGTTACGCCCGCAAAATCCAACAGATCAGGCAGAATCTAGCCCTTTTCTACGGACTAAAGGGCGACATCAAGAAGGCCGAAATGTTGGCCAAAATGGACCTTGATGAAGAGTCCGTCCTCAACAATCTCGATATTTACGCCCGTTTACACAAACAGCGCAAAAACAAACCAAAGAAGAAAACGCAGGCGAAATGACCCGCCTACACGATTATTTGATAAGTCTTCTATGTCTTAAGGTCTTGTTCAAACTTGCTTAAAAAACAGACCTTTGCGAGAATACCTCGCTGAAAAATCTTTATTTCCTTTAGGGTTGGAAGAAGAAAGTTTTTCCCGTGGCAGACAATGCGTCCTATTTCGATAAATCGGAGCAATCCCTCGCCAGCATGAGCCTGTTGGCGGAAGCTTCGCCAATACAGATTACCGAACTCGAAAAAAAGTGCAGGTGGCAAGAATACGCCGCCGATGAAATCGTCGTCGACATCAATGACGAAACCACCGATGTCTATTTCGTCGTCAAGGGCAAACTCCGGGCCATGGATTTCCTGTCCGAAGAAGAGGAAGAGGTCGCGCTGGCTGAACTGTTGCCGGGTTATTCGTTCGGGGAACTGTCCGCTATTGATCTAAAGGTCCGCTCGGCCCGGGTGACGACGTTGGAACCGACGTTGCTCGCTTCGCTGCCGAGCAAGGATTTCAGAAAACTTCTTATAGATTGTCCGGGAATTTCCCTGGCGCTTTTGAAAACCTTCGCCGGCTTTATCCGCACCTTGAACACCCGCATTACCGAACTCAGCACCATGTCGCCGCACCAGCGCATCTACCACGAACTTTTGCGGATTTCGGAACCGGATACCCAATCCGACGGCGCATGGATCATCCTCAATGCCCCCCATCACGCGGAACTTGCCGCCTGGGTGGGTGCGGAAAAACAAACCGTCGCCGAAGCCATCGGCGCCCTCGCCCGCGACGGGGTGATTGAGCGCAAACACAAAAGTCTTCGCATCAATGACCGGGCCCGTCTTCAACGCCTAGCCAGCCAATAGGCAGCGTTTTCCACCATTCGGGGCCTCAAAAATCTTTAAAAATTGACTTTTCGGCGCATGTTATTCCATGTTCGCCTGCCTTGCCGTCATGGAACGGCCCTAAGGTCGCAACAACGGATAGTAACGAATAGCGGCTAAAACTGGTGAAAAGAGCCCATGTTTCGAGACTACTTCGGCATTGAAGAGAACCCGTTCTCAAATACCCCGGACTGTCTAACGTCAGCGCCTATGGAACAAATTAGCGGGATTGCATAAGGGAGGATTTCTGGCTCATCGTAG
>JABMOY010000080.1 GCA_013203955.1 Rhodospirillales bacterium | reverse complement strand
TCTTCGACCGTACAAAAAAGGACGCTCCAGTCCCAGTTATAGGAAAACTCCAAGAAACCCCCCCGTTTTTTTGGTCAGGAACCGGGGGACGCTTTGACGCATCCCCCGGTTCCGCCAAAAAGCAAACCTGGCTGAACGCTAGTGCGGCAGCGCCTGGATCTCGTACGCGATCTTCAGGGTGTCGCTAATCGGCATGTTGATACCGGTCGGGCCGGGGTTGAACCACTTGTCATAAATTTTCTGCATCCCACCGTCACGCATCAGGTCAGCCAGCACCACATTGCCGAGCCGCTGATAGGTGGAATCATCCTGCGGCACCATAATGCCGTACGGATCATAGCTGAGAAAACGGCCCGTAACCTGAAACTGGCCTGGGTTTTTGGACTTGGAAATCAGACCGTACAACAGCACGTCATCGGTGGCGTAGGCGTCGACACGACCGGTCTCAAGCGCCAGCCAGCCTTGCGGATGGTCCTTGACGGGGACGATCTTTATTTTGATGCCCTTTTCCTGGGCAATCCGTTTGATGGCTTTTTCATTGGTCGTTCCCTGCGACAGGGCGATTGCCTTGCCTTCCAGGTCTTCGATTTCCTTGATGCCGGAACCCTTTTTGGAGCCGAGCTTGGTGCCGGTAATAAAGGTAACGGCAAGATAGGCGACCTGTTTCTGGCGGGTCAGGTTGTTGGTGGTGGAGCCGCATTCCATGTCGATGGTGCCATTGGCCATCAGCGCGATGCGGGTCTGTGACGTCACCGGCACGTGCTTGACCTTGATGTCCGGCATTTCCAGGGTTTCCCTGATTTTATCGACGAACAGGTTGCAGATATCCATCGAGTACCCGATGGGTTTGCCGTCCTTGCCGATATAGGCGAACGGAACAGACGATTCACGGTGTCCCATGTTGATGACGCCGCGTTCCTTGATCCGTTTAAGAACCCTGGACTCGCCGGCCTGAGCCGACTGCACCGGTGCGAGAAAAGCCACCGCAACGGCGGCGAGAATAATTTTCTTGAACATTTAATCCTCCCAGATTGGGGTTTTTGGTTAAAATTTATTTGTCACCCCAACATTAGTACGCTGGAATATTGTTAATTGCGAGTCCCTTCCCGAATGAACGGGGCGTTGGACAGGCTGGCCGGTTGCCCTAGACTCAAACCCTCATGAACGCGCCGCCAACGCCACCAGCAACAAAAACCGGCAACGCCATCCCTTGGCGACGTATTTTCCTTGGTCTCGGGCTGATCGCCGGGCTGGCCGCCGTTTATGGAGCGCTGTGGTCGAGCGGCATGTTGGAAGTCCTGCTCGACCGGGACGCCATGGAAGCGAAAATTACGGCGTTTGGCTTCTGGGGGCCATTGCTGGTCATCGCCCTGATCGCCACCGCCATCGTCTTGAGCCCCATCCCCAGCGCCCCCATCGCCTTGGCGGCAGGCGCCGCCTACGGCCATACGCTGGGAACGCTGACCATTATCATCGGCGCCGAAGCGGGCGCATTGATCGCCTTCGCTATCGCCCGGCTTGTCGGCCGGGATGTCTTGCGGCGATGGTTCGGCGAACGCCTGAACCTGGGGCTGCTGAATTCCCAAAATGCGCTGACCGGGATCGTCTTCCTATCCCGGCTTCTGCCCTTCATTTCTTTCGACATCATCAGCTACGCCGCCGGGCTGACGCCGCTTAAACCCTGGCGCTTCGCCACGGCGACCCTGGCCGGCATCATCCCCGTTAGTTTCCTGTTGGCACACGTCGGCGGCGAGATGGCATCCGGCGAAACCGAGCGCACCCTTTATGCCGTGTTGGCGCTCGGCATCCTGACATTACTGCCGATTGCCGTCAGGTACATACAACGCAGGCGGGACAAGCCATAACGCCCCTTGCAAATTCGCCTAAACGGGCTTAAACGATGGCCCGCAGTGCATGGTTGGCCGCTGGTTTTTGGAGTATTCGTCATGGGTTATAAAGTCGCCGTCGTCGGCGCCACCGGAAACGTCGGACGCGAAGTATTGTCGATCATGGCCGAACGCCAATTCCCGGCGGACGAAGTGGTGGCGTTAGCGTCTTCGCGCTCTGTCGGCGTCGAGGTCAGCTACGGCGAAGATGATGTGCTGAAGGTTCAGGATTTGGCCAAGTTTGATTTCAAGGGCATCGACATTGTCCTGTCGTCGCCGGGCGCCAAGGTATCCGCCGAACACAGCCCGCGCGCCGCCAAAGCCGGCGCCATCGTCATCGACAACACGTCGCATTTTCGCATGGACCCGGAGGTGCCCCTCGTCGTGCCCGAGGTCAACCCCGAGGCCATCAAAGGTTACAATAAAAAGGGCATCATCGCCAATCCCAACTGTTCGACCATCCAGTTGGTGATGGCCTTAAAGCCGCTGCATGATCTGGCGCCGATCCTGCGCGTCGTTGTCGCGACGTACCAGTCTGTCTCCGGCGGCGGCAAGGCGCCCATGGATGAGCTATTCAACCAGACCAAGGGCATCTACATGAACCAGCCGTTCCAAAACAATAAGGAACAGTTCACCAAGCAAATCGCCTTTAACGTTATTCCCCACATCGACACCTTCATGGA
>JABMOY010000079.1 GCA_013203955.1 Rhodospirillales bacterium | reverse complement strand
TTATCGGTCCTCTGCCCCCGCCGAGTCCCGGGGCCGACCGGATCGCCTCCGTGACGAAGCGCTTGGAGATCCCCACCGCTTCCTCGACGGTGCGCCCGAGGGCGAGGTTCGCGGCGATGGCTGCGGAGTAGGTGCAGCCGGTGCCGTGGGTGTGCCGGGTGTCGATGCGGGGTGTTTCAAAACGCTCTTTGCCTTGCGGCGTAACCAGAACGTCGATCAGCGTATCGCCCTGCATATGTCCCCCCGTCACCAGCGCCGCCCCGGCGCCCAGGCCTAACAGCGCCTCTGCGGCATGCTCCATGTCTTCAACGGATATCACGTCCAGGCCGGTGAGCATTGCCGCTTCGGTCATGTTGGGGGTGACGATGGCGGCCTTGGAAATAAGCCGCGTTCTCAAAGATGAAATGGCGGCATCATCCAGCAACGGGTCGCGGGATGTCGACACCATCACCGGGTCGATGATCCAGGGCACATTGGCGGCCATCTCATCGAGAACATCGGCGGCGGCCTCGATAATCGGCCCGTCGGCCATCATCCCGGTTTTTACGGCATCCGCGCCGAGGTCTTCCAGGGTAACGCGGATTTGCTCGGCGACGAATTTTGGCGGTGTTTTGTGAATGCCTGTAACGGTGACGCTGTTTTGCGCCGTCAAGGCGGTGACGGCGGTCATGGCGAAACCGTTCAACGCCGTAATCGTTTTGATGTCCGCTTGTATCCCCGCACCGCCGCCGGAATCGGAACCGGCTACGACAAGGACGCGTCCTTTCATGTTACTTAACTAACCTGCTCGATAACGCCGGCGATGTCGCCGACGACGGCTTTGACCAGCGCCTCATCCTCGCCTTCGGCCATGACCCGGATGAGCGGCTCGGTGCCGCTGGGGCGGATCAGCAACCGCCCGCAACCGGCGAGCCGGTCTTCGCCGTCCTTAATCGCCTGCTTGACGGATTTTTCTTCCAACGGCTTGCCGCCATTGAATTTCACATTAACCAAAACCTGCGGCAGGGGTTCAAACACTTTACAGACTTCGCTCGCCTTCTTGCTGGAATTGACGATAACGGCAAGCACCTGCAGCGCCGCGATAAGGCCGTCGCCGGTCGTCGAATAATCGCTGAGGATGATGTGTCCGGATTGTTCGCCGCCCACGTTATAGCCGTCCTTCCGCATGCGTTCGGCGACATAGCGGTCGCCCACTTGGGTGCGGATCATTTCGAGATCAAGGCTTTGCAGATACTGTTCCAGCCCCAGGTTTGCCATCACCGTGGATACAATACCGTCGCCCTTTAGACGGCCGCTATCGGCCCAGTCCTTGGCGATCAGGCCGAGCATCTGATCGCCATCGACAAAATCGCCCTTTTCATCAGCAATCAGCACCCGGTCGGCATCACCATCGAGCGAAAGCCCCAAATCGCAGCCATGCGTTACCGTCAAGCTGCGCATGACATCCATATCGGTGGACCCGCAGCCCTTGTTGATGTTGACACCGTCGGGATCCACCCCGATGGGAACCACCTCAGCGCCCAGTTCCCAAAGAACTTCGGGGGCCACCTTATAGGCGGCGCCGTTGGCGCAATCGACGGCAACCTTGAGACCGTCAAGCCGAAGTCCATAGGGGAACGTCTGCTTGATGTATTCGTTATACCGCCCACGGGCATCATCCAGGCGACGGGCATGACCCAAATGGGCCGGATCGGCTAGATTGGCGGTCATGTCGGAATTGACGCGGGCTTCTATTTCTTTTTCGGTCGAATCGAAAAGTTTGTATCCGTCGGGCCCGAACAGTTTTATGCCGTTATCCTCATAGGGATTATGCGAGGCTGAAATCATCACGCCTAAGTCGGCGCGCAGGCTCAGGGTCAACATGGCGATGGCGGGTGTCGGCATGGGACCGACCAAAATCACATCCATGCCCATGGAAATGAAACCGGCCGTCAACGCCGGTTCCAAAAGGTAGCCCGACAACCGGGTGTCCTTACCGATTACCACCCGATGGCGGTGATCGCCGCGGTTGAACTGTATGGCGGCGGCCATGCCGACTTTTAGGGCGGTTTCGGCATCCATCGGCCAAGCGTTGGAGGTGCCGCGTATACCGTCGGTGCCGAATAATTTTGCTGTCATGAAATAGCCCTGTCCCCTTATCGAGGAATAATCTGG
>JABMOY010000078.1 GCA_013203955.1 Rhodospirillales bacterium | reverse complement strand
CTTCCGATGAGTTTGTGGCCGGGAACACCAAAAATTTCGCACGCAAGTGGGTTGGCGTACAGAACCTTGCCATCCGGGTATCCGGCTATCGCCAATCCCACAGGCGCCGCCTCGGTGATAATCTGAAAGTTGTCTTCACTTTCCTGCAAAGCCGTTTCGGAAAATTTTTGGTTGTAGTGACGCTGGTATTCATTGAGTTCCCGTTCGACGGCGGGAAGGAAGCGCGCAAAGTCGTCTTTTTTTATAAAGTCCCGGGCGCCGGCCCTCATTAGGCATGCCCCGTGCTTCATATCAGTTGCTCCGGATACAACGATAACAGGAGGGCACGCGCCACTGTCGCGAACTTCTCCCAGCGCATCCACCGTATCAAAACCAAGTGTTTCAAGATCGATGACAATAAGATCCCAGAATTGTTCCCTCAAGACCGAGGATACAGCCTGGTTCGTTTTCACCATTCCGGTAACGGGTTCGTAACCACCACGCTTCAATTCATCAACGATAAGGTCCGCACCTTCTGTTGATGCCTCGACGATCAAGACGTTAAGCAATTTGTCCATGGTTTCTAAAGCCTAAGGTTCTTCCGAAACAGATGGGTTTGCGTCTCCGGAAAAAGCACTTGGTCTTAATCACGCAACGGCAATTCCAAGGAAAGCCCACCCGAGAAGCTTTCTCCCTATTTTTTAGGGCATAAGAGAAAATATTAGCGTATTGGAGAGGGAATCTTTAGCCCGCCCTTGTAAGGTCTTTGTATGAATTTGTAATAATTTTGCACAACCATTTTTCAGAAAAATCTAATCCCGCTTGCGGAATAAATCACCGAGCCAGAAGGCCTGGGCGCCGATGGCGCCGAAGGGTAGCAGCACCCAAACGACGTCAAAGGCGGAAAGAGCCAGGATGATAAAGCAAAATTCCGCCCGGCTGAGGGTGTGGAAAATATAAAACAGCTTTTGGCCGAATGTTTTGTCGCCTGCCGGTTCCGGCTCTTGCTCAATATCGCCGGCGGCTTCTTTTTCCGCCGCCATACGGGCCAACTTGAAACGATTGACCCGAACCAGATCGACGACGTAATCGATGGTCGATCCACCGGCGGCGATCAGCCCCAACCATAACCACCAGATTTCGCTCCCCCCGGTCCCACCTTCGGCAATCCAGGTGCCATATCCGAGACCGGCGAAAATGGCCGTATCGACGATCCAGTCGACGAAATCATCAAACGCCGCCCCATAGGGCGAGCATTGGTGTTTAAGCCGGGCGATCACGCCATCGCAGTAATCGAGGGCATAACTGAGCACCAGCAACAGCGCGCCATAAATATTAGTGACCAGTTCCCCGTTGGCGAATAACGCGCAGCCCGATAGGCCGACCAACATGGAGACGAAGGTGACTTGATTAGCGCTGACGGGCAGACGGATCAGGACAAGCGATAAAAAATATCCCAATTGACGCGACACCGGGAACAAAGCACTGGGCCTGATCACGGCGGGGTCGCTATTGCCCGGCTTTCCGGCATCCATGTTTATTTGAATGGACAGGGACATTATTTGTTAACCTTAATCGCTGATGCTGCGTGCTATGTACCCTTAAGAAATGGCGGAAACAACCAATTTAGCCGCTTATGATGTATTCCGTTCGAACGACTTCGGGTTTGTATGGCGTTGGCGCTAATGGTAGGTTTTGCGCCGAATAAAGACCCCTAAAACTTGCAACAATCCGGATTGGGGTGGCGCTTTGACTAAAGTTCTTTCCTACATAGGCTTGGTTATAGGCCTTGCCGTGATGACGGGCCTCATCGTCTGGCAGGGCGTCAGCGAGGTCTCTGAACTCATCCTTAGCTCGGGGTGGCCCATCTTGCTGGTGGCGCTGGCCTGGATCCCGACCCCTGTGTTGGGCGCCATAACGTGGCGGCTTCTTTTTGAACCCGGCAAAGAGCCGAGCTTTAAAGACGTCTTCATGGCGCTTTGGATTGGCCGCGCCATCAATACGTTGCTTCCCGTCGCCAGCATCGGTGGCGAAGTCGTCAAAGCCAGAATGCTCATTTTATGGGGACATTCTAAACCCGAGGCCAGCTCCTCCGTTGTCGTCGATAAAACCATACAGGTGTTTGGCGTCATTATCTGGGGCCTGATCGGCGTCGCTTTATTAGTCCATTATTCCGTTGAACAGGAAATGATCGCCTATGCCATCACCGGCTTTGCCGTGTTAGGCGCCGGGGTGGTCGGTTTTGTGTTTGCGCAAAAGGCAGGCCTGGCCCGCGTCATGGTCAATTCGGCCCATAAAATAACAAAGGCGGATTACTTCGAAAATTTAAAAGACGGCGCCGAACGAGTCGATGCCTGTGTACGCAATACTTATGCCCGGCACGGCCGCTTTGCCCTTGCTTTATTTTGGCGGTGCTTGGCCCTGGTTTTACAGACGGCGGAAGTTTGGGTGGCGGCCTATATTCTGGGCCACCCCATTACCATCATGGAAGCCATGTTCCTGAAGGCCATGACATCGACGATCAGCGATGTCGCCTTTATCATCCCCAATGCCTACGGCATTCAGGAAGGAGCGTTTGTTGTTTTCGG
>JABMOY010000077.1 GCA_013203955.1 Rhodospirillales bacterium | reverse complement strand
CGAGGCCCTTTCCGTCCTTTACGGGGCGATAACGTCAGGCGGTGTTTTCGCGGCCAAGAATATCAAGACGGCGGAAGCGGCAAAGGTTATTGAAAACGCCCAACGCGACATCAACATCGCCTTCATTAACGAAGTGACGATGATCTTCAGCCGTATGGGCATTTCGACCCACGATGTTTTGGCGGCGGCCAAATCGAAATGGAATTTTCTACCCTTCGAGCCGGGCCTCGTCGGCGGCCATTGCATCGGCGTCGACCCGTTCTACCTTGCCCACATGGCCCATGAATTGGGCCATGACCCCGAAGTCATCCTTGCCGGGCGGCGCATCAACGACGGCATGGCCGAATTCACGGCTGGGCGGATCAACGAATGGATGGCGGAAATTTTGCCGGACGGGGAACCGGGCCGGGTGCTGGTGCTGGGCCTAACGTTTAAGGAAAACGTGCCCGACCTGCGCAACACCAAGGTTGTGGATTTGATCAACGCCCTCAAAAACTTCGGCCACGACGTCGATGTCCATGACGCCATGGCCGACGCCGATGAAGCGGAACGTTTTTTCGGTCTGAAGTTGCTGGAGAGCCTTGAAAAGAAACGTACCTATGACTGCGTCGTCGGCGTGGTACCGCACGCCGTTTACATCGCCTTCAGCGGCAACACCCTGACATCTCTGGTCAAGCCCGGGGGGCTGATCGTTGATCTCAAGGGGATGTGGCGGCACGTGCCGCTGGGGGCGGGCGTCAAGCGGCGCGAGATTTAGCGTTGCCGTGGCGAAAGCGCCCACCTGAAGGTATGATAGTGAGAGCCTATAGAGGCCACCTAGAATCGGAGTTTGAATTAAGCGCTGGTCTTTCTTCACGCATGGGCGTTCCATTCAGGTTTGTTGGTCCCAACTCAGAGAGACTAAATGTTTAGCAGGTTGAAAAATTTATACCGATCCTTGGGTTCCCTGACCTTCAATGTTATTGTTCTCTTTATTCTGGTTAATCTTTTGTCGGTCGGCGCGCTGGCGGTACGCGATTACCTTAAGGCAAACCCTGGTACACTTGGTCCAGATAACCCCTGGAACATCCGGGCCAAGGCCTATCCCGGCTGGAAATCGAGCGATATCTACGATCTTTTCATAGAAACGTGGGAACGGCAGAAATACGAATACGAACCCATGGCGCAGTTCAGGGAGGCCCCGTTCAAGGGACGCTACGTGAACGTCAGCGAACATGGGTTCCGTCAGGGCAAAGAACCGGGCGTTTGGCCGCCAAGCCCCGATACCTTCAATATTTTTGTCTTCGGTGGTTCGACCACGTTCGGGTATGGCCTTCCGGACTGGCAAACCATTCCCGCTGTCCTTGAGAAAAAACTTCGCGCCAAGGGGGTCAAAAACATCTCAGTCTATAACTTCGGGCGCGGGTATTTTTTCTCGACCCATGAAATGCTGCTGTTCCAGCGCCTTCTGATGGAAGGCCACGTTCCCTCGATGGCCGTGTTCATTGACGGGATGAATGATTTTTATCATTTAGACCGCGAATTCATTTGGTCCGACAAGCTCAAAGAAAGTATTGCCGGAACCCAAATCACGGGAATGAAAGTTTTCCGCAATGGGTTGGATCTTTTGCCGACCATTCGCCTGATGAAATTTCTCTACCGCTATCTTGGGAGCGATGGCAAAAAAGATAAAAAAATAATCGCGGAACAAAGCATCAAGAAGATAGTCAAGACGGGCAGCGACCCGGAGGCGGCTACGAAGGTCTTAACCCGTTTCATTCAAAACCAGAAGATGATCAGGACCCTGGCCGGGTCCTATGGCGTCGAGGCAGTTTTTGTCTGGCAGCCGACGCCGCTTTATAAATACGACCTAAGCAAACACCCTTTCGCCGGTTCGATACATAAAAGCCACAAGAAGTCGGCGACGGGGTATAAAACGGCCCGCCAATGGTTCGATAAAGGCCGCCTGAGCCCGGATATGGCTTGGTGCGCCGATATCCATGAACGGTCAGATAGGACCGATTATGTCGATTCAATGCACTATACCGCAGCTTTTACGGAAACCGTGGTTGAGTGCATCATCGAAGAAACCAATTTGACCACTAGGATCAGCCGGCGAACGGGTTCCAAATAGTGGCCGGACGAGAGCATTTTCAACCGGCTGTTAGGCGCCAAGGCAGTGTTGAAAGTATGTGCAACATGCTCTAAGGGTCAGGACAGCACCGGATGAAAAAGAGAGACCGTCGATGTGGCATACCCTTCGCCAGATTTTTAAATTCATGCAAGTCTACCGTAAATACTGGTTGGCGCCGTTGATTCTTGGCCTTCTTTTGCTCGGCGGGTTCCTGGTCGCCATCCAGGGTTCCGCCGTGGCGCCGTTCATCTACGCCATATTCTAGTATCCGTGATGACGATTGCCGCAACGGCGCAAGAAGAGCGCTTCAGCCGCCAAAAATCCCCGCCCTGTTGCCCTACCTGAGCCCGGGTTTAGGAAGAAGTTGGGAGTGCTTGAAGGACTTGGGGAATTTCATCCAAGTCTCAAAGAAAGGTGATTTGTTTTCATAAAAGATCTTGCGCCTGAAGGCGCGGGCCAGGGCCAACTCGGGGGCATACTTGTAACGCTTGTTCTTGAGCTTCCAGCTATAAAATTTGCCGATCATCATAGCCAGACCCCGGTTAACGGTCGTGAAGAAGCGGCTTTTGCCCGAGCCGACGACGTTCTGCATGACGTTGGACAAGATGCTCATGTATGAAATGTTACCCATCTGGATCCGTTCTTGTTTGGAATACCAGGGGCTGTGCTTGCCTTCAAAATCGTAATCATCGAACAGCCAAT
>JABMOY010000076.1 GCA_013203955.1 Rhodospirillales bacterium | reverse complement strand
TCCGATTTTTTCGTAATACCACATCCAGGCCTCCGGATTGATAGGCTCGCCCACACTGCCGAGGATGCGGAGGGTATCGAGTTTGTATTTGGCCGGCCACTCTTCGCCCAGACGCATCAACGCACGAATGGCCGTAGGAGCGGTGTAGAAGACAGTAACGCCGAACTTGTCACAGACCTGCCAGAAACGACCGGCATCCGGATAATTGGGTACGCCTTCGAAAATTACCTGCGTCGCGCCATTCAACATCGGCCCGTAACAGACATAAGAATGCCCGGTGATCCAACCGACGTCGGCCGTGCACCAAAAAACGTCGTCTTCGTGGTAGTCGAACACGTACTGGAATGTGATCGAGGTATAGACGCAATATCCGCCGGTGCCGTGCATGGCGCCCTTGGGCGTGCCGGTGGACCCCGATGTATAGAGGATGAACAGCGGGTCTTCGGCATTCATTTCTTCCGGCGCGCAATCATCGGACGCGCCGTCGACGATGTCGTTATACCAGACGTCGCGGCCTTCGGTCATGGTGATGTCGCCGCCGGTTAATTTCAGGACGATCATGGTTTGCAGGCCGGGGCATTTTTCGGCTGCCGCATCCGAACTGGCCTTCAGTGGAATGGGCTTCTGGCCGCGCATGCCTTCGTCGGCGGTGACCAGGAATTTGGATTCGCAATCATTGATGCGGACCGACAGCGCGTCCGGCGAAAAGCCGCCGAAGACGACGGAATGGACGGCGCCGATGCGGTTGCAGGCCTGCATGACGTAGATGGCTTCCGGCACCATCGGCATGTAAACGGTAACCACGTCGCCCTTCTTGACGCCCAAATCCTTCATGGCGTTGGCCAACCGGCAGACATGCCCGTGAAGCTCTTTGTAAGTGATCGACAGGCTTTTGCCGTTCGGATCATCCGGCTCCCAAATCAGCGCCACTTTGTCGCCACGGGTTTCCAGATGCCGGTCGATGCAGTTGTAGGACGCGTTCAGCGTGCCGTCTTCGTACCATTTGATGGAAACGTCGGGGACGTTCCAGTTGACGTCGCTGATTTTCGTATAAGGCTTAATCCAGTCGATGCGCAGCCCCTGCTCGCGCCAGAACCCTTCGTTGTCGTCGACGGATCGCTTGTACATTTCAAGATACTGGTCGTTGGTGCAGTGCGACTTCGCGGCCACATCATCGCGGACGGGATATACTTTTTCGTTACTCATGGTGCGTTATCCTCCCTTGGGACTTCCCCCCGGATATTTGCCCTCTTGTTTTCCCATTATCACCGGGCATGAGGGTTTAAATTTCTGTTGGAGGAATTATCGCAAATCCAGCGGCGATAACAAGTGCCCGAAGGGATTTTGGGGGCTATCCCAGTAAATAGACCTTGCGGCCCTTGATTTCCGATGCGACGGCTTTCAGGCTTTCGCCCTCGCAAGGCCCGGAAACGCAGTGCCCGTCTTCGATGCGGAACTTGGCGCCATGGGTGGAACATTGGATCATGGCGCCGTCGGCGGTCAGGAATTGGCCGGGCCGGTAATCAAGCGGCATGCCGATGTGCGGGCATTTGTTCTCGTAGACGAAAACGCCGTCGCCTTTGCGGATGACCATGTAGAGGAGCCGTCCGTCCGATGTTTCGGTAAAGAAGCCGTTGGAGCCACCGTCCGGGATATCATCCAGGGCGCACAGCGCCCGTTTTTCGCCGGGTGTTTTCTTAACGGGCATTTTCTTAATCTTGGGGATAAACCTTTTTCCAAGGCAAGATGGTGACGCTCTCGAAAACGCCTGCTTTGGCGTAGGGGTCGCCGTCGGCGAAGGCCCTGGCGGCGACGGCGTCATCGAAATCCATGATCAACAGGCTGCCGACGGGCTTTTCCCCATCGTCGTCCATAAGCGGCCCGGCGGCGACGACAACGTCTGCGTGGCTGGCCAGGTAATCCAGGTGATCGGCGCGATTATCTTGGCGTAATTCCGGCTGGTCCGGCTTGTCGATACAGGTAATGACGAAATGCATAAGCTTTGCTCCTTTATTCGATTTCTTTATTCAATCCCTGGTGGCCTGGATAACAGGCTTTCGATTGTGGCGTCGATATCGGCGAAATGGTTGAGAACGCCGTTGACGCTTAAACATATGGGCATATCGACGTCGTGGCGTCGCGCCAGTTCGGTGACCGAGGCGGCGCTGAACACCCCTTCGGCAACGGAATTCCGGGCGGCTTGGATGTCGGCGAGCGCTTGGCCTTGGCCCAAGGCGACGCCGAGGGAAAAATTGCGCGACTGCATGGCGTTGCATGTCAGCACCAGATCGCCGATGCCCGACAACCCCATCAAGGTTTCGGCCCGCCCGCCCATGGCTTCTCCCAAGCGCACAATTTCGACGAGGCCCCGGGTGATCAGGGCGGCGCGAGCATTATCACCAAGGTCGCGCCCCTCGATAATGCCGCAGCCGATGGCCAGCACGTTTTTGACGGCGCCGCCGATCTGGGCGCCGATAAGGTCATTGCTGCGGTAAATGCGGAAACGCGGCGTGCCGATGGCGTCGGACAGCTGCACGCCCAGCGCTTCGTCGGCGATGGCTAGTGTTACGCCGGTCGGAAGGTCGCGGGCGACCTCGGCGGCGAATGTCGGCCCCGACAGGATGGCGACCGGGGTTTGGGGCAGCACGTCGGCGGCGATTTTGCTCATCAAGGCGGACGTTTTTTGCTCGACCCCCTTGGCGCAGATGATGATGGGGATGCCGGGTTTCAGGCTTTCGGCCAAAGTTCCCATGACGGAGCGGATAAACTGCGCCGGTGCCACCAGCAAAAGCGCATCCGCACCATCTGCCGCTTCGGCGATGTCGGCGGTTGCACGGATAGCCGGGTCGAGCTCGACACGCGGCAAATACAGGGGGTTTTCATGCTCGTCATTGATGGCGACGACGACTTCCGGCTCCTTCGCCTGTAAAACGACATCCAGCCCGGCGCGGCGGCAGACGAGCGATAACGCCGTCCCCCAAGCGCCTGCGCCGATGATGCCGATGCGTTTCATATAATTAATTTCTCACGCTTTGACGCCGGCGCCAATCGCCGACGGCGCGTCCGGGTCGAGTGGCCAGCGTGGGCGCGCCTTAAAGGTTAAATCGTCGGTCATGCCCAATTGAAGCCTTTCTATACCGGCCCAAGCGATCATCGCCCCATTGTCTGTGCAAAGATTGGCGGGTGGGGCGGCGAATTGAAACCCCTTTTCCGAAGCCAGCGCTTCCAGCCGGGCGCGGATGGGCATATTGGCGGCGACGCCGCCGGCGACGACGAGAGTTTGAGGCGTCACCGGTTCCCGGAACATCGCCCGAAAGGTTTCGATGGCGTTGGCGGTGCGGTCGCAAAGCACGTCTTCGACCGCTCCTTGAAAAGACGCGCAAAGATCGGCGATATCTTGGGTCTGCAACGGGCCTTCGGGCAGGCCTTCGATGGTCTGGCGGACTTTTGTTTTGAGCCCGGAAAAGGAAAAATCGGCGTTTAGGCGCCCCTTCATCGGCCGGGGCAGGTCGAACCGTTTCCTATCCCCCGAAAGCGCCGCTTTTTCGACGGCGGGTCCGCCAGGAAAACCAAGGCCCAGCATCTTCGCCGTTTTGTCGAAAGCTTCGCCCAAGGCGTCGTCGATGGTGGTGCCGAGCCGCTTGTAGCGACCAACGCCTTCGACGGCCAAGAGCTGGCAATGGCCGCCGGACACCAGCAGCAACAAGTAAGGAAAGTCCAGCCCATCGGTCAGCCGCGCCGTCAAGGCGTGGCCTTCCAAATGATTGACAGCGATGAACGGGACATCAACCACGGCAGCGATGGATTTTGCCGTCATCACGCCGACTAGGACGCCACCGATCAACCCCGGCCCGCCGGTCGCGGCGACCGCGTCCAGGTCTTGGAACCCGATCCCGGCTTTTTCCATGGCGCGCTCGACAATGCCGTCAATCAGGTCCAAATGCGCGCGCGCCGCCACTTCCGGCACGATACCGCCGAAAGGCCGGTGGTCTTCGATTTGCGACAGCACCTCATCGGCCAGAATTCGCCGATCATCGGCGACCACGGCGGCGGCGGTTTCATCGCAACTTGTCTCAATCCCTAAAACGATCATTTATATACTTTACCTTGTCGCGGCTGGCGCCGCTCCACGCCTCCTGCGAAAACCTCTTTTATCCACAGGCCCCGGACTTTACCTTGTAGACCGCCTGTAACCAACATTCTCAAGGCCCTTATGACAGACTCTTCGCCCCTTCGCATCGGCACCCGCGGCAGTCCCTTGGCACTCGTCCAGACGCATCAGGTTCGGGATTTGCTGGGCTCAGGCCGACCTGTGGCCATCGTCGAGATTAAAACCACCGGCGACCAAGTGTTGGACCGCCCGCTTGCCGACATCGGCGGCAAGGGCCTGTTCACCAAGGAAATAGACGAAGCCCTCCTCGACGGGCGTATCGATTTGGCAGTGCATTCCATGAAGGACCTGGAAACCTGGCTGCCGGACGGCACTTGCCTAGCCGCCGTTTTGGAACGCGAAGACCCTCGGGATGTCTTTATTTCCAACAAGGCAAATGGGCTCGACGCGCTTGCCGAAGGCTGCGTCATCGGCACCTCGTCCTTGCGCCGCCAAGCGCAAATCCTTCACCGTCGCCCGGAACTTAAGGTTGAAACCTTTCGCGGCAACGTGCAGACCCGGATGAAAAAACTGGAAGACGGGGTCGTCGACGCGACGCTGCTGGCGCTGGCGGGCTTGAAGCGGCTCGGCCTCGTTGATGTCGCCACCGAAATCCTGGAAACGGACATACTGCTTCCCGCCGTCGCCCAGGGTGCCATCGGCATCACGTGCCGCACGGATGACGAGGCGACGGTGGCGCTTTTGGATAAGCTCAACCACCCGCAATCGTTCGAGCGGGTAACAACCGAGCGGGCGATGCTGGAAGCCCTCGACGGGTCATGTCGGACGCCGGTCGGCGGGCTGGCGGAAAGCGACGGCAACGGAGGTCTGACGTTGCGCGGCTTGGTCGCCCGGCCTGATGGTTCGGAATTGATTGAAACAAGCCGCCAGGGCCCTGTTGGCGATGGTGTGCGCATGGGCCGGGACGCCGGCGAAGAATTAAAAAAACGCGCCGGGCCCGGGTTTTTCGAGTAGGGGCTGAAAATATGCGCTTGCTGATTACCCGCCCGATTAAAGATTCTGAACCGCTGGCCGCAATCCTTGCAGAACGCGGGATCGAGACAATCATCCAACCTTTGATGACGATAGCCGATGTCGAAGGCCCTGCTATCGACCTTGACGGCGTGCAGGCATTGCTGATCACCAGCGCCAACGGTATCCGTACTTTCGCCAAGAAGACACCCGAGCGCGAAGTCGCGGTTTTCGCCGTCGGCGATGCCTCGGCGCGGACCGCTCGCGGGCTCGGTTTCGGCAATGTGAAAAGTGCTTCCGGGGATGTTGATGCCCTGGCGGCGCTGGTTCAGGCGGAATTGGATTCGGGTGCGGGTGCGCTGCTGCATATCGCCGGCACCCATGTCGCCGGTGATCTTTCCGGTCTGCTTACGGGCACCGGCTTCGAGGTCAAGCGTCAAGTCCTGTACGAAGGCAAGGCCGCCGAAAGCTTGAGCCCCCAAACCATCGAGGCTATGCAGGCGAACAGCATCGATGGGGTTCTTTTGTTTTCGCCCCGCACGGCGTCCCTGTTTGCCGAGCTCGTCGCCGGTGCCGGATTAACCTGTGCCGGACTTAAGGCCTATTGTCTAAGCCCGGCCGTCGCCGAAAAAGTCCGGGCCCTGCCCTGGGTGGACATCGTCATCGCCCCGGAACCCACTGGGGATGCGCTTTTGGGCGTAATCGTTAAAGGCGATGAAGAAGGCGGCTGAAACCGTGCGCGTTCCCTGTTAATATCCAGGGGTTCGGATCAAAAGGAAGACTCCATGACGAAGGTTCCCCAGGCTAAGAAGGGCAAGGCCCAGATGAAAAAGAAACCGGTGGCCGCATCGTCCCCCTTGGAAGCGCCCTCAGCCGGAACGGCCGAGGCGGCAAGGGCGCAGCCTCCGCAAAAGGCGCGCTCGGGCGGCGGTTTGCGGCTTGTTGCCCTGATCGTCATCATTTCCATGTTTGGCGGGACCGGGTACATGACTTGGCCGTTCTGGTCCCATATCGTCGCCCCCTATATTCCCGGCCTGAAAACATCACCGCCCGCCAAGCGGGCCGCAAAGCCTGTTAAGGAACTGCCTTCGGTCCAGGAAATGAAGACCGAGCGCCAACAAATGCGACACGAATTGAGCCGCCTGATGGCGCGCATGGAATCCATCGAAAAATCCGTCGAAACGGTAAAGAAAATGATCCACGCGACGGCGCGACCCGCAGACAACGCAACACCCGGACCGTCTTCTCAGGAACTTTCGGATCGCTTGGGCGTCCTGGAAAAAAGCGGTGGCGAGGTCAAGGCGTTGATCAAGCGCTTGGACGAATTTGAAAAAGACGATGCCAAGCGGGCGGCTCTTGCCCCCGTAGACCCTGGCGTGCCCGCAGACGCCAAGGCGCGGGCGCTGGTCTTGGCGGTGGCTAATTTGCGCGAGGTCTTGACCAAGGGAGACCCCTTTCAGAGCGCGCTCGATTCCCTGATAGCCATCGGCGGCGATGATCCGAGCATCAAAACGGCGAACGTGCTGCTAGCGAAGAACGCACGCGCCGGAATCCCCACTCTGGCCAGCCTTCGGGAGCGCTTTGACCGGCTCGCCGGGCAGATCGTTCAGGATTCGAAAATGGTGGCGGAAGGCGGCTGGATGGACAAGGCGACCAACCGGCTGGCTTCGTTGGTGACGTGGCGCCGTGTCGACAACCGGGACGACGCCCCGTCCATCGATGCTGCCGTTGCCCGCGCTGAAACCCGGCTCAAAGCCGGCGACCTCAAAGCAGCGGTGAAGGCCTTGGAAGGGCTTTCGGGCAATCCCAAGGCTGCCGCCCGGGCCGAGCCCTGGCTCCGTGACGCCAAGGCGCGCTTGGTCGCCGAACGGTCGATGGCGACCCTTCATGTGCACGCCATCTCGCTTTTGGCGCCACCCAAAGGGTAGCGATCAATGATCAGAGCCATCTTTTATTTTGCGATTCTCGCCGGTTTGGTCTGGGGCGCCGTGGTCTTGACGGACCATCCGGGGACGGTGTCGTTGGAATGGGCGGGATATCGCATCGACACGACGTTCGCCTTCTTGATCGGCGTCGTCGCCCTGGTCGCAGGCCTGGCCGCGGTGATTTATCGGTTCTGGCTTTTTATCCGCCGCTCGCCGGGGCAAATCAAATGGGCCTGGCAGGCAAAACGACGGCAACGGGGATACCAAGCCTTGACCCGCGGCATGGTCGCCGTCGCCGCCGGCGATGCCGGCGAAGCCCAACGCCAAGCCAAGCGCGCCGACGGGCTGCTGGAAGAGCCGCCGCTGACCATGCTGGTGTCGGCGCAAGCAGCGCAGATGAAGGGCGATGAAAAAGCCGCAGGCGCCTTTTTCAAGGCGATGATGGAACGCCCGGAAACGGAATTTTTAGGCCTTCGCGGCCTGTTGAACCAAGCCATCAAGCGCGGCGACAATCATGAAGCCCTGACCCTGGCCCGCCGTGCCTACCGTTTACAGCCGAAAAGCACCTGGGTCGCCGACCATATGTTCGATTTGCAAACGCGCACCGGCAAATGGCTGGACGCCCGGGTGACGTGCGATGATCTCAAGCGTAGCAAGCTGATCGATGGCGACGAGGCGCGTCGGCGTAAGGCGGTTCTGCTTTATCAAATGAGTCTGGTCGCCCAGGAAGACGGAGATGCGGACGCGGCCCTTGATCACTTGATTGAGGCCAACAAACTGGCGCCTGCCTTCATTCCGGCGGTCGCCGACCTGGCCGATTATTGGGCGGGGGTCGGCAAGCATTCCAAGGCCGCCCGCATGATCGAGAAAACTTGGGGGCCCGCGCCCCATCCGTCCCTGGTCGAACCCTATTGGAACGCTTGTCAGTCCGCCGACGCCCTGGAACGGGTTCGGGCATCGGAGAAACTGACCAAAACCAATCCCGACCACCTTGAAAGCCATATCGCGCTGGCCCGGGCCTACCTGGACGCGCTGCTTTGGGGAGAGGCCCGCAAGCATCTGGAAGACGCCATCGACTTGACGACGCCAACCCAGATACCGGCACGTGTCTGCCGGATGATGGCGGAACTGGAAGAAAGCGAAAACGAGGACTTGGCCGGCGCGCGCGAATGGCTGATGCGGGCGTCCGAAGCGCCCCATGACCCGGTCTGGGTCTGCGATCATTGTGGAAACGCCACAAGCCTTTGGTCGGTGGTGTGTGGAAAATGTGAAAGTTTCGATACTTTTGCCTGGGGCCCGCCGCCCGCTATCGCCGGCTCAATGGGCAAAAGCTTAAGCGGCCCTGAGTTACTGGAGGGCGAAAACGCTTTTTCGCATGACCTGTCCCGGCTGCCGCCCGGAGGCATCGAAGCCGGTTGACCCGCTCGATTTCTCCCTCGCCCGCCCGTACTTACCGGGACTTCGTCGCCGGGCAGTCGGTTATGCAAAAGGCGCGTACCCAGGCCCGAGACTGGGCGGTCCGGGCACTTGCCGCCGGGCGTTCGCTTGATACAGGGTCGGGCTGGATACGTTTCCCCTATTATCACCATGTCTTCGATGATGAGCGCGATGGATTTTCCCGGCAATTGTCCTTCATGGCGGACCACGGCGATCTCATCGGCTTGGATGATGCGGTGGCGATGCTGGCGGCGAATGAGCCCATCGAAGGGCGTTTTTTCTGCATCACCTTCGACGACGGCTTCAAGAACTGGATCACCAACGCCGCCCCGATCCTGGCCGATCATGGGGCGACGGTCGCATTTTTCGTCGTTACCGGTTTCATCGGCACGTCCATTGACCAAGACCTGGAAAAATTGCTGGGGTTTTATGATAGCGGCGATTTGCTGATGGAATTTCTGGACTGGGACGATTGCCGGGCCTTGGCAGCCGCCGGCCACATCGTCGGCTCGCACACCCAGGGCCACGTGCACCTGGCTGACCTGGACATCGCCGAAGCCGAGGCCGAACTTAAAGGGTCCAAGGAAACCATCGAAGCGGAACTGGGCCGGGCCTGCGATCATTTCTGCTGCCCCTTCGGCCGGGAAGGCGTCGATTACCTTGCCGATCGCGATCCCGATATCGCCAGTCGGGTCGGCTATAAGTCGTTCTTGACCACTAGGCGCGGTAAAAATGGCGTCGGCGCGTCTCCATTGTCCATTCGCCGCGACCACTTATTGGCCGGTTGGGGCGATTACCAGCTCAAGTATTTTTTCTCGGGATAAACCGTCTATAAAAGCGTCGTATCGCCGTCATAGGCGGTAACGTACCAGGACTCTCCCTGGGCAAACGTTTCTTGAAGCGCTTGATCGATGGTTTTGTAGTAAAAGGGCCATGTTGGCATCTGGCGGACGAAGGGCCGCCACGCTTCAGCGTGGGCCCGCAAGGCAGGCGGTAGGCCGGTCAGTTCCAGAACATGACAGCCTGACGCTTGAGCATTTTCAAAAGCCGCGCCTAAAAGCGCATCGAAAACATTACCGTCATCCCCGGCAATGGAGACGTCGGCTATTTTCAAACGCGAAAGCCCGTCGGCGGAAGTGTCGTCGCGGACCAGGGCAGCATACCCTTCCAGCGCCCCCTTGAGGCGGCAAGTCAAAACGCCCGCTGCCGGTTGGCTGCTTCCTGGTGAAAAGTGCCAGCGAAGCGTCTTGGCGTCGCGACACGCCATAAGACGGTCCGGACCCTCTAAACGCCGCCGCCAAAGCTCATCAAAATCATCGCCGATTTCGCCGACGGTGATGTGCGTGACGGTTAAGGTTGTCTGGAACGCTTGGGTTGGGCGCCGTCGGCCTAAAACCAAGCCGGCACTGACGACTGGCGCGGCGGCTATTGCCGCCAAACTGGCGAAGATGTTCGGCACCCCTATTTTGCGCAACGCGGCGGAGAGAAAACCCTGAACCCCGGTGACCCAGAAAAGAACATTGCCGTATTCCGGCATCGGCAGGCGTCGGGCGTCGTAATGTTCGAAAATCCGTCCGGCCTGTTCGTTGGCGGTGCTGGCCACCAACAAACCGGCATCGGGTTGTTGGAAGTAGGTATCGGCCAGATTAAGAATTTGACGGCGGAAGGGTTTTTCCAAGCCCCACAGACCGGCAACGGCGGTGGTAATCTCGGTTTCGCCGAAATAATAAAGTCTGGGAATGTTGCCGAAAAAGCCGACGATTGCCCCTTCGGCTTCTAATGCCCAGCCTATGTGGTCTTGGTTTTTGTCTGTGAGCGCTGGGTTGTCTTCCCACAAGCGTCGGCGAAGGGCTTCGATCTTTTCAGGGCTTTCCGGAACCGTTAAGCCGAGCCCTGCCAAAAGTCGGGAAATTTCTTCAAAATCCTGACCCCGGGCGGCGCGAAGGGTGTATTTGGGACGATCAGCCATCAGGTTCCTAAAAAGAAGGCAAAACCAAGGTATGTTCGGCTTGGGCCAGCCTTTTTGCAAGGCTGGCTTGATACCATACTTGACACTAAACGGGGCGAGTGTAGTTTCTGCGCTGGAGCTTCTAAGCAGGAGTCTCTATACCAAAGCCGCCTTAGCTCAGTTGGTAGAGCATCGCATTCGTAATGC
>JABMOY010000075.1 GCA_013203955.1 Rhodospirillales bacterium | reverse complement strand
GGCCGAACCGGTCGGCGCCATTATTGAAACCGTGAAGGTCGCCTTGGAGCACACGGCGCCCGAACTGGCCGCCGACATTGTCGACAAGGGCATTGTGCTGACCGGCGGCGGGGCGCTTTTGGGGAATATGGATTTCGTGCTCAGACACGCCACCGGTCTGCCGGTGTCGCTGGCCGACGACCCCCTGAGCTGCGTGGTGCTGGGAACCGGTCGCGCGCTCGAAGAAATGCGGCGTCTGCGGAATGTCTTGTCTTCTATGTACTAGAGCCTGATTGGCGGCGGCCTTAACCTCTTGTCAATCATGTTTGGGTATAGGGATTGGAACAAAAAGGGTTTGTTTATGGGCCTTTAGGCCCGCTTGTGTTAATATAAGTGTTAATATGTTGGCCGACTGGAGGGCGTTTTAGTGCCACAAGGGCCCCGATCCATTAACCGTCTTGCCTTGCCGATCAGGAATCTGGTCCAGCGCTTTACCTTTATGGGACTGATTCTGTCAGCCGTCGGGCTGATGATCCTGGGTAAGGTCGATGTGTTGCTTATGGATAGCGTCCGCATCCATGTGACGGATGCCATCGCCCCCGTCCTTGACGGCTTGTCGCGTCCGGTCGATTCCTTTGCCAAGGCGGTCCAGCACGTGCGCGAGCTTTCCGACCTCAAAAAGGAAAACGAACTCCTGCGGCGCAATGAAGACAGGCTGCTGCAATGGCAAGGCGCGGCTCGGCGACTGGAAGCCGAAAACAAGGTTCTAAAAGGCCTGTTGAATTTCGTTCCCGGCAAGCAGCCCAGCTATATCACGGCCCGCGTCATTGCCGATACCGGCGGCGCCTTCGCCCATAGCCTAATCCTCAACGCCGGTTCTCGAGATGGGGTTACCAAGGGCCAAGCGGCGATGACCGGCGAGGGGCTGGTCGGCCGGGTCGCCGGCGTCGGCACCCGTTCCGCCCGAATTTTGCTGATTACCGACCTGAACTCCCGGATTCCGGTGCTGGTGGGCGAAAGCCGGACCCGCGCCATCCTCGCCGGCAACAACTCAGACAGGCCAAAATTAATCCACCTGCCGTCCGGCGAAACGGTGTCGGCGGGCGATCGCATTGTCACCTCGGGTCACGGTGGGGCCTTTGTGCCCGGCATGCCTGTCGGCATGGTGACGTCGGTCAATGATGGCGGCATCGCCGTCAAGCCTTTTGTCGAACGCAACCGCCTTGAATACATCCGGCTCCTGGATTACGGGCTCGGCGGGATTTTACAGGTGCCTGAAGGCATAACCGGCAAAGCCGGCAAAAAGAAAGTCGGCGCAAAACGCAAACCATGACCCCTGGCCTTTGGCAACGTATGGACCTGTTGGCGCGCCAGTTGACGCCGGTAATGCTGACGCTGGTCTTGGTCATCATCAATGTCATCCCCTTGCACATTCCGGGCTTTTCCCGTGTCGCGCCCTTGCTGCCGTTGATGGCGATTTACCACTGGGCGATTTACCGGCCTCACTTGTTGCCGGCTTATGCGGTGTTCCTGATTGGGATCCTTCAGGATATACTGACCGGAACCCCGATCGGCGTGAACGCCTTCGTTTTCCTGTTGGCTTATGGGGCGGTGTTGTCGCAAAAGAGCTTTTTTCTGGGCAAGTCGTTTTTTATCCTATGGCTGGGCTTTTCGCTGATCGCCGCCGTTGCTGCCGTGATTAGCTGGATGGCGATATCACTATTGAACGTGACCCTGGTCGAACCAAAAACGGTGGTTTTCCAGTATTTAATGACCCTGGGTTTTTTCCCGGCCGTCGCTTGGGCCTTCCTGCGGTGGCAGCGGGCTTTCCTGAGGCAGGATTGACATGCAACTTGATTTGGAACGCCACAAGCTTTTCTCCCGACGCGCCGTTATCCTGGGCGGCGGCAAGGCGGTGCTGCTGTCGGCGCTGGTCGCGCGGATGTATTATCTGCAAGTCATCGAGGCGGAACGCTACAGGATGCTGGCCGAGGAAAACCGCATCAATTTACGGCTTCTGCCGCCGCCCCGTGGCCACATCATTGACCGGTTCGGGCTGGCGATGGCGGACAACCAGCAAAACTACCGGGTGCTTTTGAATGCCGAGGACACGCCCGACGTCGAAGCGACCTTGGACGTGTTGACAAAAATCTTTCCCATCAACGCCGGCGAGCGGCGGCGCATCCTTCGCGAAATTAAGCGCAACCGCCGGTTCGTTCCGGTGACGGTGCGCGAAAACATGATTTGGCGGGAAGTCGCCCAGATCGAGGTCAACACCCCGGATCTTCCCGGCGTCAATATCGACGTCGGCCAAAGCCGCCATTACCTCAACGGGCCCGAGACCGCCCACGTGCTGGGTTATGTGGCCGCCGTGGCGCCCAACGAAGTCGGCGACGATCCGCTTCTGGGATTACCGGGGTTCAAGATCGGCAAGGCGGGAATCGAAAAAATTCATGACCTTCAATTGCGCGGCACCGGCGGCTCGTCGCAAGTCGAAGTCAACGCCTTCGGCCATGTTATCCGTGAACTCAGCCGCCAGGAAGGCCAACCCGGCGCCGAATTGGTGCTGACCATCGACCTGGAACTGCAAAAGATGGTGAGCCGCCGCTTCAAGGATGAAAGCGGGGCGGCCGTGGTCATGGATATCCATAACGGCGATATCCTGGCGATGGCGTCCACCCCCAGTTTCGATCCCAATGCCTTCAACAAAGGCCTAAGCAACGAAGAATGGCAGACCCTGTCAACCAATCCCAAGGCGCCGTTGACCAACAAAGCTATAAGCGGCCAGTTCTCGCCGGGCTCGACGTTCAAAATGGTGGTCCTGCTGGCGGCCTTGGAAAAGGGGGTCATCACGCCGGAAAACCGGATTCTTTGCACCGGCGAAATGAAACTCGGCGACGCCACGTTCCATTGCTGGAAAAGGAGCGGCCACGGATGGATGGACGCCTTCAACGGCATCATGCAGTCCTGTGACATTTATTTTTACGAAGTCGCCAAGCGCACCGGGATAGACCGCATCGCCGATATGGCGCGGCGTTTCGGCTTCGGCGACGCTTTGGGTCTGGACCTACCTGGCGAACAGAAAGGTTTGGTGCCCAGCCGCGCCTGGAAGCGGAAAGTCATGAACGCCCCATGGCAGCAGGGTGAAACCGTGCTCACCGGCATCGGCCAGGGGTATCTGCTGGCGACGCCGCTGCAAATGGCGGTCATGACGGCGATATTGGCCAATGGCGGTAATCCGGTGACGCCCCGTTTGACGCGCCCCCGGCCGAGTGGCGTTGAAGACGAATTCCTTTCTCAGACGCCCAGGGAAAAACAAGGGAAAAAGCCTAAGGAAACACAAGGGCAAGGCCTAAGCCTGTTGCCCATGCACTTGGACCTTGTCCGCCAAGCCATGGAAGCCGTCGTCAACAAACCAATGGGCACCGCCTTTCGGGCCCGCATCAAGAAACGCGGACAGGAAATGGGCGGCAAGACCGGAACCGTCCAGGTGCGCAGGATCACCAAGTTGGAGCGCGAACAAGGCGTCAAAAAGAACAAGGAGCTGCCGTGGAAGGAACGCGACCATGCGATGTTTGTCGGGTTCGCGCCCACGGATAAGCCTCGCTACGCGGTTGCCGTCGTCGTCGAGCACGGCGGTGGCGGCTCGTCGGTGGCCGCCCCCATTGCTCGCGATATCCTGATCGAGGCCCAAAAGCGGAAGTCGGCGAGGGACGGCATCCTGCCGGAAGCTGATCCCAGGCGCCGCCGACAGGTTAGCAATGCCAATCCCGGTAAAAGCCGGGACGATGGTTAAGGCCGGGGGTTAAGGCCGGGGGCTAACGCCGGCTAGGAAACAACAGACCATGGAAAGAAAATTTCTCGGCAGCCCGGAACTGACCCTTCGCCAAAAACTTTGGCAAATTCATTGGGCTTTTGTGTTCATGCTTGTGGTCATGGCTGCGGTCGGGTTCGCCATGCTTTATTCGGCCGCCAATGGCGACGCCGAACCGTGGGCCAACCGCCACGCCATCCGTTTTGCTTTCGGCTTGACGATGATGATCGGCGTCGCCCTCGTCGATATACGATTTTGGCTGCGCTATGCCTATGTCATTTATTTTTTCGTTCTTCTGCTTTTGGTCGCGGTTGATTTCGGCGGCTTCATGGGCATGGGGGCGCGCCGCTGGATAAATCTCGGGTTCATCAACCTGCAACCGTCGGAGCTGATGAAAGTCGCCATGGTGCTGGCCTTGGCCCGTTTTTTTCACGGCAGCAGCCTCGAAGACCTGCCCCGGCCGCAGGCTTTGATCGTTCCGCTTGTGATTGTCGCGGCGCCAACCGCGTTGGTGCTTCGCCAACCCGACCTGGGCACTGCCCTGATCTTGTTGTTGACGGGGGCCGGGCTGTTTTTCGTGGCCGGGATTCGATTGTGGAAATTCGGCCTGCTTGGCGTATTGGGGCTGATCTCGGCGCCCATCGCCTGGCAATTCATGCACGAATATCAGCGCCGCCGGGTGTTGACGTTTCTCGACCCTGAAAAAGACCCCTTGGGCGCCGGCTATCACATCATTCAATCCAAGATCGCCTTTGGCTCGGGCGGGCTTTCGGGCCGGGGTTTCATGCAGGGCACCCAGGGGCATTTGAATTTCCTGCCCGAGATGCAGACGGATTTCATCTTTACCATGCTGGCCGAGGAATTCGGCCTGATCGGCGCGCTTCTGTTGTTGTCTCTCTACATTTTGATGCTGATCTACGGCTTCGCCATCGCCCTTCGTTCGCGGTCGCATTTCGGCTGCCTTCTCGCCATGGGGGTGACGTCGACGTTTTTCATGTACGTGTTCATCAATATCGCCATGGTCATGGGGTTGATCCCGGTGGTCGGCGTGCCCCTGCCGTTGATCTCCTACGGCGGCACGGCGATGATGGCGTTATTGTTCGGGTTCGGGTTGTTGATGGGGGTGTCGGTGCATCGTGACGTGATGATCGGACGCCGCGGCGCGACCAGCTAAGGCTGATCCTTCTCGCCAAAGGTTTATCGACAAAAGAGGGGGCGTCTGATATACGCCAGACCTCCTTTAGGGGCGCTTAGCTCAGTTGGTAGAGCAGCTGACTCTT
>JABMOY010000074.1 GCA_013203955.1 Rhodospirillales bacterium | reverse complement strand
TGTGGTAAACGGTAATACCCTTATACGATCGCCGAAATGTTTTTCGACTGCGGTCGAGGGCGTTGTATGAAAAAAGTGTCTCCGAGATACTCCTCAGCAAGGCATTCTTGCCGAGGACCGCCGCCGTGTAGCTTCCTTCAACCGTCCGGGCGTCGTTAAAGGACAAAAAATCAAGGCCGATGACAAGCCGCTTTGCTTCAGTATCGGCCAGGATATGTTCGACATAACCGTTGTATTCAGCCGCCCGTAATCCTGGAATGCCAAAGTTATAAGCGCCAAGCAAGTCATCAGGGTCGAGCCCCACTTGCGTTCTGGAACTGCCCAGGAATACCACGCTGGGCTGACGTGCGGATGCCTGCAAAGGTTTGAAGAAACGGGGCGCGCCGGGTGATTTGTGGGTGTTTAATCGATCAATCAAGGGCGCGCCGTAAATGCTAAACGGGTCAATCAGCCAATTGATCCCCCCGCTAAGTAGCATCAGCACAAAAAAACCAATAAAAAAGTGTCTGAAAAACGTCAATTAACAGTCCCTAAAATTGGTAGTACAGGAATTCGCTGACACGGGTCAGCATTGAAAGCGCGGCGATTGCAACGCCTGCCGTGATATAGGCACTCAGGGCGCTAGGCCGCCATTTGTAATCCAGCGGCTTCCAGGCCGGGTCTAAAGGTAAGCGCTCATCTTTCAGTGTGGGCCGGTAGCGGGACATGATTTGGTACGTATTGGGCATTGTCCAAACGACGATCATTAATCCCGCGAGAATCCCATAAACATTTTTCCAGTTAATGTCGGGCGCAGCGACGTTGAGTGCGAAGCCGTTTAATCCCGCCATGCCCGAGAGTATCGCCATTGACCCCTCCCAACTTTCGGCGCGGAACAGGACCCAGCCCACCACCACCGCCAAGAAAGTCAGAACGCGCGCGGCCCAACGGCGTGGCGTGGTTGTCTCACCAGGAACAAGTTTTCGCCATGCGTGGTTAATAATGAGGTAAGCGCCATGCAATCCTCCCCAGGCGACAAAGGTCCACCCCGCGCCGTGCCACAGACCGCCCAGCAGCATGGTTACCATGATGCTGGCAATGCGTCGGTGGTTGCCGCCGATGGGAATGTAAAGATAGTCGCGCAAGAAGCGGGAAAGGGTCATATGCCAGCGTCGCCAGAAGTCGATAATGCTGACAGCCTTATAGGGAGAGAAAAAATTGACCGGCAGGCGGATACCGAACATCCGCGCCAAACCGACCGCCATGTCCGAGTACCCGGAGAAGTCGAAATAGAGCTGAAATGTATAAGCAAGCGCGGCCCCCCAACCTTCAACAAGGCTGATTGATCCGCCGTTCAGGGCTGCATCGAATACGGGATTGGCATAGAGCGCCAGTCCATCCGCGATTATGGTTTTTTTGAAAAGTCCGATGGAGAAAATTGTCAGCCCAACGGCCAAATGGATTGATTTCAGACGGTAGAGCGATGTGCGTGCGAATTGCGGCAGCATTTCTTTGTGGTGAACAATGGGCCCTGCGATGAGTTGCGGGAAAAATGACACGAACAGGCAATAGCGCAAAAATCCGCGCTCACGTGCATGGCCTTGGTAGGCATCAACCAAATAGGCAATTTGTTGAAACGTGAAAAATGAAATCGCAAGAGGCAGTATGATGGGGCTGACTTGCAAATCAGTGCCAAGAGCACCGGATAGGTTATCAAGAAAAAAATTCGTATACTTAAAAAAACCGAGCAAGGCTAGGTTGGCGGCGATACCTACGACGAGTATCGCCCTGCTTTTTTGCTGCGCAAGCGCTAGGCCGAAGCCGTAGTTTCCCAGAATCGAAAGAACCAAGAGACCTAGGTAGTCCGGGTTCCACCATGAATAAAACACCAAAGACATCGCGACCAACCATCCAATGGCAAGGCGATGGCGCGACCGGCCGCCAATTAGGTGAAAACCTAAAAGCGTTATCGGGAGAAAAATAAAAATAAAGTTATAAGAGTTAAACAGCATATCCGTAGTTTGACGCCGATACCGGGTTCTTTCAATGTGCCTGAGCGGGTGCTTTGAAGCCTAGGCATTTCTCAAGGCCCCCCTCGACATGCTTTTTCGGATTTCAGGACATACGCTAATGGCGTAGTGCGTCATTGACGTATGCACGTTAATGACGTAGTATCTTTTATGAAAACATTGGTAACAATTGTCGAAACAAAAAGCTTTGCAACGCGGGCCAAGGACCTGTTATCGGACACGCAGCGTATCGACCTCGCAAAAGTCGCAAGAACGATCTGCAAAACTTATGGAGCAAAAAAATGACCAAAGCATTCGATAAGATCATGGCGGGCATGGAAGACGCCCTTGCCTTTGCCGAGGGAGACGCCACGCGAGGAAAGGCCCGCAAGGTTGAGGTTGTGGACGTTAAGGCCATTCGGGAAAAAACCGGACTGTCTCAACCCAAGTTTGCCGCCGTGTTTATGATTTCCGTCGGAACGCTTCGGGGTTGGGAGCAAGGCCGGCGTCAGCCGGAAGGCCCCGCCGCCGCCCTGCTTCAAATCATCGACAAGGAACCCGAAACGGCAATCCGCGCCTTGCACGGTTAAAAAAAGAGGAAATTTTTTCTTTGTCATCCCGCTACCATCCTCATCCCCAGCCATAAAGATGGTTCCCGCACCGCTTTGAGCGTGCTACATCCCCCCCTCGCCATGCTTCGCATTGACCAAATCATCTATCGTATCGGCCCGCGCACGTTGTTCGACGGCGCCAGCGTCACCGTCAATCCGGGCCACCGGGTCGGTTTCGTCGGGCGCAACGGCACCGGCAAGACGACGCTGCTGGGCCTATTGACCGGCGCCATCGAGCCGGATGGCGGATCGATCTCGGTCCCTTCACGGTGGCGCATCGGTATCACATCCCAGGAAGCGCCCGACGGCCCGGAAAGCCTGATCGACACCGTGTTGGCGGCGGATAAGGAGCTGGCGGCGCTCAACGCCGAGGCCGAAACCGCGACCGACCCCGACCGCATTGCCGAGATCCATGTCCGCTTGGGCGACATGGGGGCCAGCCGCGCAACGGCCAAGGCGGCGCGGCTGTTGGCAGGCTTGGGCTTTGACGAGGCCGCGCAGCAGAGCCCGTGTCAAAGTTTTTCCGGCGGCTGGCGCATGCGCGTGGCGCTGGCGGCGTTGTTGTTCACCGAGCCCGATCTTTTGTTGCTGGACGAGCCGACCAACCATCTCGATCTTGAAGCGACGCTGTGGTTGGAATCTTATCTGAAAAATTATCCGGGCACGGTGCTGATGGTCAGCCATGACCGCGATCTGCTGAACCGGGCGGTCGAAGAAATTCTGCATTTAGAAAACGGCAAGTTGACCCTTTATTCCGGCAATTATGACCGGTTCGAGGCAACCCGGCGCATGCATCTGGCGCAGAACGAAAAGCAGCGGGCCAAGCAGGATGTGCAAAAACAGCAAATCATGAAGTTCGTCGAACGGTTTCGGTATAAGGCGACGAAGGCGAAGCAGGCGCAATCGCGCTTGAAAATGCTGGAACGCATGGAGCCGACGCCCGCACACCGCGAAGAAGCCGCGACCAACTTCACCTTTCCGGCGCCGAAACCGGTGTTGGCATCGCCTCTTTATACGACCGACGATGTTTCCATCGGTTACGACGGCACCGCCGTGATCGAAAATCTGTCGCTGCGTTTCGACTCTGATGACCGCATCGCGCTGATCGGCGCCAACGGCAACGGCAAGTCGACGTTGATCAAGCTGTTGGCCGGCAGGATGGAATTGATGACGGGAACGGTCGCCAAGTCGGGCAAGCTGCGCGTCGGCTATTTTGCCCAGCACCAAGCCGACGAGTTGGACCTGGATGCGACACCCTTGCTGGCGATGACGCGCAAACGCCCCAACGAAACGCCGGGCCAGGTGCGCGGACAATTGGGGCGCTTCGGTTTCGGCGAGGAAAAGGCGGAAACTAAAATCGCCGATCTTTCCGGCGGCGAAAAGGCCAGGCTGTTGTTCGCGTTGATGAGCGTAGACGCCCCGCACATTTTGCTGCTGGACGAGCCGACCAACCATCTCGATATCGTTTCGCGCGAAGCGCTGGTGCGCTCGATCAATTCGTTTGAAGGGGCCGTCGTTATCGTCAGCCATGATCCCCACCTGATTGCGCTGACGGCTGACCGTTTCTGGCTGGTCGCCGACGGCAGGGTGACGCCGTTCGACGGCGACATGGACGATTACCGCACGCTTATGGCGGGTCGAGGCGCAAGCGGCGAAAAAACCTCAAAATCCCAGAACGGCCAAAGGGGCGGCAGCAAAAAAGAACGCCGCCGCGAGGGCGCCGAGAAACGCCAAGCGCGGAAGGCTTTGAAGAGCGAACTAAAAAGTGCCGAAAGTGCGATCGAAAAGCTGGAAGCAAAAAAAGAAGAGCTTAATGACGCCATCGCCGACCCGGCGCTCTATCAGGATAAGGGCGACAGCGCCAAACTGGTCGCCCTGCAAAAGCAATTGGGCCAAGTGGTAAAAGACTTAATCGCCGCCGAAGACCGCTGGACCAAGGTCCAGGAAACCTTGGACGCGGCGGACGCCTAATCCGACCTGAATTTCAGCCGGTAGCTGGCGCGGACTTTGTTGCCGTTATCGTCCAGGCCCCAATAGGACCCTTCGACTTCATAGGCGTTGCCGGTTTTCTTGGCCCATACCCAGGCGGGCTTTAATAGCCGGATTTCGCCGCCCGGCGGGATACGGTCGGTGCCGTAGAGTTTTTGGAAATTGCTGCGCACATTTTCGCAGCCGACATCGTCGCGGGTGATGTAGCACTTGCTCCACCCGGTCAGCCTGATGCCCGATTTCCCCGACGTTTCCTTTAACACGACGCCGTAATACCACCAGTTGGCGCCCGGCGCAGCGTCGGGCGGGCGGGGGCCGGCGTTGCGGATCAATTCACTGGTTTCGGCGACCATCCCGGCCGTCGCCTCAACCGGTACGGAGGAAAATAAGGCGACGAGCGCCCAGAGCGTCAAGGTGAAAAATGGAAAGGGAAGCTTCATGACAGACTCCTAAGGAATGAGTCTGTCATAACAGGAACCGTATTTATGATCTAGTCGCCACCGTCACTTGATAAAGCCCGCCGAAGAACGTCTTCGTCTGCCAGCGGAAATCCCCTGCGCGGGCGGCGAAGTCGGTGATCGCGTGTTGCCACATCTCGGCGGCGAACGGTTCCAGCCAGGCAAAGACGCCGGCCAACAACCAGCGCAGCGGATGAAACCGGTGCGGATTATGATAATCAACAAACACCGCCTTGCCCCCTGGCCCGACTCGGTCGAGCAGGGCGTCGACGGCGGCGCGCTTTTTGTCGCTCGGCAATTCATGCAACAGGAAGAAGCACGACACGACATCGTAAAGGTCGTCGCCGGGATCGGCGGCATCGGCGATGCGCACCCGCACGTGGTCCATGCCCTTGACCTTTTCGCGGGCGTGGTCAGCCTGCACAGGCACGACGTCAATGATATCGAGAAATCCCGCCGGGCCTATTTTAGTCGCCAGTTTCGGAATCACATCGCCGTAGACATGGGCCGATTGCAGGACCCGTTGGCCGGGGGAAATTTCCTTAAGAAACGCCCGCACCAGCCGCCCGTTATTTCCGAACAAGATCGTATCGACCACCCAATCGCGGTCCAGCAGATAGACGTTGAAGGGGTTCACGTAGGCCCATTCATAGACTTCGTGCATGTAGGCTGGAATTTCCGTCGTTCCGGGAAACCGGACGACATCGGCTTTCTTGAAGCGGGGCGCCTCAGCCACGCCATCAGAATTTCTCGTCGTCACTTGGGCATTTTCAAAAAGACTCATGGCTTATTTCTTTCGCTTTCGAGGATTCCTACCTTATGAAATTTGATTATTGGGTTTAAGGACTCGAAGACGATCTTGGCTAAAACTAAGGGATAATGTTAAAGGGCGACTTGACCCCCGTTAATAGCGGCGGTTTTAACTTTGCCGGGGTCATGGCGGGATCTGATGGACTTAGGCCGCGTGGCAGACTAAAACAGCGCCAGACTTAACAAACCCCCAGGAAAACCCGTGGCCAACCTTGATCGGGCGCTATCCCAGCGCCGCACCTTCGCGATCATCTCGCACCCGGATGCCGGCAAGACGACGCTGACGGAAAAGCTGTTGCTGTTCGGCGGCGCCATTCAGCTCGCCGGCGCGGTCAAGGCGCGGGGCGAACAGCGCCGCGCGCGCTCCGACTGGATGAAGGTGGAACGGGATCGCGGCATTTCCGTGACCTCATCGGTGATGA
>JABMOY010000073.1 GCA_013203955.1 Rhodospirillales bacterium | reverse complement strand
TTCCAACACCACCGCACCCTATGATCTGGTGCGCAAGATGCGGGCCTCGGTGCTGGTGCTGGGGCCGATGCTGGCCCGCGAAGGCCGCGCCCGGGTGTCGCTGCCGGGCGGCTGCGCTATAGGCACCCGGCCGGTGGACCTGCACCTGAAGGCGTTGGAACAGTTAGGCGCCGAAATCGAACTGGCCGAAGGCTATATCGAAGCCCGCGCCGACAAGGGCCTGATGGGCGGCCACGTGGTCTTTCCCATGGTCACCGTCGGCGGTACCGAGAATTTGTTGATGGCGGCGTGTTTGGCGCGGGGCGAAACGGTGCTGTCGAATGCCGCCCGCGAGCCGGAGGTTGCCGATTTGGCCCATTGCCTGGTTGCCATGGGCGCCAAGATCGACGGCATCGGCACCGATACCATGACCATCCAGGGCTCGACCTCCCTGAAAGGCGCTGAATATTCCGTTGTTCCCGACCGCATTGAAGCCGGCACCTTTGCCGCCGCCGCCACCATTACCGGCGGCGAATTGACCCTGAAGGGGGCGCGCGCCGACCTGTCGGAAGCCGTCAACAAAGCCCTGACCCGCGCCGGCGCCGTCATTACACCCGTCGATGACGGTTTCAAGGTGTCGCGCACCGAAGGCCCGCTTTTGGGCATCGATTTGATGACCGAGCCCTATCCCGGCTTTCCCACCGACATGCAGGCGCAATTGATGGCGGTGATGGCGGTCGCCGACGGCGCCTCGATGATCACCGAAACCATTTTCGAGAACCGTTTCATGCATGTGCCGGAACTGTGCCGCATGGGGGCGGATATCAACGTCCACGGGGCCTCGGCCATCGTCCGCGGCGTTCCAGGCCTGTCCAGCGCGCCGGTGATGGCGACCGATCTCAGGGCTTCCGTTTCCTTGGTGCTGGCCGGGCTGGTGGCCAAGGGAGAGACCGAAATCAGCCGCATTTATCACCTGGATCGGGGCTATGAGCGGCTGGTCGAGAAGCTCAGCGCCTGTGGCGCCGATATCAAGCGCGTCGGCGGCTAACGGTGGTATAGCAAGGAGTACGCCCACGATGACCCGACCGCAGCCCGCTATCTTCATCGATGGAAGCGCGCATCATCATTATCTTGAATACAATGTTGGCACGGGCGCGGACATGGCGGCGTTGAAGCGTGCCATCGTCAAAACCCTGTCGGCGGCGGAAACCGTGCCCGCCGATTCGGGCGTGAACATGGTGGTCGCGTTCGGACCGGCGTTGTGGGCGCGGCTTGATCCCGGCGGGGACCTGAAGGGTTTTAGTCCATTCCAGCGGATTTCCGGTGTCGACGGCCGCGAGGCCCCGGCGACTCAGCGCGATATTCTCATCTGGCTACATGGCGCAAGGTTGGACGAGACTTTCGATGGCGCGCTTACCGTCCAGCGCCGGCTTGCGGGCCTCGCCGAACTGGCATTCGACGAGCGCGGTTTCACCTATCACGACTCCCGCGACCTGACCGGCTTCGTCGATGGTTCGGCCAACCCGAAAGACGAAGCCGCCCGCGAAGCCGCCCTGATCCCGGATGGCCAACCCGGCGTAGGCGGGGCGTTCGTTTTGACGCAACGCTGGGTCCACGACCTGGACGCCTTTAGCGTGCTTTCCGAGACCGAGCAGGAACGCGTCATCGGGCGGACTAAGCCTGACAGTGTCGAGCTGGAAGGCGACGCCATGCCGCCCGACTCCCACGTTTCGAGAACCGACGTCAAGGAGGACGGGGTGGCGCTCAAAATCTACCGCCGTAGCGCGCCATACGGTTTAGCCGGCGAGCACGGCCTCTATTTCCTAGCCTTTTCGTGCGATCTTCACCGCTTCGACGTGCAGTTGAAAAGGATGTTTGGCGTTGCCGGCGATGGCCAGCATGATCGCCTGATCGCGTTCTCCCAGGCCGTCAGTGGTTCCTATTGGTTGGCACCGTCCCTTGATGACCTGGAACGGGTCTTCGCTGCCGATTAGCGCGGCATATACAAAGAATCGCCCGTTTTTCGTCCCAGCAAACCCCCGCTTTTCGCCCTTTCGCAACTGCGAACTAGCGAAACTGTTGAAAAACCTCTATTAATGCCGCGATTCTTACGCCCAGCGCCGTTTATGGCGCCTAAACCGAGGACGTGACGATGTTGCGCGCGAATGAGAAACTGGTTCTGGCTCTACCCAAGGGGCGCATCCTTTCCGAGGTGATGCCCCTGGTGCGGCGTGCCGGCATCGAACCGGAAGCGGCCTTTGACGATCCCACCGACCGCCGCCTTCGTTTCACCACCAATCTGGCGCAAGTCGATATCATCCGCGTGCGCAGCTTCGACGTCGCCACCTTCGTCGCTTTCGGGGCGGCGCACCTGGGCGTTGCCGGCAACGACGTGCTGATGGAATTTGATTTCCCGGAAATTTACGCGCCTGTCGACTTGGGCGTTGGCTCCTGCCGCCTGGTCGTCGCCGAGCCCGAGGAAATGGTCGGCAGCGACGATCCCCGCAAATGGTCGAGCCTACGCGTCGCCACTAAATACCCGGCCCTGACCAAAAGCCACTTCGCCGCCCGCGGCGTTCAGGCCGAATGCATCAAGCTCAACGGCGCTATGGAGCTGGCCCCGCAACTGGGGCTGTGCCGGCGTATTGTCGACCTGGTATCGACCGGCGAGACGTTGAAGGCCAACGGCCTGGTCGAGGTCGAGCAAATCGCCGCCATCACGTCGCGCTTGGCCGTCAACCGGGCCGCCTGGAAAACCCGCCCGGACGAGATCGGACACTGGGTTTCAAAATTTCGCGAGGCCGTCAATGGTAACGCGACTTAACGCTCAGGATTCGGGCTTCGAGGACGCCTTTCAACGGCTTCTGGGGGTCAAGCGGGAAACCGAGGCCGACGTCAATGACGTGGTGCGCGGCATTCTGTCCGGCGTCCGTGAAAAGGGCGACGAAGCCGTTATCGCCTACACCAAGGAATTCGACGGTTTTGATCTGACGGCGGAGACCATGAGGGTGAGCTCGGGCGAGATCGTTGCCGCCAAGGCCGAGGCCGACCCCGACGTGGTCAATGCGTTGGAACTGGCCGCAGGCCGCATCACCGATTTCCACAAGCGTCAATTGCCCGAAGGCCTGGATTACACCGACGACGCGGGCATGCGGCTCGGCTACCGGTGGACGGCGATTTCAGCCGTCGGCATGTACGTTCCGGGTGGCAGTGCTGCCTATCCGTCCTCGGTCCTGATGAACGCGCTGCCGGCCAAGGTCGCGGGCACAGGCCGGATGGCTATGGTCGTGCCGGCCCCGAAAGGCCGGATCAACCCTTTGGTGCTGGTGGCCGCCGATATCGCGGGGGTCAGTGAAATTTACCGCATCGGCGGCGCTCAGGCCGTCGGCGCCTTGGCCTATGGCACCGACACCATTGCCGCCGTCGACAAGATCATCGGCCCCGGCAACGCCTATGTCGCCGCCGCCAAGCGCCAGGTCTTCGGCACCGTCGGCATCGACATGATCGCCGGGCCGTCGGAAATTTTGGTGTTGGCCGATGCTGAGAACGATCCCGCCTGGATCGCCGCCGACCTGTTGAGCCAGGCCGAACACGACCCCGCCGCGCAGGCCATTTTGATTACCGACGACGCAGATTTTGCAGGCCTTGTTGTGGCCGCCGTCGAAAGCATGCTTAAGACCCTGCCTCGGGCTTCCATTGCCGCCGCAAGCTGGCGCGACTTCGGCGCCATTATAACCGTCGGCAAATTGACGGACGCGCTGCCCCTGGTCGACCGGTTGGCGCCCGAACACATGGAAATCGCCACCCGGAACCCTGAAAAACTAGCCGCGGGCGTGAACAACGCCGGCGCCATCTTTTTGGGCCGGTTTGTGCCGGAAGCCATCGGCGATTATGTCGCTGGCCCCAATCACGTTTTGCCGACGGCGCGCTCGGCGCGGTTTTCTTCGGGTCTTGGCGTTGTTGATTTTCTTAAACGTACGTCGATCATCGGCGGCGGCGGCGACGCGCTGGCCGAAATCGGCCCGGCGGCGATTGCCTTGGCGAAAGCGGAAGGCCTGGACGCGCATGCCCTTTCGGTATCAATCAGGCTCAATAAGTCTGATGATGGCTGACAGCCACGGGGAAGCGTTGTGTCAGACAAACAGCGAATCGTTAATATCGTCCTCGACGAAAAAAGCGTCGTCCGCCGTGCCGCGCATGTCGAACACGAGCGCAAGGTCGCCGTTTACGACCTGCTGGAAGAAAATTTCTTCGCCCCCGTTGATGACGAGGCCGGGCCGTACAATCTGCACCTAGGCATCGAAGACAACCGGCTTGTTTTCGACATCCGCAGCGAAACCAACGAGGCGCTTGCCCGGTTCACGCTGCCGTTGAATTCCTTCCGCAAGATCGTCAAAGACTACTTCATGGTCTGTGAAAGCTATTTCGAGGCCATCAAGACGGCGCCGCCGTCGCGGATCGAGGCCTTGGACATGGGCCGTCGCGGGCTGCACAACGAAGGCTCGGACATTTTGCGCGAACGCCTCGACGGCAAGGTCGAAATCGACGTGCCGACGTCGAGGCGGCTGTTCACCCTTCTTTGTGTCCTCCATATCAGGGCCTGATTATGGCCGATCTTCCTTCCGCCGTGCTGTTTGCGTGCACCATGAATTCCGTGCGCTCGCCGATGGCCGAAGGAATCCTCAAATTACTGCACGGCGATCGCATTTTCATCGATTCGGTGGGGGTCCGGCGCGGCGAGATCAACGGTTTCTGCATCACCGTCATGGACGAAATCGGCATCGACATAAGCAAGCATAAGGGCAAGGCCTTCGAAGACTTGGAAGATTCCTATTTCGACCTCGTTATTCCCCTGTCGCCCGAGGCCCAGCACAAGGCCGTTGAAATGACCCGGGTCATGGCGTGTGAGGTCGAATTCTGGAACACTTTCGACCCGACAGTCATCGAGCAGGAAGACCGAGAAACCGTTTTGCAGGCTTTTCGCACCGTCCGCGACCAGTTGATGGAGCGCCTAAAAGCCCGCTTTCCCTTGACGGCGGCTCGGGATACTTAGTTAAAAGCCTTGACCCGGGGCCCTTGGGAAGCTTTCTATGGGCCGCTATCGACATACAACCAGAGGATTTTATGGCGAAAGAAGAAGTATTAGAATTTACCGGCACGGTCACCGAGCTCCTGCCCAATGCCATGTTTCGGGTGATTCTCGAAAATGACCACGAAATTCTTGCCCACACCGCAGGCAAGATGCGCAAGCACCGGATCCGCGTGCTTGCCGGTGACAAGGTCAACGTGGAAATGACTCCGTATGACCTGAGCAAGGGCCGGATCACTTTCCGATTCAAATAATAGGCGCCCGATGAGCAGCCGTTTGATCCTCGCCTCGGCTTCGCCCCGGCGGCTGGAATTGCTGTCCGGGATCGGCATTACCCCCGATGAGGTTGCCGTTGCGGATATAGACGAGACCCCAAAGCCTCGCGAACTTCCCGCCGACCTCGCCAAACGCCTGGCCGCCGCCAAAGCCGCCCATGTGGCCGGGAATTTTTCCGGCGATTTCGTCCTCGGCGCCGACACCGTGGTTGCCTGTGGCCGCCGGATTTTGGGCAAAGCCGACGATGAAGGGCAAGCGCGGGCGTTCCTGAAATTGTTGTCGGGGCGCCGCCACCGGGTTTACGGCGGCATTTCGGTGATCGATCCCCAAGGCCGGAGCCATGGGCGCTTCGTTGCCACGGCGGTTCATTTCAAACGTCTGTCCTCAGACGAGATCGAGGCCTACTTGGCAACCGGCGAATGGCGGGACAAGGCCGGGGCTTATGCCATTCAGGGCCGGGCCGGGGCGTTGATCCCTAAAATAAACGGATCGTACAGCAACGTCGTCGGGCTGGCGTTGACCGAGACGGCGGCGTTGCTCGGCGGGCTGGGATACAAAAAATGACCATCGATCATGTCCTGATCAGCAAATCGCCGGGCGAAACCCGGGTGGCGCTGTTGTCGGGCGCCAAGCTGTACGGGTTGTCGGTGGCCAGGGCCGGTCAGGGTAGCATCGTCGGCAACATCTATCTTGGCCGCGTCGAAGCCGTGGTCAAAAACCTGAACGCCGCCTTCGTCAATATCGGCACCGGGCATGACGGGTTTCTGGGGCTGGCCGAGATTCGCTCCCCCGGTGATTCCCGCGATGGCGGGAAAGGGCGCGGCGGCGCCATCGGCGATTACCTCAACGAAGGCGATGCCGTCTTGGTGCAGGCCGGGCGCGACCCGATCGAGGACAAGGGGCCGAAGCTGACGGCGCACCTCACCCTGGCGGGGGTTAATCTGGTGTTGCAGCCGGGCCAGCCGGGAATTCATATCAGCCGCCGCATCGAAGACACCGATTTGCGCGCCCGTCTGACGGCGGCCATCGAAGGCCTGTGTGCCGAAGGGGACGGCTTCATTTTGCGCACGGCGGCGGCTACGGCAAAGCTTGAAAGCCTGGAAAGAGAAGCCCAGACCCTGGCCGGGCGCTGGCACGAGATTCGTTTGGCGCGCGCCAACGCTCGTGCGCCGAAGTTGCTGTTCTCGGAACCGGGGCCGGAGATCAGGGTGCTTCGCGATTTGGCCGCCGACGGTATTAAAAAGATTACCGTCGATGACGTGCAAACGCTGGCCGAGATCAAGGAATTTTTAGAAACGCAAGCGCCGGGGCTGCTGGGCGGGCTCGAATTGCACAAAGATAAAGAGCCTTTGTTTGACGCCTTCGACGTCGAGGAGCAGATCGACGCGGCGCTGTCTGCGCGTGTGGCGTTGCCGGGGGGCGGTTCCATCATCATCGGCCAGACGCCGGCGCTTACCGCCATCGATGTTAATGCCGGTGGCGCCGGTGCCGGGGGGGCGAAGGAGCAAACGGCCCTCGACATCAACATTGAAGCCGCCACCGAGGCCGCCCGCCAAATCATACTCCGCAATATTTCCGGCCTCATCGTCATCGATTTTCTGCCGATCAAGGATAGCGCCCGCAAGGGCAAGGTGCTGGACGCGCTCAGGAAGTCCTTAGCCGGCGACGCCATGAGCCCGAATGTGTTCGGCTACACCGGGACGGGATTGGTCGAAATGACGCGCCGTCGCCAAGGGCTGTCGTTGTTGCACGTGTTGGGCGGCCTGGATGAGGTCAAAGAAGCCACCGAGCCCGTCAAATCGGCGCTGACGGCGGCGCTGGAGGCGGTGCGGGCGGTTCTCCGCTTCGGCACCGGGGCGGCGGCGGTGACGCTAAAGGCCTCGCCGGATATGATCGAGGCGCTGCAAGCCCCCGGCGTGGGTGAGGCGGCGTTGAAGGAAGCGCAAGATTTGCTGGGGGTTGCAATCACCCTGGACCCGGCCCAGGATTTTGCCACCGGCCAATTCGATATCATCACCGGAAATGGCGGCTAGATATGGCAGAGCAACCGAAACAGAAGGCCAAAGTGGTGCCGTTTAAAAGCCGCAAGTGCACGAATTGCGGCAAGCCCACGGTTGTCGAATTCATGCCCTTTTGCTCGGAACGCTGCGCCAATCTCGATCTCGGCCGCTGGCTTAACGGCGACTATCGCATCCCCACCGACGAGGCGCCGCCCGACGGTGCGTTTTCCGAGGCCGATGATGACGAAAGCTAGGAGGTTTTAGGGGGCTTCTAGGGGCCCGGCGTACGAGCCGGGTGTGCTGGACAGTATTGGGGATATCTTCTATATAAGCGGCGTTCCGCGGCCTTTTTGGGGTTCCCCAAAGGCCGCTTCCCTTTTGGAACAATGCCCAGGTAGCTCAGTTGGTAGAGCAGTGGACTGAAAATCCTCGTGTCGGCGGTTCAATTCCGTCCCTGGGCACCATTTCTTTTCAAAGACTTAGCGGTTTTGTGGGCCTGGGTTTGGGGGCTTTGTTGCATCATTGTTGCACGCTGGAACCCGCAAAAACCCTAGGGGGTATGAGAGAGTGCGGGAGAACTTGCAACAACGGTGCAACAACGGGCCTTAAGACGCCATGCGGTTTATGGCGGCGTTGCGGTCCTTGAAAATGGATTTTTTAAGGTCGTCGACGTTGATGACGCGGGCATGGGTGCCGAACGGTTTAAAGAAGGGTAAGCGGGCGTCGTCGGCGGCGCGTTTGACCTGGCTGAATGTTAGGTCGAGGCCAAGGACATCGCGGATATATTCATGCGCCTGGGTGACGGTCAGGTGGTCGGGCCATTGCCGCTCCGGGGACTTATCGTTGGTCATGGCGGCGGCGGTCATGCGGCGGCCGGGGTAAAGGGGGTGGCGGCGAGGCGTTGATCGAGGTCGGCGATCGACCAGCGGGCGGGCTGGCCGTTCGGGGGCGGCATGTGGCCCAACCGGACGGCGGTGAGGAAAGCGCTGGCGCCGGTGAAATCGGCATAGATCGCGGCTTCGGCGTCGGTCAGGGGTTTGGCTTTTTCGTTGTGGTAATTCATCCCCTGGTCATCCCCCGGGCGTCCTATGGCGCAGCCTGTTCATGGTGGCGTTTGATTCGACGATGTTGTGAATAGACTCGCGCTGGCCGCGGGTCAGGTCGGGCCAGAATTCGGCTAAGTCGTCGAGGTCGTAATCGGGGCGGACATCGCCGTCGTCGGCGGGATCGTCGAAGCCGGGGTCGAGCAGGGGTTTGAGTTTGACCGGCTGGGGCATTTTATGCGGCTGGCCGGTTGTTGTTAAAAGCGATGGCGGATTGCGAAGGCGGCGCGATCCTGTCGTCATCGACGTATGAAGGGTCGAATTCCTCGACGCATTCACCACAGACATCGTCGCCGCATTCTTCGCCGCTCCAAATCTGGTAAGCGGGCAAAGCATCAAACGAGACACACCCTCGCGCCTCGTCGAAGGTTTCATATTTGCCGTGGCTTTCACCAGTTTCGAGATTAATAACTTCGTACATGTGTTGTCTCCGATGTGGTTTTGTTTCCGGTTCGGCCCCCGCCGCGAGTATCCAAGGGGGACGGCGGGGGCCTGGGTGGTGAAATCGTCTGATTATGGCCAGAGGTTACACTTTAAGGTGTAATAATGTCAACACCAAAAAGTGTAAAAAAAGAGAAATTTTTTTAGGGGGTTTGTTTATTTTGCCGAATCGGGGTTACGGCGTTCGCTTCGCTGCTTTACGCGTCCGCCTTGCCGATGGCGATCCACACGCCCCGGTGCCACTGGCCCTGGGCGCCACCCCGGATTTCATGGACGGCGGCCGGCACTTTCTCGCCCCGCGTCAGGCGGTTAAAAACATCGACGCATCGCCCTGCGGGCAGATAGCCGATCTGGCCGCCGGGCGTCATCACCGCCACCGCCTTGTCGTCATAGGCGTTGTCCGGCTCGGCCACCAAATCCACCGCTGCACCCTCCGAAAGCGCCGCGATGATTTTCTGGCGCGGGGTGCCGTCCGGGTTCTTGAATGATTCACCAACCACATCCATGACGAAGGCATGGTTAATTTTTTTTATGGTCGACATCTTAAACCAGAGCCAGACGACCGCGCCGGCAACGATGATGATGACCCATTCCATATCACACCCCGAACAGGTCGTTCATGGTCAGAATCAGGTGGATGGATTCGACGGTTTTCACCGGCATTTCGATGGTCGCCTTGGGGTTTGACTGTTCGAGGACGATTTTCGAGGCGGTGCGGCGCTTGAGTTTTTTGATGAAGGCGACGTTGGGTTTGTGGTCGCCTTGCGCCTGCTGGACGATGACGTAATCGCCGACTTTCACCTTTCTGCCGGGGTGGGCGTAGACCAGCTCGCCCTCGGCGAAGCGGGGCGCCATCGATGTGCCTTCGACATAAAGGCTGTAGACGTTCCTGGCTTTCATGATCCCCGGCGGCCGCCTGACCCAATCGATGGGGTCGCCCTCGTTCAACAGGAACGACCCGGACAAGCCCCCCTTTGCCGTTCCCAGGACCGGGACATCGCGGGGCATTTCATCAAGAGCGGGGAGAATAACTGGAGGTTGAGGCGACTCTACGGCTTTCGCTTGATCGGCGTCAATATTTTCAATTTTAGTAAAATTTTCAGACCCCGTAAGCCAATCAACGCTGACGCTTAAAGCCTTTGCTAATTCTATGATGTAGCGGGGGCGGCGGACGATTCCGGCCTCCAATTTCTGGATGGTTTGCGGTTTTTCGCCGACCCGACGTGCCAGTTCCGATTGCGACAAGTTAAGGGCTTCGCGCCGCTCTTTCACCCTTTTGGAGATTACCGTCATGATGGGTTTAACTTACAAAAATCTCCGGCCTTATTCTCTACACCTTTAGGTGTTGACATGATTACGCCTTAAAGTGTAATCTGTGGCCATGTCATCGAAGAACGCACTCCAAAAAGCAGTTGACACGGCGGGTGGGCAATCGGCCCTGGCTCGGGCCTGCAACCTCAAACAGCAGGATATTTGGCGTTGGCTGAACAAGGTCGGGAAAGTCCCCGGCGAACACGTTTTGGCGATCGAGAAGGCAACCGGCGTTCCCCGCTTCGAACTGCGCCCCGATCTGTACCCCGCTGCCGATGATGAGGCCGCATGACCTTAAAAAAAATTTATCCCCTTCAAGGCTTGTGCGACTCTTTTTTGAAATCACAAAATATAGTGGCGGGCACATCATATTGTGGTTTAGCGGTCGTTGACGGGCGGCGGGACGATCATGGCGCCCGTTTGGTTTACGCCGCCGGGTTCGGCGGGTGCGGGGGCGGCGAGGTCGAACAACCGGTAGAGGGTGGCGGCTTGCAGCACGGCGTCGAAGTTGTCGTCGAGCGCCTTAAAAAAATCATCATCAAGATTCGTTTTCATCATGGCGCCATCGTATCGCGCCTGCGGTCGGTCGTCGGGGAGTTTCCACATGCCTAAACACACCTTCAAAATCCGCCCGGCGGGGTCGTTGGAAGAAGCCGCCGAAAACCTGATTAACGCCTGCGGCGGGCCCCGGCGGGCGGCGGCGCTGCCGGGGTGTTACGTGTCGGCGTCGATGCTCGGCAAATACATGAACGCCGACGACCCCGAGGACCGCAATAAAACCATGGCGTCGAAGTTGGTGGCCTATTTCGAGTCGCATTGCGGCCAGCCCTTTGTTTCGGCGTGGACGGCGGCGGCGTCGGACCATGTTGTCGTGGCGCTGCCGACGGCCGACGGCATCGATCTGCCGCAGCTGGTCGCCGACATGGGTAAGGAATTGGGCGACGTGTTCCAACGCGCCGGCGCCGCCTTGGCCGACGGTAAAATAGACAAGGCGGAAGCCGCCGCCCTGGTCGACGAACTGCATGACGTCGCCAAGGTCGCCATCGCCGGCATCACCGGGCTTGAGGAAAAAACCGAATGAACGGGTGTTATCTCGGCGACCATAAATATCTTTTTGACCCATCCCAGGGTCGATATTTGTATGACCCTTCCCAGGGTAGATATTTGTATGACCCTTCCCAGGGTCGGGGGGGTTTTTCACCAGATTTACCCCCGCCACCGCCGGAAGCGGTGCGACCTCCCTGCGCTTGTTCGGACCCCCCCGGCTCGGACCGCCGCAGCACTCAAGCGCACCGCTTCCGGTTTCTTGGGCGGTTTTCTTTTCCCCGCCTCGACGGCGTCGCCTTGGTGTTGTCGGTGCTGGCGCTGGCGGTCTTTTTCCTGCCGTTTGTTCTGCATGTTTGGGAGGCCGGGTTTTGAGCGCCGCCGCTATCGCCCGGAAAATTCCCCGGCGTTTTCAGGCGCGCGAAAAACTTAAACCCCTGCGCTTGAGCGCCACCCAGGATGTTGTTTGGCGCGACCATGTTTTTCACGTCGGCGTCGGCTTTTACGACGACGGCCGGCCCGGCGAGGTCTTCACCAAACGGCGCAGGGAACAGGGCGACCTCGGCGCCATCGTCGATAAATATTGCATCGCCGTTTCTTATTCCCTGCAGCACGGCGTCACCGTCGCCGACCTTTGCAAATACCTGACCATAGCGCCGGACCCCGAAAAAACGGACGCCGCCGGCAAGCCGTTGATGACGCCCGAAACGCCGCTGGACGCGGTGTTGATAACGGTCCGGGACCTGGCGCAAAACGTCGAGGTCAAAAATATCAACCACGAAGCGGGGACGGCGTGATGGATCAGGTTGTAAGCACCACGCCGCCGCCGACCCGCCCGGCGCTGCGTTGGCACGGTGGAAAGTGGTTGCTTGCTCCCTGGATTATTGACCATTTGCCGCCGCACCGGGTTTATGTCGAGCCCTACGGCGGGGCGGCGTCGGTGCTGATCCGCAAGCCCCGGTCTTATGCCGAGGTCTACAACGACTTGGACGGGGAAGTGGTTAATCTTTTCCGGGTGTTGCGCTCTGATCGTGCCGGCGAATTAATTGACGCCCTGCGGTTAACGCCGTTTGCCCGGGGTGAGTTTGAGGCGGCATATGTGTTGGCGGCGGATCCTGTGGAACAAGCCAGGAATTTGATTGTCCGGTCGTTTCAGGGGTTTGGTGCGGATGGAATTAGACTTGATAGGACGACGGGCTTCCGGGCCAATTCCAACCGTTCCGGGACGACGCCGGCAAAGGATTGGATAAATTACCCCGACGCCTTAGCGGCTATCACGGCCCGGTTTCAGGGTGTGATTATCGAGCGTCGGCCAGCTGCTGACGTTATGGCCCAGCACGACGGGGCCGAGACGTTGCATTATCCAGACCCGCCATATCTACCGGAAACGCGCTCGGGCAAAGTTAAGAACGGCGAGGCTTACCACGCCTACAACCACGAAATGACCCCCGACGATCACCGGGACCTGTTGGAATTTCTGCCGGGGCTCAAGGGAATGGTGGTGCTGTCAGGGTATCCGTCGGCGATGTACGACGACGCCTTGGGCGATTGGCACCGCGTCGAACGGGCGGCGCTGGCCGATGGGGCAAAAAAACGCACCGAAGTCTTGTGGATTAACCCGTCGGCCTGGGCGGCGCTTGACCATGGGCTGTTCGGGCGGGGGACGGCGTGATGGCGATCCGCATTTTTATTCTGGCCGAGGGCGCGCACTTGTCGGATTTGTATCGCCGCGCCGAGGGGTTGGACGCGCAAGAGGCGGGGTATGTGATTAGCGTCGATACGATTACGCCGGTCGCCGGCGGGCGCGGTGAACTTCGCATTATCGGCCACGGGGCGCGGCGCCAGGACGCCCACGCCGTGCAGGCGCGGGCGCAGGCTTGCGGGCTTAAAATCATCGGGGTGTCGCATCAACCCCGGGTGGTGGCGATTAAGGCAAGAGGGGCGCCCCCCTACGCCAAGGCTTCGGCGGGTAAAGTGGCATGACGGCGCGCAACCGGCAGGGGTTTTTGTTTGATACGGCGCCGGAAAACCGGGCGGCGAACAACACCCGCACGGTCACCGTTTCCGTCGAAACCGTTCACAACACCGGCAAGGCGCTGCTGGTTAACGACGGCGTCCGGCAAGTGTTTATTCCGTGGTCGCTGATCGAGGAACCGGCCGGCGACATCGAGTGCCCGCATGTCTGTCAGGACATCACCATCCCGGAGTGGAAAGCCTTCGACGAGGAATTGATATGACCGGCAAGAGGCGGGGACGGGCGAAGCCCGGACAGGGACATGACTAAAATCGAATGGGTGGTGAAGGTTGCGGACGCCATCGGCGGCAAGGCGGAAAGCTGGAACCCGATCCGGGCCAAGCACAAGAAAACCGGCAAGGTCGGTTGGTTTTGCATCCATGCATCCGAGGGCTGCCGCAACTGTTACGCCGAGCGCTGGAACGGATGGCGCGGCAACGGCGTCAAGTTCCGCGCCCAGGACATCGACAATGTCGATATTTACCTGGATGAGGACGTGCTGTTGAGGCCGTTGACGTGGCGCAAGCGGCGCGCGGTCTTTGCCTGCGACATGACCGATATGTTCGGGTGGTGGGTAACGGATGAAATGCTGGACAAAATCTTCGCCGTCATAGCGCTGACGCCGCACTGCATCTGGATGGTGTTGACGAAGCAGTCCGAGCGGATGCGGGAATATTTTACTGGGGATGTCGAAAGGCGGTCGGCAAAAGCATCAATAGAATTCATCGACCTTTCCAGCGGTGCTGGGCGGTGGGAAAAACACATTCAAGCTATGGCCATTGAAGGCTGGTCAACGTGGCCGCGGCCCAACGTCTGGCTCGGCGTGTCGGCGGAAAATCAGGAACAGGCCGAGGCGCGGATCCCGGCGTTGCTGCAGACGCCGGCCGCCGTGCGGTTTGTTTCCGCCGAACCGCTGGTCGGGGCGGTGGATTTACTGAAATGGATGCGGCCTTACGTCTCTGATGCCATCGGGCTTTTGCAACCGGTGCCGAGACTCGACTGGGTGATCGCCGGCGGCGAGTCAGGGTCAAAGGCGCGGGCCATGCACCCGGACTGGCCCCGGGGCCTGCGCGACGATTGCGGCCGGGCCGGGGTGGCGTTCTTTTTTAAGCAGTGGGGCGAGTACGCGCCGGGGACGGTGTCGTCGGACGGTGAAATCGTCCGTTTTGCATTTGATGAAAACCGGCACGAAGGTTTGCTTCCGGGCGGGAAATTCCCGGAAGAAAACAGCGACAAGGAAAACGAAGAATTTTTTAGCCGCCTGGAAGACTTTGTCGCCGACACCGCCCTGGATTGCCCTGCCGAGCCCGCCGCCTACCGCGTCGGGCGCAAGGCCGCCGGGCGGTTGCTGGACGGGCGGCGGCACGAACAGATTCCCGCCTGCGCTAAAGCTTCGGCGGGCGGGCCCGCTATATCCCATGCCCACGATGAGGGCGGGGTTTCGTGATGGGGAATAAAACCCCCACCTTCGCTAAAGCTTCGGCGGGCGGGCCCACCGCACCGTCGGGCGCGCCCCAGGACCGCGGCGAGTGGGCGGCGCAGTTGGCGGATATGTGGGGTCGGGCGCGGGCCGACGCCATCGCCAGCGTCGTCGCCTTGGGTGCCCGAGCGAATACTTATAGGCGTAGGCCGCGATGGTTGGCATCTTGGCGATCAACCTGTAGATCGCCAACTGACGGTGTTCCGGGTCGTGGATATCGAGACTGTCGTGGTAGAAGGCGGACAGCGCCCCGATGACACCA